>NZ_JAFJMJ010000003.1:0-349598 GCF_017309385.1 Amycolatopsis sp. 195334CR | reverse complement strand
AGGGCGGCAACGACGCCCACGGGTTCGGCACCTTCGAAGGCCAGTACGGCATGCTCGTGCTGTCGAAGTACCCGATCGACATCGCCGCCGCGCGGACGTTCCAGCGGTTCCGCTGGGTCGACATGCCCGACGCGCTGCTGCCCGACGACCCGGCCACCCCGGCGAAGGGCGACTGGTACTCCCCGGAGATCCTGAACGTCCTGCGCCTGTCCTCGAAATCGCACTGGGACCTGCCGATTCGCGTCGCCGGGTCGGACGTGCACTTCCTCGTGTCGCACCCGACGCCGCCGGTCTTCGACGGACCGGAGGACCGCAACGGCACGAAGAACCACGACGAGGTCCGGTTCTGGGCCGACTACGTCACCCCGGGCAAAGCCGGGTACATCTACGACGACCGCGGCGGCCGGGGTGGGCTCGGCCCGCGCGACCGCTTCGTCGTGGCCGGTGACAACAACGCCGACCAGCACGACGGCGACGGCATCGACGGCGGCATCGAGCGCCTCCTGCGCGCACCGCGCGTGATCGACCCGCACCCCGGCAGCCTCGGCGGCGCACAGGCCGCGCGTGACCAGGGCGGCGCGAACACCACGCACCGCGGTCCGGCGTTCCTGGACACCGGCGACTTCGCGGACAACACGCCCGGCAATCTCCGCGTCGACTACGTCTTGCCGTCGCACGGGCTGGTCCCGTGGCGGGCCGAGGTCTTCTGGCCGCTGCCGGACTCGCCGCTGGCCAGGCTGAACGACGCCTCCGACCACCGCCTGGTCCGGGTCGACGTGCTGGTGCCCCGGTGGTTCTGAGCGGGAGTTAGCCTGGCCGCCATGAAGATCGCCATCCTGGACGACTACCAGAACGTCGCGCTCAGCTTCGCCGACTGGGACTCACTCGGGGCCGAGGTCGAGGTGTTCACCGAGCACATCGGCGACCAGGACGAACTGGTTCGGCGGCTCGCCGGGGTGGAGGCGGTCGTGGCGATGCGCGAGCGCACCCGCTTCGACGAGGCGCTGCTGTCCCGCTTGCCCGACCTGAAGCTCCTGGTGAGCACCGGTCGCCGGAACGCGGCGATCGACGTGGCCGCGGCGAACCGCCTCGGCGTGGTGGTGTCGTCCACGGGCTACATCGCGCACCCGACCGCCGAGCACACGTGGGCGCTGATCCTCGCCGCCTCGCGGAACCTGCCGACCGAGTTCCAGTCCGTGCGCGACGGCGGCTGGCAGCGCACCGTCGGCACCGGCCTGCACGGCAAGACGCTTGGCCTGCTCGGCCTGGGCAGGCTCGGCGCCCGTGTCGCGCGGATCGGACAGGCGTTCGGCATGGAGACCATCGCCTGGAGCCAGAACCTAACCCAGGCGCGGGCCGCCGAGCACGGTGTCACCGCGGTGAACAAGGAGGACCTGTTCCGCCAGTCGGACGTGCTGTCGGTGCACCTGGTGCTCAGCGACCGGTCGCGCGGCCTGGTCGGCGCGGACGAGTTCGCGCTGATGAAGCCGACCGCGCTGCTGGTCAACACCTCGCGCGGCCCGATCATCGACGAAACCGCGCTGCTCGACGCCCTCCGCGCCAAGACGATCCGCGCGGCCGCGATCGACGTCTACGACGAGGAACCGCTGGCCGCGGACCACCCCATCCGCGAACTGGACAACGCCGTGCTCACCCCGCACATCGGCTACGTCACCCGCGAGGTCTACGAGATCTTCTACGGCGACGCCGTCGAGGACATCGCCGCCTACCAGGCGGGCAGCCCGATCCGGGTGATGGAGCCCTAGCCGCCCAGTTCCGCGAGCACGGCGTCGGTGAACGGCGGCCACGCCTCGATCGCCCACGGGCCGAAGGCGCGGTCAGCCAGCGCGACACACGCCGCCCCGGCGTCCGGGTCGAACCAGAGGAACGTGCCGGACTGCCCGAAGTGGCCGAACGTGCGCGGTGAGCTGGCCGAACCCGTCCAGTGCGGGCTCTTGTGGTCGCGGATCTCGAAGCCGAGGCCCCAGTCGTTCGGCTTCTGGTTGCCGTAGCCCGGCAGCACGCCGGTCAGCCCGGGGAACACCACGGACGTCGCCTCCGCCACGGTCGACGCGTCGAGCAGTTTGGGCTGCTGCACCTCGGCGGCGAACCGGACCATGTCGTCCACGGTGGACACGGCGCCCGCGGCGGGGGAGCCGTCGAGCCGGGTGTTCGCCATGCCCAACGGCTCGAACAGCGCCTGGTCCAGGTAGGAGGCGAACGGGATGCCGGAGTGCTCGGTCAGCACCTCGGTGAGCTGCTCGAACCCGGTGTTCGAGTAGATCCTGCGGTTCCCCGGCTCGGCCTGGGTCTTGGGTGAGTCGAAGGCCAGGCCGGAGGTGTGGGCGAGCAGGTGCCGGACGGTCGCGCCGGTTGGACCGGCCGGGGTGTCCAGCTCGACGACGCCCTCTTCGATGGCGATCAGCGCCGCGTAGGCGGTGAGCGGCTTGGTGACCGAGGCCAGCGGGAACTCCCGGCCCGCGTCGCCGTGGCGGCCGGCCACGGTGCCGTCGGCGCGCACCACCGCCGCTGCCGCGTTCTCCACCGGCCACTGGTCGATCAACCGCAAGCTCTCCATGGGCCCACCCTACAATCAGCGGCCGAATGGCCTACTGAGTGCCCTCCGCGTCATTTTAGAATCTGCTTCCGGTATTTGGAGATTCACTTCCGGATTGGCGAGAGGTGCGCGAATGGTGGATTGGACGGCAGCCGGCGTCGACGTCACGAAACCGGCCTTGGCGCGCGTTTACGACTACATGCTCGGCGGTTCCCTGAACTTCCCGGAGGACCGCGCGCTGGCCGAACGCATCGCCAAGGTGGGACCGTTTCGCGAGATGGCCAGGCTCAACCGGCATTTCCTCCGGCGCGCGGTCCGCTTCTGCGTCGAGTCCGGCGTGCACCAGTTCCTCGACCTCGGCTCCGGCATCCCGGCCTCGGGAAACGTGCACGAAATCGCCCAGGAGTCGAACCGGGAGAGCCGCGTGGTCTACGTGGACCACGACCCGATCGCGGTGGCGCACAGCGAGGTCCTGCTGGCGGACAACCCGCACGCGACCGTCCTGCGCGCCGACCTCCGCGACGCCGAGGCGGTCGTGTCGCACCCGGAGACCCGCGCACTGCTCGATTTCGGCCGCCCGATCGCGCTCTTTCTGCTCGGCGTCGTCCAGTACATTCCGGATTCCGGTAATCCGGCAGGCCTGATTGCGAGATATGCGGATGCGGTGGCCCCAGGAAGTCTGCTCGCGATGACCCATTTCACCTCGCGGAACATGGAGGAGGAAATGGCGGCCGCGGTGGAGTATTTCGCCGAAACCGCGGCGCCGATCACGCTGCGGTCCGCCGAGCAGATAACCGGATTGCTGGGCGCCCTGGAGCCGGTGGTGCCGGGCGTCGTGCTCACCGCGAAGTGGCGCCCGGAACTGGGCGGCCCGCCCGCCGCCGATCCCGAGCGCTCCGGCCACTACGCCGTCGTGGCGCGCAAACGCTGAGTCAGCGCCGGCGCGCCACCACCGGCAAGTGGTCGGGGTGCAGCGTGGTCGACGCGACGGGTCGAACGCGCGCGCCCGGCCGCAGCGGCAGCCGCCAGTGCCGGAGGACCACCGCGAGCACGATCAGCATCTCCGCCGCCGCGAACGAGCCGCCCATGCACACCCGCACGCCCTCGCCGTACGGGATGAACGCCCCGCGCGGCACGCGCCCGGTCCGCTCGGGCAACCACCGGTCGGGGTCGAAGCGGTCCGGGTCGGGGAACAGCCGGGGATCGCGATGCAGCACGTACGGGCTGTAGAACACGTTCGCGCCGGCCGGGATCGCGTAGCCGCCCACCTCGATGTCGACCGTCGGGATGCGCGGAAACAACCAGCCCGGTGGGTACAGGCGCAGCGTCTCGTGGACCACCCGCGCGACGTACTCGAGTTTCGGCAGGTCGTCGAACTCGACGGGCCGGTCGCCGAGCACGTCGTCGAGTTCGCGGTACACCTGGTCGGCGATGTTCGGGTGCCGGTCCAACTGGAGGAACAGCCAGCCCAGCGCCGCCGACGAGACCTCGGTGCCGACGAAGAACATGGTCATGACCTCGTCGTGCACCTGCTGGTCGGTGAGCGTCTCGCCGGTCTCGGGGTCGCGGGCCTTGAGCAGCGCCGACAGCATGTCCCGGCCTGCCGTGCCCTCTCGTCGGTAGACCGCGATGACCTCGTCGATCAGCGCGTGCACGCGCTTGCCCGCCTCCGTGTACAACCGGTTGGACCGCGTGGGCAGCGCGTACAACAGGCCGGTTGGCGCGTAGGCCCGCTTGCCCACGCCACGGAACACGACCGGCAACCAGCGAGCGGCCTCCCGAGCGGTCTCGCTGCCCGCGTCGGACGAGAACATGCACCGGACCAGGATCGCGGCGGCGATCTCGTTCAACTCGCGGCCCAGTTCGAGCGGCGCGCCGTCCACCCAGTTCGACGTCTGCTCCTCGGCCGCCGCGCGCATCGTGCTCGCGTACCCCGTGACGCGCTCCTGGGTGAACAGCGGCGCGAGCATCCGACGCCGTTGCCGGTGCGGTTCGCCCCAGGAACTGCCGATCCCGTCCCCGCCGAGCACTTTGAGCTTCTCGAAGAGCACCCCGTTCTTGGTCACCTGGTTGTGCTCGACGAGCAGTTCGCGCACCGTGGCGGGGCTGTTCACCAGGAACGCGGGCTCGCGGCCGAGGCGGAACGACACCACGTTGCCGCAGGCCCGCTGCCGATCGACGAATTCGAGAGGCCGCCGGAACAGCCGCAGCGCATGCCCGACCACAGGCCGTCCACCCGGTGCGACCGGGGGACGGGATCCTTCTCGCGTCATGGCACGGCTCCCTTCAGGAACTGCTGGATCGCGCGGAGCGCCACCGCGTGAGCCGGTCGTGGACCAGCTCCAGCAGCGCGTCCTGATGGCTTCGCAGGAAGTAGTGCCCCCGCCCGACGGTGATCCGTTCGAAGGTGGCCGTTGTGCAGTACCGCCACTCGTCGAGGTCGTCCGGAACGACCTCCGGATCATCCGCACCGGAGGCGACCAGCACCGGGCAGTCGAGCTTCACCGGCCGGTCCAACCGGTACGACCGGCGGCAGTCCAATGTCGCTCGCAGGTCGGCGGCCAGCCAACGGGCGAAGCGCGCGTCGCCGAGCAGCACGTCGTCCACGCCACCGGACGTCCTGACCCAGTCGAGCAGGGCGGCATCGTCGTCGGTGGCTACCGGCAGCCGATCGGCCTGCACATGCGGCGCAGGCATCGAGCACGCGACAAGCCCCTCCACGGCCAGGTCCGTGGAGTCCAGTAGCCTCCGCGCCGTTTCGTAGGCGACCAGCGCCCCGAAGCTGTGCCCGAGGAAGGCCCATGGCGGTCCACCTGGTTCAACCAGCCGAACCAGCTCCGCGAGCAGTTCGTCGGCGATCAGGTCGATCCGCCGCAGCGGTTCCTCCCGAATCCGGCGCTCGCGTCCAGGCAGCAGCACCGGCCAGACCTCGATCGACTCGGGCAGCGCTTCTGACCACGCACCGAACTGGGAGGCTCCCGTGCCGGCGGCACCGAGGCAGACCAGCCGGACCGCTGGCCGCTGCCTTCGGTCGACCTGGGGGAACCACGGCCCTTCCGCACCGGGTGCCATCAGCCCGCCTCGTTCCCGTCGACGACTCCGGCCAGTTCGGCCACCGTCGGACGCTCGAACACGTCCACCGGGCTCAACTCGGTACCAAGATCGACGGCGACCCGGCGCACGAAGCGGGTGATCAGCGACGACGTCATCCCCAGCAGGAAGAGGTCCGCACGCAGGTCAGCCGAGTCGAACCGTTCCAGGCCGAGCAGGTCGGCAGCGATCTCACCGAGCGCGGCCTGCGTTTCGCTGAGGCTTTCACCGTCGCCGTTTCGCTCGTTGAACTGGGTGGGCAGGGTCAGCGCGGTGGGATCGACTTTGCCCCACGAAGTCAACGGCAGGTCGTCGACCGGGATGAATAAGGCCGGAACCATGTACGAAGGAAGCCGCTCGGCCAACCAGCGTCGAATGAGCGCGACATCGAGATTCGCGTCGCCCACGACGTGGGCCACCAGCCTCCCGGCGTCCTCGCGCACCGCGCAGTCGCGGACCGCGGGGTGCTCCCGCAGCACGGCGCGGACCTCGCCGAGTTCAACCCGGAAGCCACCGATCTGCACCTGGTCGTCGTTGCGGCCGAGGAAGTAGAGCAGGCCGTCCGCCTCGCGCACCCCACGGTCGCCGGTGCGATACATGCGCTGGCCACCGACGTCGACGAATCGCTCCGCGGTCAGCTCCGGTCGTCCCAGGTAGCCCAGCGCCACGCCGTCGCCGCCGATGAACAGTTCGCCGGGAGTGCCGTCGGGAACCGGGCGCAACTCGTCGTCCAGCACGACGATCTCACTGCCGTCGCACGTCCGGCCGATCGGGATCCGCCGGGCCTTATCCGGATCGATCTCGATGTAGGTGCTGGCGATCGTCGCTTCCGACACGCCGTAGCTGTTGACGAGCGTGCGCCCGAAAGCCCAGCGCTGGGCGACATCCGGGGGCAGGTCCTCACCCCCGCAGATCACGACCCGAAGCGCGGGGAAGAGGTCGGGGTTCATCTCGCGCAACCGCGACGGCGTCGCGACCAGCACGCTCACCCGCTCTTGCTGCAGGAATCGATCCAGCTCGGGACCGGGTACTCGCTGCTGTTCGGTGGGAATGCAGAGGTGCGCACCGAGCGCCAGCGTCGCGAACATCTCGAAGAACGCCGCTTCGACATGTTGCGGCGCGAGCATGGCCACCCGGTCGTACGCGCGCACCTTGAAATGCCGCTCGCCCGTGCGAACCACCGACAGCAACGAAGAATGACGGCCGAGGACTCCCTTGGGCTTGCCGGTGGACCCGGAGGTGTAGACGACGTAGGCCAGTTCCGCTGGCTCGACGACCTCGGCGGGGCAGCGCCATTCACCGTTCTCGGTGATCTCCACCGCGCCACCGAGAACCCCGGATCGTTCTGGGGGAGACACCACGAGTCGAACGCCCGCGTCACGAATCAGTTCGCTGCGGCGCAACTCCGGCAACGTCGGTTCAATCAGCAGGAACGCGCCGCCGGCACGCCACACCGCGAGTGCGGCCGCGACGGTCAGCGCCGAGCGCGGTATCGCGACCGCGACAAGCTCTCCGCGAACGAGGTTCCGCCGGGTCAACTGAGCGGCGATCGTCTCGACCAACGCCCCGAACTGGGCATAGCTGAGGTCACCGTCCACCGCGGACACGCACGGACGGTCACCCTGCGCGCGGGCCCGCCGTTCGATGAGGTCGCCTACGGTCCGGTCGGCTACGCCGACGCACGAGTTCATGGTCGCTCCTGTCTCAGGGCCGGATCACGGTCGATGAGGTGTTTCACCGCTTGTGCTGCGCGCCGGGTGATGGCGCCGAGAATGGTCGTCTCCACGTAACGTTCGCCGACCGTCAGCTCGCCCAGGGCGTACAAACCGGGGACGGCGGATCCGGTGGCGTCCTGCACCAGGCCGGTGTCGGTGTCGATGCGTATCCCGCCGAACGGGTGGGGCACGGCCAACCCGTCGCGAACCATCGACCCGATCAACTGCCGCGCCCGGCGCGGAACTACTGGCACACGCGGTCGAACCGAGTTGACGACGCAGTCAGCCACATGCCAGCTCGACGTCGTGTCAATCAGAAACCCGTGCTCGTTGGCGGTGACCATTTCAACCCCGCCGACGAGCTGAAGTTGACCAGCGCGCAACAGTCTCGCCAGTTCAACAGCCGACTCCTGAGGCATGGGGGCGCACAAGCGAGCGCAGACGCCGTGCCACTGGTGGATGAGAGCTGCTTTGGTGGCGTCGTCGAAGAGATGCCATGCCTTGTCGACGAGATACCGCGCGACGGCTATGAGCACCAGGTGCCATGGACTGCCGCCGCGGGCCTCGTCGACATGGCGGAGAAAGCGGGCTGCTGGATCTTCGTGGCTGCGCAGTTCGTGCCACAGATCGGACATCGGGACGTTGCGCTCGCGGAACTCGGCTCGCAGCACCCGGTAGATGTCCAGTAAGGACAGGTAGCCGCGCTCCTTGGCGAGAGTGAGGACGGTGTCGTCGCTCGTCGCGAGCAGATTGGGCCCCGGCCCTGGGTAACGAACACTGGGCAGGTATCCGCTGCGCGAGACGGCCAGTATCTGTCCTTGATGGCCCGAACCTGCCAGTTCGAGGACAAAATCGATGGCGGTAAGGCCGGTGCCCAGCACGGCCACCGTCTGTCCACTTCCGATTCGTGACACCGTTTCGCGGAGCGGGTATGGATCGACGACAAAGCCAGGCCTACCGGTAAGACCATAGGTGTCGACCGGTTCAGTGGTGCCCGGGCACAAGAAGATGGCGTCGAAACAGTGATGCTCGTCAGCTGCGGTGTGTACGGCGAACGCGTCGGTTGCACGGCTGATCGCGGAGGCACGGTCGCCCACCAACCTGACCCGAACGTTGCTGTGGCGCCCCGTCGACACCGCAGCAGCGACGACGTCTTCCAAGTAGCGCGCGTAGATGCTCCGACTCAAGAACTCCCCGCCGGTCACGGGCCCGCGGCCACGTTCAGCCAGCCAGTCAACAAAATGCCCGGGATCGCCGGGGCGCACGGACATCATCCGGGCCGGCAGGTTGAGCAGGGCCTTCTCGCTTCCCGGAAGATAAGCCCGGCCCGGTCCGAACCGCATGGTCGGGTCGAAGACCGTGACTTCGTGCTCCTGTGCTCGGGGAGCGACTTGGCCAAGATCTCGTACCAGTATGTCCAGCACGCTTGTTCCCGTGGCCCCAGCGCCCACTATCCCAATGCGCACAACACTCACCGATCGGACAGCGGTGTCGAAGCCTTGGATGTCTTGCCGAGCCGGATGGGTAACTTGGTGAGAGAAGGCAAGTTCGCGTCGTTATTCCACTCGACACCGGCGTCGGCCAGTCGGACACCTGCCCGCATGGCTTCGGTCATTCGCTCGAACATCACAGCCCCTTCGAGTTCGGCCATCGCGGCGCCCGCACAGCGATGCCGGCCGTAGCCGAACGCCAGGTGGCGTTGCCCTCGGTCGGCCGAGCCCCTGTGCCAGTTCGCCGCGGCGAGGAGAACGAGCACCTTGTCACCAGCGCGAATCCGGCATCCGCCCACGTCGATGTCTGCCGTCGCAACCCTGCCGACGAAACGAGACGGTGTGACGTTGGCCAGCGCGCCGGGTAGTTCCAACGCAGATGCGTCGGAGGTCAGGGCGCTGTGCAGGGAGATCGAGAGGAAACCGGGCATGGTCTGATGGCCTGACGCGATCAGCATGACCAGATTGGCGGCGATATCCGCGTCGGCGAGGCCTTCGTCGTCGGCGGCGCGCACGAGCGCGCTGATGCCATCGTCGCCAGGATTTTCCCGGCGTTCGCGGACGAGTCGAAAGGCGTATTCGTACAAGGTGCGCGCTCTGCGGTGGATCTCTGGATCGATCGTGTGGTCCAGTCCGCTGACAATGGCCGTGATCGCGTCCGACCCGGCGAGCACCATGTCCAGGTCGGACTCGTCGATGCCGAGCAGTTCGCCGAGCACCCGCAACGGAAACTCCTTCGCTACGTGTTCCACGAAGTCGAGATCACCCGGCTTGTCGAGCGGCAGCAGTTCGGCGGCGAGTTCGCGCATCGATGGTTCGAGTGCCTGGATCCGTTGTGGAGTGAGGACGGCCCGGGCGACCTTCTTCAACCGCAGGTGTTCGGCCCCATCCTTCAGGAGCATCATCCGAGACACCATCGCGTCCATAGTGGATTCCGTAGTGTCGGGCGAGGGTACTGTGTCACCGTTGACGTTGAGCCGTTTTGACGAGAACCGTTCATCCGTAAGCACCAAGGAAGCTTCGGCCGTGCCGCAAATCAACCAGGCGGACACGTAGGGGTCCCAGTGCACCGCTGCACGTTCGGTCAGCGCGGTCAATTGCTCCCGAGCCGCGGTGGGGCGGAGGATGAGGTTGTAGACACTGAGTTCCTTCGGACAGGCCGCTTGCCTTCGGTCGCGGGCCGGAGGCAGATGTGGCTGACCGTCGGCCACTTTGCACGAGGACACGAACGCTCCTTCCGGCGGAGACGACGTCACTTGGGGCTCGCGATGGCCCTGAAGTCGCAACAATAATCTCCGAAAGTACTCAGGTGACCGCGAAGAATGAATTTCGCGTGGCGTGAGGGCGGGAACTGAATAAAGTGGTTGTCCGCCGACTGGGCTTGATTGTAGTGCGTTACTTGTCCCGTGCCAACTGTGTTATCAACACCTGATTGAAGTTGCACAAGCGAATAAGCCGTTCGTCCGTATTGGTGGGAGGCTCAGGAATTAATGGCATCCTTCGCATCATGACGCCTGGCGTCTTGCGCCAATTGGTCGCCGAACTTTCGTGCAGTTGGCTCACTGTGCGAAGGCTGCGGTGGCGTCATGCAGCCGAGTGGCGTCGGGCGCATGCGGGGTTTGTTACCTTGCCGTGGTTGGTCTCCCTTCTGGCCTTTGGGGTCGCCCGCGAGGCGGGACTAGTGCAGCGGGCATGGCAACATTGCCAGCTCTCGCTCTCAGTGTCCGCCCGACTCTTGTGCGGGTACATCCACCGAATGAACGCAGGTTGTTCGGCGAACTGGCGTGCCTGGTGCTATCGGCTGCTTCTGGTGCCTCCATCTGTCGCAGGGTCACGCCGCGAATCGGGTGCGTGCTGGTGTCGAAATCGTTCAACCTGTCCGCTGAGCGTTCAGGCGGCGGTCAGATTGAGTATCGCGCGCGGTTGTTTGCGCCATTTTCGACACCGTTGCTCGTCGGCCTTCAACGGGATTTGTGCATCTGGCGCACACTTTTGCCAACGGCGGTTTTCGTTTTGTTGGCGCGCATTGGCGTCGGCGGTGTGCAAGGTGAGCAATGTGACTCTGGCGTGTCCGCTGTCACGCGCAGCGGCAGTAGGTGTGGCCTTGATGGTCCGTGCCTGCTGAGGAGTCGTCCTGAATGGAGCGTGGTTCGTGCAGCGGCTCTGGCCTGCTGGTGTAAGTCTCGCCGCTGGGCGTGGTGACGGTGAGCGAGCCGTCCGCTTCGAGGGTGTGATGCCAGCCTCGAATGGCTGGGAGCTTGTGGTCGGCCGCGCAGGTGCCGATGTGCGCGCTCTCGGTCCGGCCGTCGTGGTGCTCGCACAGCTCGAGTTCGGTCAGTTTGGCCGGCTTGGTGCACCCGGGCCGACGGCACTCCCGGTCGCGTACCCGGACGAGTTCGGTGACGTTGCCCGTGCTGCTGTGCTTGGCCTCGCCCAGTTCGGTGACCTGCCCGCTCTGCGGTTCGGTGATGATCCGCTGAAACACGGTGTTCCGCCCGCTGCACATTTCCTTAGCGAGCCACGCGGGGATGAGGCCGTGCCCGGCCAACTCTGCGGGCCTGTTGTTCAGCCCGGCGTACGTGGTCGCGTCCAGGTAGAGATAGCAGTGGGTCCGGACCTCGCCACCGAACTGCTTGCCCATCAGCAGGTCCAGCATCGTGTCGGCGCGGAGCTGGTCCAGCGTGCGCGTCTCGTCGGCGGTCTTCAGCCGCCGGGCGAGCTGGTCGACGTTGGCGTACGCGGCGAGGGCGTGCTCGATCGGGGCGGACGTCACCGCAAGAGAAGCAGTCCCCGCATCACCGTGACGGAGGCGCACTTGGCGGCCTCTGCGGCTGCCCTTGGCTCGATCGGCATGGCCCTCCTGGTCGACTTTGGCGACCGTCCGGGTCGTGATCCTCCTGGCCTGTGTCGGGTTGCGACCCTCGAGGGTGTTCTCCAGCAGGCTGTCGACTTCGGCCAACTTGCTGTCGGGGAGCCAGGAGGTCGCGTCCCGAACGCGCTCGGCCACGGTCAAGGGGATGCTGCCCTTCTCCAGCAACGCGAAGGTCTTGGGCATGTGCGCGGTCAGCTTTTCGGCAGCTGTGATGGTGGCGGCGGCCCGGTGCTTGGTCATCGACAGGGCCATGGCGATCTGCTCGGGGAGGCCCCGTCTCGCCTCGGATCTTCGGCAGAACTCCGCGACCAACTTCATTCTCCGTGCGTGGAGCCGCGCTACCTCCTTCTCGTTCTGCTGCAGTTCGACGACGATGCGGTGAAGCTCGGTGGGCTTCGTGGTTGTGGTTTCCATGGCTCGACGGTAACCGCGATGTCCGACGTTTCGAAGCACACGATCGTGAGCCTCTGTCAGTGCTGCGGAACTGTCGGGGGTGGCGGTTACGGTGACGCGCCGGAGGCCTGTCGTCGACCAGAAATTCTGGCGAAATGCCTGGTCAGGGGCTCGATGTTGATGTTGCTGGAGGTTGGAAGCGGCGAAAAAATAAGTGGGTGAACGGCCCGTTCGCGCAGAATGGTGAGGGCCGCGGCACGGCGGCGGGCCACTGCCGTCGAGCGCCGTGGTAGTGGTGAGAATGCTGTCTTCCGGGTTGACCCTGAATAGGAAAAGCCGCCCCAGAGGACTTGCCCCGGGGCGGCTTTTCGGCTCTGTCGCTACGCGTCCAGGTCGCTCTCGATCAGCTCGGCCACTGCTTCGATCGCGGCTTCCGCGCCGTCTCCTTCGGCCGTGATGATCACTTCGTCGCCATGGGCGGCGCCCAGCGTCATGAGGCTGAGCACGCTGCCCGCGGCGACGGGCGTGCCGCCGTCCTTGGCGATGCTGACCGCCACCGGCTGGGCCGCCGCGGCCTTGGCGACCAGCGCGGCCGGCCGGGCGTGCAGGCCCACCTTGCTCGCCACCTTGACACGTCGCTCCGGCATTGAGCCGTCCTTTCCTTGTGGTGCTTGGTTATCGTGGTGCGCTTACTTCGCGGCCGTGGCGTCGAGATCGGCCTCGATCGAGTCGTCTTCCTCACGTCCGGGGGTGCGCAGGTTCCACTTGATGATGACGAACCGGAACAGGAAGTAGTAGATCAGGGCGTAGACCAGGCCGATCGGGATGAGCAGCCAGACGTTCGAGCTCGCCGCCGGGTGCGTCGAGTTCAGCGCGAAGTCGATGGCACCCGCCGAGAACGAGAACCCGAGGTGGATGTCCAGCGCGTTGACCAGGGCCAGCGAGATACCGGTCAGGACCGCGTGGATCAGGTACAGCGGCCAGGCCACGAACATGAACGCGAACTCGATCGGCTCGGTCACACCGGTGAGGAACGAGGTGAACGCCGCGGCCACCATCACACCGCCGACGACCTTCTTCTGCGACGGCTTCGCGGTCTGCCAGATCGCCAGCGCGGCGGCGGGCAGGGCGAACATGAAGATCGGGAAGAAGCCGGTCATGAACGCGCCCGCGGTCGGGTCGCCGTCGAGGAACTTGGTCAGGTCACCACCGTCGAAGATGAACCACACCGGCACGTTGATCAGCTGGTGCAGGCCGATCGGGATGAGCAGGCGGTTGAGCAGGCCGTAGATGCCGCCACCGACCACGTCGCTGCTGGTGACCGCCTCGCCGAGGTTCTGCATGCCGGCGTCGATGACCGGGAAGATCAGGCCGAAGATCACGCCGAGCACCAGCAGGGCCAGCGAGTTGATGATCGGCACGAACCGGCGGCCACCGAAGAAGGCCAGGTAGGTGGGCAGCTTGATGCGGTGGAACCGCTGCCACAGCACCGCGGTGACCAGGCCGACGATCACACCCGAAAGCACCGAGTAGGGCCACTTGACCGGTGCGAGGAACCAGCCCTCCTTGAAGCCCTCCATCTCGTTGATCGGGGCGAACACCTGGACGACCTTGTTGAACACGACGAAGCCGACGACTGCGGCGACGCCGGTGGAACCGTCACCCTTGCGGGCGAAACCGACCGCGATGCCCACGGCGAACAGCAGCGGCAGCCAGTCCAGCAGGCCACCCCCGGCGGCGCTGAGCACGGCGGCGACCTTGTCCCAGCCGAGACCGTCCTTGCCGAGCAGGTCGTCCTGGCCCAGCCGCAGCAACAGGCCGGCGGCCGGCAGGGTCGCGATCGGGAGCATCAGGCTGCGGCCGAACCGCTGCAGACCGGCCAGCCCCCTACCCTTCGCCCCCGTTGTGGTGGCGCTCATCGGGTACCTCCATGTTTGGCGGGGTTACCGGAATCCGGGGAACTCCGGTCCAACTGCATAGTCACCTGGTAGTGATCTCCCCGGTACCAGGAAGTCATGTCCTCCACCGGTGCTCCGGCCATGCTGGAGACGCGGCGGAAGACGAGCAGCGGACTGCCGGTACGGATACCGAGCAGCCGTGCGGTTTCCTTGTCCGCCGACTCGGCCCAGACGGTTTGCCAGGCGTGGTCGAGGCGGATGTCTTGCTCGGCCAGCTGCGCGTACAGCGACCGGGTGAGGTCCAGTTCGAACAACCCCGCCACCTTGACGGGGTGGTACCAGCCGCGTTCCACGGCCAGCGGTATCCCGTCGGCGCGGCGTAGCCGCTTGAGCCGCAGTGCAGCGGCGCCCTCGGGGAGACCGAGCGCGTTCGCGGTCGCCGCGGGCGGGACCTCGGTGGTGGTGCCGAGTACCTCGGTGGTCGGTTCGAGGCCCCGGCGGCGCATGTCGTCGGTGAACGACATCAGGTAGAGCTGCAACTCCATCCGGCGGCTGGCGGTGAACGTGCCCTTGCCGCGCACCCTGGACAGCAGCCCTTCCTCGACCAGCTTGCCGATCGCCGACCGGACCGTGAGCCGCGAAACCTGGTAGCGCTCCGCGAGCTCGCGCTCGGAGGGGATGGGAGAGCCGGGTGGCAGCTCCCGTTCGACCGCGTGCCGCAGGATCTCCCGCAGCTGAGCGTGTTTCGGAGTCGGACCGTCCACGACGCGGTCGGGCCGGGAGGGGAACGCGGCCGCGCTCATCTCCTCCACCTCCTTCCGCCGACTTCGTGACCCTGGTGCTCGCACCGGGCCGCGAAGATTGGTACGTTCCGGTCTAGACCATTCATTGATGGGGCAGAATGCTCCGCTGACTGATCGGGTGTCAACAGCCGTTACGAGTTCGTGCTCGTGATCGGCACCGGTACCGGCGATCGGCGTAGTTGTGCCTGGCGCGAATGCGCCAGGCCCGGATTTCAGGAGGTCACCGGTGGCGGACGACAGGCCGGAAAAGATCCTCGCGGCGCTCGGCGGCGCGGACAACGTGATCGAGATCGAGGGCTGCATCACCCGCCTTCGCTGCGAGCTGGAGGACGGCTCGGTCATCGACGAGGCGGCGCTGAAGAAGGCCGGCGCGATGGGCGTGGTGAAGGTGGGCTCGGTGGTGCAGGTCATCGTGGGCCCGGAGGCGGACACGATCGCCAGCGACATCCAGGACCTGATGTGAGCTTGGAGATCCTGAGCCCGGTGCCCGGGCGCACGGTGCCGATGAGCGAGGTGCCCGACCAGGTCTTCGCGCAGGCGATGGTGGGCCCGGGGATCGCGGTGCAGCCCTCCGGCGGTCGCGCGGACGCGGTCTCGCCGGTCGATGGCACGGTTGTGACGCTGCACCCGCACGCGTTCGTCGTGGCCACCGAAGGCGGTCGCGGGGTGCTGGTCCACCTGGGCATCGACACGGTGCAGCAGAAGGGCGAGGGCTTCACCCTGCACGTGGTCAAGGGCGAGTCCGTGCGCGCGGGCCAGCCGCTGATCAGCTGGGACCCGGAGGCGGTCGTGGCCGCCGGCTACTCGGCCGTGGTGCCGGTGGTCGCACTGGACGCACCGGCGGAGGCGCTCTCAGCGGTGACCACCGGCGCCGAGGTCACCGAGGGCGACGCCCTGTTCACCTGGAACGACTGAACGGTCGGGACGGCCCCGGGAGCTGGGCTCAGGACTCCCGGGGCCGCTCGGCTCAGGCGCTGAGCACCTGGCCGTTCTCCACCTTCACCGCCACCGCGGGGAGCGGGGTCTCCGCAGGGCCCTGCCGAACCTGGCCGGTGAGGGCGTCGAACACCGAGCCGTGGCACGGGCAGGTGAGGTCCTTGCCCTCGGCCTTGACCGCGCAGCCCTGGTGGGTGCACACGGCGCTGAACGCGACCGCGGTCGCGTCGGTCGGCCGCGCGACGATGATTTCCTGGTCACCTGATTTGACGGCTTTCGCTTCGCCGACCGGGATGTCGGCCAGTGCCACGAGCGAGCCGCCACCCGCGGCGGCGGGCGGGGAATCGTCCGTTCCGCAGGCCGAGAGCGCGGCTGTTCCAGCGGCCACGCCGGCGACGGCGGCTCCGGTGACCAGTACGGTGCGGCGGGTGTGTTGTTCGGCAGTCATGCCCTGTGACACGACGTAGGTACCGATTCGGTTCAAAATCGGTCCGCCGACTGAACCAACGGGGTGCCGCGCCCGTGTGGTGGAAGTAGTGTCCTTCCACACGCGCGCAGGGAGTCGGCCATGGTCACATGGGCGTTACGGTTGGTGGTGGTCGCGGGGTTGCTGGGCTCCGCGTGGATCCACTTCGACCTCTGGCAGCTGGGGTACCGCGATATCGACGTGATCGGCCCGCTGTTCATGGTCAACGTGGTCGCCGGGGTCGTGCTGGCGCTCGCCGTGTTGTTCTGGCACCACTGGCTGCCGCTGCTCGCCGCGGCCGGGTTCGGTGCGGTGACCCTGGCGGCGTTCTTCCTCTCGGTGACCGTCGGGCTGTTCGGCATGAAGAACGAGCTGTACTGGGGCTCGTCGCAGGTGTGGGCGGCCATCGCCGAGGGCGCCTGCCTGCTGTTCGGCCTCGTGGCGATCGCGGTGCGCGACCGGGATGGCGCCCGGGTGTGAAGGACGCGCCGGAAGACGAACTGATGCGCGCGCTGCACTCCGACCACGCGGCGGCGCTCTGGTCCTACGCACTGAGCCTGACCGGCGGCAACACCGCCCGTGCAGAGGACGTCGTGCAGGAAACACTGTTGCGGGCCTGGAAGCACCCGCGGGTGCTCGACCAGTCCCAGGGCTCGGCGCGTGCCTGGTTGTTCACCGTGGCCCGCCGGATCGCGATCGACGACTGGCGCTCGGCGGCCACCCGTTCCGAAGTCACCACCGACGCACCCCCGGAGCAGCCCGTACCCGACGACACCGAACGCGCGTTGCAGGGCTGGCTGGTGGCGGAGGCGCTCGGCCAGTTGTCCGACCGGCACCGCGAAGTGCTCGTGCTCTGCTTCTTCCAGGGCTACTCGGTCGCCGACGCGGCCAGGCGGCTGGGGGTCGCCGAAGGCACCGTGAAGTCGAGGACGCATTATGCGCTCAGGGCGTTGAAGATGGCGCTGGAGGAGAAGGGGGTCGTGCGATGACTGATGACCCCTTCGCGTCCTACGACGCGGCCTACGTGCTCGGCGCGCTCACCCCGGAGGACCGTTACGCGTTCGAAGCGCACCTGGAGGTGTGCCGCGAATGCGCCCGCGCCGTGCGTGAACTGGCGGGGCTGCCAGGATTGCTCTCGCAGGTGCCGGCCGACGCGCTGGACCCGGTCGCGCACGAACCTCGCGGCCTGCGGTCGTCGCTGATGCGACGCGTGCGGCGGATCCGGTTGCGTCGTCGCTGGACGACCGCCGGTGCTCTCGCCGCGGCGGCCGCGCTGGTCGTCGTGGTGGCCTTCCCGCTGACCGCGCAGGAAGAACCGGGCACCGCGATGGTCGCGCTCGGCGAGTTCCCGGTCGAAGCCGTCGCACAGGTCAAGGAAGTGCCCGGCGGATCCCGGGTCGACATGAAGTGCAGCTACGAGGGCGGCAAGGTCGGGGACTACCTGCTGGTCGCGGTCAACCGCGAAGGCCAGGTCGACGAACTCGCCAGCTGGCGGGCCATTCCCGACGACACGGCGCAGATCTCGGTCGCCACGACGTGGCACCGCGCCGATATCGCCGCGCTGGAGATCCGCACGACGGCGGGCAAACCCCTGCTGCGCTGGGAGCCCTGACCACGCCCACGGCCCGTTTGCGTCGGTTTGCCGTGGACTTGTTCCGTAGGCACCCGTCCTCGTTTGCCAGCCCGGCGGAACTCGCCGGAACCTGACCGTGTGCCTTGGATTCACTTTCCTCTTCTCGCTCTCGCCGGTTGCATCGCTGGGCTCGCCGGTCGATGGGCGCTGCGTCGTACTGTTCCGCCGGTGCGACAGCCCGGCTGGGGCGCCGTCGTATCGGTGGGCCTGCTGTGGTCTCTGGTCGCCTGGTTCGGTGGGCCGTGGTGGTGGCTGCCCGTGCCGCTGGCGGTGGTCGCCTTCGCTGTTCCGTTGACCGTCGTCGACCTGCGGGAGCGGCGGCTGCCGGACGCCCTGACCCTGCGCGCTTACCCGATCTTCGCGGCCGCGCTCGCCTTCGCCGCGATCGAAGGTGGAGCGGAGTTGCTGTGGGGAGCGCTGCTCGGTGGACTCGTGTTCGGTGGGTTGCACGCGGTGACCCATCGGGTGATTCCGCACGCACTCGGCGCCGGTGACGTCAAGCTGGCTGGCTCGCTCGGGCTGGTTCTCGGTGCGACTGGTTGGGCAGCGATGGTCGCGGTGGTAGTCATCGCCGCGGTGGTGAGCGCCGTCTTAGGCGTGTTCGCGCGCATTCGCGGCTCGCCGACCTGGGAAGATGGTGTTCCGCACGGTCCTGGGCTGCTGATCGCCACCTCGCTGGTCACGTTGTTTCCCAGCCAGTGAACACCGGTCCGGCACGGCGTGGAGGGTGTGCGCCCGGACATGCCGCGGACGTGACAGGATCGTGGCGTGTTGCGCTGGATGACCGCAGGTGAATCGCACGGGCCCGCCTTGGCCGCCGTGCTCGAGGGCATGGTGGCCGGAGTCGAGGTCACCACCGCCGACGTGACCGAACAGCTGGCTCGCCGGCGGCTCGGGTTCGGCCGGAGCCCCAGGATGGGTTTCGAGAAGGACCGCATCGAGTTTCTCGGCGGGGTGCGGCACGGGCTCACGCAGGGCGGCCCGGTCGCCGTGCAGATCGAGAACGCCGAGTGGCCCAAGTGGGAAAAGGTTATGTCGGCCGACCCGGTGGACCCGGCCGAACTCGAAGGCCTGGCCCGCAACGAGCCGCTGACCCGGCCGCGGCCCGGCCACGCCGACCTGCCCGGCATGCAGAAGTACGACTTCCCCGAGGCGCGTCCCGTGCTGGAGCGGGCCAGCGCGCGGGAGACCGCTTCGCGCACGGCGCTCGGCACGGTCGCACGGGCATACCTGCGGCAGTTGCTCGGCGTCGAGATCGTCAGCCACGTCGTGTCGATCGGTGGCGCCGAGGCGCCGGACGGGCCGCTGCCCGGTCCGGGTGACCTGGCCGCGATCGACGAGAGCCCGGTGCGGGCGTTCAGCGCGGAGGGCACCGAGGCGATGGTCGCCGAGGTGGACGCCGTGCGGAAGGCCGGTGACACGGTCGGTGGTGTGATCGAGGTGATCGCGTACGGGCTGCCGCCGGGCCTCGGCTCCCACGTGCACTGGGACCGCCGGCTCGACGCGCGGCTGGCCGGTGCGTTGATGGGCGTCCAGGCGATGAAGGGCGTGGAGGTCGGTGACGGCTTCACGACTGCCAAGCGGTGGGGGAGCCAGGCACACGACGAAATCGACCGTGGCTCCGGTCCTGTGGGCGTGACGCGCCGGTCGAACCGCGCCGGTGGCCTTGAAGGCGGGATCACCAACGGTGAGCCGCTCCGCGTGCGCGTCGCGATGAAGCCGATCTCCACGGTGCCGAAGGCTTTGTCCACTGTGGACGTCACAACCGGTGAACCCGCTGTGGCCATTCACCAGCGGTCGGACGTGTGCGCGGTGCCGCGCGCGGGCGTCGTGCTGGAATCCGTGGTGGCGCTGGTGCTCGCCGACGCCGCACTGGAGAAGTTCGGCGGCGACTCGCTGGCGGAGAGCAAGCGGAACGCGGAGGGCTACCTGCGGGCGCTCGAGGAGCGCTGGTGAGTCCGCGCGCGGTGGTCGTCGGGCCGCCGGGTTCGGGCAAGAGCACCGTGGGGCGGTTGCTGGCGCAGCAACTCGAGGTCACCTTCCGGGACACCGACGACGACATCGTCGACCGCGCGGGCAAGTCCATCTCGGAGATCTTCACCGACGACGGCGAGCCCGCTTTCCGTGCGCTGGAAGAGGATGCGGTGGCGGTCGCACTGGCTGAACACGACGGGGTGCTGGCGGTGGGTGGCGGAGCCGTCCTGTCGGAGCGGACCCGCGGCCGGCTGGTGGGGCACACCGTGGTCTTCCTGAACGTCGGCATGGCCGAGGGCGTGCGCCGCACCGGGGTTTCGTCCGCGCGACCGCTGCTCGCCGGGGTGAACCCCCGCGCGACCTACAAGGCGCTGCTCGAGGCGCGACTGCCGGTTTACCGCGAGGTCGCCACCGTCGAGATCGACACCGATGAACTGATCCCCGCCGCCGTGGTCTCCGCGATCGAGGAGCGGCTGCGGGAGGCCGGCGGCGTCGAAGCCGCCCAGCACGAACGAGGAGCATGATGTCCGAACCGGTCCGTATCCAGGTCAAGGCCGGTACGCCCTACGACGTGGTGGTCGGCCGCGGCCTGCTCGGTGAACTCACCGAGACCGTCCGCGACGCGTCGAAGATCGCGCTGATCCACCCGCCCACGCTCACCACGACGGCCGAGGCCATCCGCGAGGAGCTGAACGAGGCCGGGCTCGACGCGCACCGCGTGGAGATCCCGGACGCCGAAGACGGCAAGGCGCTTTCGGTGGCGGGGTTCTGCTGGGAGGTCCTCGGCCGCATCGGGCTGGACCGGCGGGGCGTGGTGGTCGGCCTCGGCGGGGGCGCGGTGACCGACCTGGCCGGGTTCGTCGCGGCGACCTGGATGCGGGGCGTCCGCCTGGTCAACGTGCCGACCACGCTGCTCGGCATGGTGGACGCGGCGGTCGGCGGCAAGACCGGGATCAACACCGAGGCCGGCAAGAATCTGGTCGGGGTGTTCCACGAGCCGTCCGCCGTGCTGGTCGACCTGGCGACGCTGGAGACGCTGCCGCCCAACGAGCTGGTCGCCGGGATGGCCGAGGTGGTCAAGGCCGGTTTCATCGCCGACCCACGGATCCTCGAGCTGATCGAGCAGAGCCCGGCGGCGGCACTGGACACGCAGGGCGACGTGCTCGGCGAGCTGGTCCGGCGTGCGATCCAGGTGAAGGCGGATGTCGTGTCCGCTGACCTCCGCGAGTCGGACCTGCGCGAGATCCTGAACTACGGGCACACCCTCGGCCACGCGATCGAGCGGCGCGAGCGGTACCGCTGGCGGCACGGTGCGGCGGTGAGCGTCGGCCTGGTGTTCGCGGCTGAACTGGCGCGACTCGCGGGGCGGCTGGACGACGCGACGGCCGACCGGCACGCGGCGGTGCTCCGGTTGCTCGGGTTGCCCACGACCTATGACGCCGACGCGCTGCCCCAGTTGCTCGAAGGCATGCGCACCGACAAGAAGACGCGGTCCGGTGTGCTGCGGTTCGTCGTGCTGGATGGACTTGCGAAGCCCGGACGGCTGGAGGGCCCCGACCCGTCGCTGCTCGCCGCGGCGTACTCGGCGGTGGCCGCCGACAAAAACGGGGGCGGGAGCGTGCTGCTGTGAAGGTCTTCGTGTTCAACGGGCCGAACCTCGGGCGGCTCGGCAAGCGGGAGCCCGGCGTGTACGGCGCGTCCACCCACGACGACCTGGTGCGGCTCTGTGAAGAGACCGGCGGTTCGCTGGGCGTGGAGGTCGAGGTGCGCCAGACCGACCACGAGGGCGAGATGGTCGGCTGGCTGCACGAGGCGGCGGACGCCGGGGCGGCCGTCGTGTTGAACGCCGGGGCCTGGACCCACTACTCGATCGCGGTGCGCGATGCCGCCGCGCAGCTGACGGCGCCGTTGATCGAGTTGCACATCTCGAACGTGCACCGCCGCGAGGAGTTCCGCCACCACAGCGTGCTCTCCGACATCGCCACCGGGGTCATGGCGGGCTTCGGCGTTCCCGGTTACGCGCTCGCCATACGATGGCTCGCGGAGCAAGCGGGCTGACTCCACCGCGGACGACATCTGGGGGGATGCGATGGTTCCGATGCTGACCACCGAGCGGCTCACGTTGCGCGGGTTGAACCGCGACGACACCGACGCGGTGCTGCGGATCTTCGCGGACCCGGCGATGAGCCGGTTCTTCGAGGCGGACCTGTCCGACCCCGTGCAGTGCCGCGAAATGGTCGAACGTCGGCTGTCTTACGCCGGACCGCCGGAGCTCGGGCACTGGGTGCTCGAACGGGACGGCGAGGTGATCGGCCTCGCGCACCTGCGGCCGTCGTGGGAACTGCCGGGGGACGTCACCGAAATCGGCTACTTCATCGAACCGCGGCACGGCGGCAGCGGGCTGGCGACCGAGGCCGCCGCGCGGTTGCTGGACTACGGGCTCGGCGAACTCGGGGTGCCCGCCGTCTGGGCGCTGATCCGGGAGTCCAATGTGTCCAGTGTCAAACTGGCGCAACGCCTCGGCTTCCTGGACATCGGCAGCAGGACCGCTTACGGCGCCGAACACCACGTCTACGTGAAGCTGCCGGGCACGCACGGCAAGGTCCACCACATCGAACTCTGGGTGCCCGACCTCGCCGAAGCGGAGGCCGGCTTCGGCTGGCTGCTGGGCGAACTGGGCTGGCGCGAGTTCCAACGGTGGCCGGACGGCGTGAGCTGGAAGCTCGGCGCGACCTACCTCGTCGTGGAGCAGTCGCCCGCGTTGACCGCGCGGGAGCACCGGCGCTGTGACCCGGGGCTGAACCACCTGGCGTTGCACGTCTCCACGCGCCGACAGGTCGACCGGTTGCTCGAGGAATCCGGTGCGCACGGCTGGAAACCGCTGTTCGCGGACCGGTATCCGCATGCGGGTGGTGACCAGCACTACGCGGCGTACTTGGAAAACGCTCACGGCTTCGAAGTGGAACTCGTCGCCACTCCACCAGGTCCGCACTCGAACGGGTGAACCTCTCCGTACACTGAGTCGTAGTTACTTCCGTGTCGCGTGCCCGTCGACACGATCGTGTCCACCGGCTCGGGAGCAGGATTGACGTTCCGCAGGTACCCGCGTGTGCGAGGCACGCTCACCTGGCTGCTGGGTGCCGCCCTGGTCGCGGGGTGCACGCCGAGCCGGGCGCAGCCGCAGGCCGAGGGCGCCGGTACCGGAGCGGTGGTCGGCGGGGAGGCACCGCCGCCCGGCAGTCCCGTGCCGCCGCCGGTCATCCCGCCGGGTGCGTCGCCCTCGGTGGACGCGGGTCGGCAGTCGGCGGGGGTGGTCGCGGCCGGTGGCATCGGGGCGCCCTACAACTACGGTCCCGCCGTCATGCAGGACGGGGACCGCACCCGGATGTGGTGGTGCAGCCAGTACCCCGCCGCGCGCCCGCCGGGCGACGACATCCTGCACGCGGAATCGGCGGGCATCGCCGGGCCGTTCACCGGGACGGGCGGCGGGCCCGCGCAGTCCGTGCTGTCCGGCAACCCCGGCGCGTTCGACGGGGTGCACACGTGCGACCCCTCGGTGGTCAAGGTCGACGGGGTCTACTACCTCTACTACACCGGCGCCGCGGGCGACCACGCGCTCGGCAACTCCATCGGCATGGCCACCAGCCCCGACGGGCTCAACTGGACCAGGGCCAACGGCGGCAACCCGATCCTCAACCCCGCCCGCGACACAGCGCGCGAGAACACCTACGGCGCCGGCCAGCCCGCCGTGGTCTTCCTCGACGGCTGGTTCTACCTCATGTTCACCGACACGACCGGCCGCGCGGCCGGCTGGAACGGCGCGGGCCAGTTCATCGTGCGTTCGAAGGACCCGGCGTTCACCACCGCCGTGGAGGCGCTGGGGGAGCGCGGCTTCGAACCCGCGCCGAGCACGCAGGTGCCGCGCACGCGTTCCCTGGTCGACGCCTTCAGCGCGGACCTGATGTGGATCGAGGCCCTCGAATCCTTCGGTGTCGCCCACGAGACGCAGGACGGCACCACGATCACCTTCCTCGACCGGAACTTCAGCCTGCGGCCCTACCCGCCGGTGCTGATCCCAGGACCGTGGAAGGAGGGCCCCGGCCTGTTGCGCCAGCCCGACGGGCACGCCCCCATCTCGGTGGAGGACCCCTGCGGCCGGGTGCCGCTGGACGTGGTGCGCGCGACGATGATCGGTGAGGCGGGCGCCCCCACGCACCTCAAGCACTTCGGCATCGACCTGCACGGCATCGACGGCTGCGGCGACGTGAACCGCATGCTCACCGTGCTCGACGGTTTCGCGATGCCCTCGCCGGTGCGTACGATGGACCTGGTCGCGGGCGGCAGTGTCGTCCGGGTTGACCGCCGCACGGTAGCCGACCTGCTCGCCGTCCGGCTGCTCGACCGCCGCGTTCCCGGGCTGGACCGGGTCCCGGTGGCCGCGAACCTGACCACCGGCGTGGCCGCCGTGCAGGCCCCGACCGGCGGCACCGGCCTGCTGCTCGACGACGGCAAGCTGTGGGCGGTCCGCCCGCCCGGCGTGGCCGAGTTGAACGCCTCGCCCATCACGCCGATCACCGACGAGCGGTGGAACACCTATCCGGCGGGCTTGGCCTTGGGCTGATCGGGCTCGGCGGTCTCACCAGCGCGACGGCCGATCCGCTCGCCGGCGAACAGGCCCAGCCACGCGGGCACGAGGATGAGCAACGCGGTGAACGCGGCGCCGCCGGTCAGCGCGTCCGGGAGGGCCTCGAGGCCGGTCCGGTCGACGAACATCGCGCGGCCCGCCACGTCGAGCACACCCGACACCGGGCCCGCGACCAGCGCGGCGATGAACCAGGTGCGGCCACGGTCGGGCATGCCTCGCCACGCGTCGAGCGCGGCCCACAGCGCCGAGGCGCCGACCAGCAGCGCGATGATGCCCACGGTCAGCGTGTCCAGATCGGTCGGCCGGAACACCGCGGCCTTCGCCCGCAGCACCGCCGCGACCGCGTGCAGCACCGCGAGGACCAGTGCGCGCGTAACCCAGCCTGCCATCCGAACACTGTGTCATAAACTGACCCGGTGCCTGAAACCCACGCCGCCCGCCGCGCCTCGCTCCGGTCCCTGATCCGGGAGACCGGGCTCGACGCGCTCCTGGTCACCGACCTGCTCAACATCCGCTACCTCACCGGGTTCACCGGGTCGAACGCGGCGCTGCTCGTGCACGCCGAGTCCGAGGACCGCACGCTGTTCTGCACGGACGGCCGGTACACCACCCAGTCCGAGGTCCAGGTCCCCGACCTGCAGCGGGTGCTCGACCGCGCCAGTGCCGCCGCGCTCGCCCGGCACGCCGCGTCGCACCAGCGCGACTACGGCCGCACCGGGTTCGAGAGCCAGCACGTGAGCGTGGAGCAGTACGAGTCGACCAAGAAGATCGCCGAGGGGATCGAGCTGCACCGCTCGCCGAACCTGGTCGAGCGGCTGCGACTGGTCAAGGACCAGGCCGAGATCGAGGCGCTGCGCATGGCCTGCGCCGCGGCCGACCGCGCGCTGAGCGGCCTGATCGAGCACGGCGACCTCAGCGTCGGCCGCACCGAGCGCGAGGTGGCCCGCGCGCTGGAGAACCGCATGCTCGACCACGGGTCGGCGGGCGCCTCCTTCGAATCGATCGTCGCCGCGGGGCCGAACTCGGCCATCCCGCACCACCGGCCGACCGACCGGCAGCTGGCCAAGGGCGACTTCGTCAAGCTGGACTTCGGCGCGATCATCGACGGCTACCACTCCGACATGACCCGGACGGTCGTGCTGGGTGAACCGGCGAGCTGGCAGCGCGAGCTGTACGAGCTGGTCCACCGCGCGCAGGCCGCCGGGCTGGCCGCGGTGCTGCCCGGCGCCGAGGTCTCCGCGGTGGACAAGGCCGCCCGCGAGGTGATCGAACAGGCCGGGCACGGCGAGCACTTCTCGCACGGTCTCGGCCACGGCGTCGGCCTCCAGGTGCACGAGGCACCCAGCCTGGCCACCACGGGGGTCGGTACACTGTCCGCCGGTATGGCGGTCACCGTCGAGCCTGGCGTGTACCTCGCCGGCCGCGGTGGCGTGCGCATCGAGGACACGCTGATCGTCCGTGACGGTACGGGGGAGGTCCTCACCCTGAGCACCAAGGAACTCGTGGTCGTCTAAACCGCGGCCCGCTTCGAGCAGACACAGGAGATCCCAGACCCGTGGCCACCACCAACGACCTGAAGAACGGCTTGGTCCTCAACCTCGACGGACAGCTGTGGTCGGTCGTGAACTTCCAGCACGTCAAGCCGGGCAAGGGCGGCGCCTTCGTGCGCACCACGCTCAAGCACGTCCTGAGCGGCAAGGTCGTGGACAAGACGTTCAACGCCGGCACCAAGGTCGACACCGCGACGGTGGACCGCCGCACGATGACGTACCTGTACAACGACGGCAGCGACTTCGTCTTCATGGACGGCGACACCTACGACCAGATCAACGTGGCGCGCGAGATCGTCGGCGACGGGGCGAACTACCTGCTGGAGAACACCGAGGTCCAGGTCGCCATCCACGAGAACACCCCGCTCTACGTCGAGCTGCCCACCTCGGTCGAGCTGGTGGTCCAGCACACCGACCCGGGCCTGCAGGGCGACCGCTCCACCGGCGGCACCAAGCCGGCCACGCTGGAGACCGGCGCCGAGATCCAGGTGCCGCTGTTCCTGACCACGGGTGAGAAGGTCAAGGTCGACACCCGCGACGGTCGCTACCTCGGCCGGGTTTCGAGTTGAGTTCAGCCGGTTCGCCCAAGCGCGGTGGCCCCATCGGCCGCCGGGCTTCGCGCAAACGCGCCGTCGAGATGTTGTACGAGGCTGCCCAGCGGGACTCCGACGCGGTGACGCTGCTCGCCGGTCGCGTGGGTTCGACCGAGGTGGATCCGATCAGCGACTACACGGTCTCGCTGGTCGAGGGGGTCACCACGCGGCGCGAGCAGATCGACGAGCTGCTCGCCGAGCACGCGCAGGGCTGGTCGCTGGACCGGATGCCGCCGGTCGACCTGGCGGTACTGCGGGTGGGGGTCTACGAGCTGCTGTGGGCCGCCGACGTGCCGGACCCGGTGGCGATCGACGAGGCCGTCGGCATCGCTAAGGAGCTGTCCACGGACGACTCGCCGCGCTTCGTCAACGGCGTGCTCGGCCGGATCGGCACGATCGCCGACCGGTTGCGCGCGGTGCTGTAACGGACATAACGCCTGAAGTAACACAGACACACCGAAGGGGCCTCCGGCGAACCCTGGTTCGTCGCCGAAGGCCCCTTCGGCCTGTTCTCGGTGCGGCCGTGCCGGACCGCACGGCTCAGTCCTCTTTGGACGGCCGTGCTTCCGGGGGCAGCACTCCCCAGTCGATCAACTGCTCCGTCAGCTCCCCGGGCGTCATGTCGTAGATGATCGCGAGCGAGCGCAGGTCCTCGGTGCGGATGGAGAGCACCTTGCCGTTGTAGTCCCCGCGCTGGCTCTGAATGGTGGCGGCGTACCGCGCCAGCGGCCCGACCTTCTCCGCGGGCAGCTGCTGGAGCCGCTCCAGGTTGATCACGATCTTCGTGGCCGGCTCCGCCCCAGACGGAACGCGGCCCTCGGGCAGCAGCTCGACCACCGGTACCCCGTAGAAGTCCGCCAGCTCGGCGAGCTTCTGCACGGTCACGGCCCGGTCGCCGCGCTCGTACGAACCCACGACGACCGCCTTCCAGCGTCCGCCGGACTTCTGCTCGACCCCGTGCAGGGACAGACCCTGCTGCTGGCGGATCCCGCGGAGCTTGGCCCCGAGCGCCTTGGCGTAATCGCCCATCTGGTGGTTCTCCGTTTCGTCGTCCCCGCCCGGCCGAACGACCGGAGGGGCACTTCTTGAGTCGAATACTCAGAGTAATGGTTACGCGTTGTCGTCACCAGGTCAAGCAGATCATTGCGCGGGGGTGGTCCGAACAGGGCACACCACCCGTAAGGCTGAGTGGTCGATCCTGTTACCCTGTGCTCGATTTCCGCTGATTACCTGGGGAATCGACGTCCTTTAACGACCCGTCCAGTGAGGCGGGGAAGGAGGTCCACCGTGACATCGCGTCCGCGCGGTGTGACGGATCCGGCCGGTGAGCGCGAGCTCCTGTCGGCCGGAGACGTCGCACGCACCATCGCTCGAATGGCCCATCAGGTCATCGAGAAGACCGCACTCGGTGCGGGCCACTCGGCCCCGCCCGTGTTGCTGGGCATACCCACCCGGGGCACACCGCTCGCGGCCCGGCTCGCCGCCAGGGTGACCGAGTTCTCCGGGGTCGACGTGCCGATCGGCGCACTCGACGTAACCCTCTACCGCGACGACCTCCGCCGCCGCCCGACCCGCCCGCTGGAGCAGACCCAGCTCCCGGCCACCGGGATCGACAACCGGGTGGTGGTGCTCGTCGACGACGTGCTGTTCTCCGGCCGCACCATCCGCGCCGCGCTCGACGCCCTGCGCGACCACGGCCGCCCCCGCGCGGTCCAGCTGGCGGTACTGGTCGACCGCGGCCACCGCGAGCTGCCGATCCGCGCCGACTACGTGGGCAAGAACGTGCCCACGTCGCGCGCCGAGGAGGTCGCCGTGCTGTTGTCCGAAGTGGACGGGCGCGACGCGGTGCTGCTGCGCGGCGAACCGGGCGCACCGGATGCGCCCGCCGAGGAAGGGAAATCGTGAAGCATCTGCTCGCCACCGACGGGCTGGATCCGGAGCTGGCGACGTCCATCCTGGACACCGCCGACGAGCTCAAGCGCACCCTGCTCGGGCGCGAGGTGCGCAAGCTGCCGACGCTGCGCGGCCGCACCGTGATCACGCTGTTCTACGAGAACTCCACCCGCACCCGCGTCTCCTTCGAGATCGCCGGCAAGTGGATGAGCGCCGACGTGGTGAACGTCTCGGCGGGCGGCTCCTCGGTGGGCAAGGGGGAGTCGCTGCGGGACACCGCGCTGACCCTGTCCGCGGCCGGGGCCGACTGCGTGATCATCCGCCACCCCGCCTCCGGCGCCGCGCACCGGCTGGCCGGCTGGCTGGGGGAGACCGGCACGAAGGTGGTCAACGCGGGCGACGGCACGCACGAGCACCCGACGCAGGCGCTGCTCGACGCGGCCACCCTGCGGGACCGGCTCGGCTCGCTGGACGGCCGCCGCGTCGCCATCGTGGGTGACGTCGTGCACAGCCGGGTCGCCCGGTCCAACGTGCACCTGCTCGCCGCGCTCGGGGCGGAGGTGGTGCTCGTCGCACCACCGACCCTGCTGCCGGTCGGCGTGGAAAGCTGGCCGGTGACGGTGTCGCACCAGTTGGACGCGGAACTGCCGGCGGCCGACGCGGTGATGATGCTGCGGGTGCAGGCGGAACGCATGACAGGCGGGGGCCCGGGGCAGAGTTTCTTCCCGTCGGCGCGCGAGTACTCGATCGCCTACGGGTTGAACGAGAAGCGCCTCGCGCTGCTGTCGGACCACGCGGTCGTCCTGCACCCGGGGCCGATGCTGCGCGGCATGGAGATCGCCTCGGCGGTCGCCGACTCGCCGGCCTCGGCGATCACCGAGCAGGTGCGCAACGGGGTCCACGTCCGCATGGCTGTGCTGTACCACCTGCTCGCGGGTGAGGAAGAAGGAGTCGCCGCATGACCACCGAGATCCTGCTGAAGGGTGTCCGGCTCTACGGCGAAGGCGATCCGGTCGACGTGCTGCTCGCCGACGGTGAGATCACCGCGATCGGGGCACCGGGTTCAACCAGTGCGACCGAGGGCGCCGAGGTGGTCGAAGCCGCTGGTCAGGTGCTTCTGCCTGGCTTCGTCGACCTGCACACCCACCTGCGCGAACCCGGCCGCGAGGACACCGAGACCATCGCCACCGGGTCGGCCGCCGCCGCGCTCGGCGGGTACACCGCGGTCTTCGCCATGGCCAACACCGACCCGGTCGCCGACAACGCGGTCGTGGTCGAGCACGTGTGGCGCCTCGGCCAGGCGGCCGGGCTGGTCGACGTGCACCCGGTCGGCGCGGTCACCGTCGGCCTCGGCGGCGAGAAGCTCGCCGAGCTGGGCACGATGGCCGCCTCCGCCGCCGGGGTGCGGGTCTTCTCGGACGACGGCAAGTGCGTGCACGACCCGCTGCTGATGCGCCGCGCGCTGGAGTACTCGATCGCGCTGGACGCGGTGATCGCGCAGCACGCCGAGGAGCCGCGACTCACCGTCGGCGCGCAGGCACACGAAGGTGAGCAGGCCGCCCGTCTCGGTTACGCGGGTTGGCCCGCCTCCGCCGAGGAGTCCATCGTGGCGCGGGACTGCCTGCTCGCCCTGCACGCCGGGGCCCGGCTGCACATCTGCCACGTGTCGACCGCGGGCACCGCCGACGTGCTGGCCTGGGCGAAGGAACGCGGCACCCGGGTCAGCGCCGAGGTCACCCCGCACCACCTGCTGCTGACCGACGAGCGGTTGACCGGGTACGACCCGGTCAACAAGGTGAACCCGCCGCTGCGCACCGGCGCGGACGCCGAGCGGTTGCGCCGCGCGCTGGCCGACGGGGTGATCGACTGCGTCGCCACCGACCACGCGCCGCACGCCGTGCAGGACAAGGACTGCGAATGGGCGGCGGCCAAGCCGGGCATGCTCGGCCTGCAGACCGCGCTGTCCATCGTGACCGAGACCATGGTCCGCCCCGGCCTGCTCGACTGGCGCGGGGTGGCCAGGGTGATGAGCGAGCGGCCCGCCGAGATCGCCGGGCTGCCCGACCACGGCCGCCCGATCGAGGTGGGCGAGCCGGCCAACCTCACCCTGGTCGACCCCGACGCCGAGTGGACCGTGCGCGGCGCCGAGCTGGCGAGCATCGCGTCGAACACCCCGTACGAGGGGATGCGGCTGCCCGGCGCGGTCACCGCGACCCTGCTGCGCGGGCGGTTCACCGTGCGAGAAGGGAAACTGGCCTGATGGAGCGTTTTCTGCTGACCCTGCTGGTCGCGGCTTTCTTCGCGCTGTGCGTCTACGGCATGTGGCTGGGCTGGCGCCGCAAGGCGCGGTCCCAGAGCGCCCGGATCGCGCCGTTCCCGGAGGTGCCGGTCGAACCAGGTGAACCACTGCTGACCGCCGACGGGTTGTACGTGAGCACCACGATCGCCGGCCGGTGGCAGGAGCGCGTCGTCACCCGCGGCGCCGGGCTGCGCGGGTACGCGACGTTGCGCCTGTACGACACGGGCGTCGAAGTCGACCGCGGCCGCGCGCCCGGATTCTGGATCCCGCGCGATTCGATCACCGGGATCCGCACGGACAAGGGCATGGCCGGGAAGGTGATGGGCACCGACAGCCTGCTGGTGCTCACCTGGCGCCCCGGCAGCGACAGCGAGGAACTGGACACCGGGTTCCGCGGGGACGACCTCGAGGTCTACCCCCGCTGGCTCGAAGAACTTGGCAAGAACGGTACGGAGATCAAGGGAAGTGCCCAATCATGACGAGTAGCCGGACACCCGCCGCGCTGGTACTGGAGGACGGCCGCGTCTTCCGGGGCACCGCATACGGGGCCGAGGGGCGCACCCTCGGGGAGGCCGTGTTCTGCACCGGGATGACCGGGTACCAGGAAACGCTGACCGATCCCTCGTACCACCGCCAGATCGTCGTGCAGACCGCACCGCAGATCGGCAACACCGGGTGGAACGACGAGGACGACGAGTCCGCGCGCATCTGGGTCTCGGGCTACGTGGTCCGCGACCCCGCCCGCACCCCGTCCAACTGGCGCGCCACGCGCACCCTCGACGACGCGCTCGCCGAGCAGGGCGTGGTCGGCATCTCCGGGGTGGACACCCGCACCCTCACCCGCCACCTGCGCGAGCAGGGCGCGATGCGGTCGGGCGTGTTCTCCGGGGACGCGTTGCGCGCGGACGACGAGATGGTCGGCGAGGTGCTGGCCAGCCCGCCGATGAAGGGCGCCGACCTGGCCGGCGAGGTCACCACGGCCGAGCCGTACGTGGTCCCCGCCGTCGGCGAGCGGCGGTTCCGCGTCGCCGCGCTGGACCTCGGGATCAAGTCGAACACGCCGCGCCAGATGACCGCGCGCGGCATCGAGGTGCACGTGCTGCCCTCGTCCAGCTCGCTCGACCAGCTGCTGGAGATCGAGCCCGACGGCGTCTTCCTGTCCAACGGCCCCGGCGACCCGGCGACCACCGAGCACGCCACCGCGCTGACCCGCGCGGTGCTCGAACGCCGTGTCCCGCTGTTCGGCATCTGCTTCGGCAACCAGATCCTCGGCCGCGCGCTGGGGCTGGGCACCTACAAGATGCGCTACGGGCACCGCGGCATCAACATCCCGGTGATCGACGTGGCCACCGGCCGGGTCGCCATCACCGCGCAGAACCACGGCTTCGCCCTGGAGGGCGAGCCCGGTCAGCGGTTCGACTCGCCCTTCGGCGCCGCGACGATCAGCCACTACTGCCCGAACGACGACACGGTGGAGGGCGTGCGCGCCGAGGACGTCCCCGCGTTCTCCGTGCAGTACCACCCCGAAGCCGCCGCCGGCCCGCACGACGCGGCCCCCCTCTTCGACGAGTTCGTCAGCCTGATGGAGACAGCCAAGTAATGCCGAAACGCACAGACATCGAGCACGTGCTCGTCATCGGTTCCGGCCCGATCGTGATCGGGCAGGCCGCCGAGTTCGACTACTCCGGCACCCAGGCCTGCCGCGTGCTGCGCGAGGAGGGCCTGCGGGTCAGCCTGGTGAACTCGAACCCGGCCACGATCATGACCGACCCGGAGTTCGCCGACTCGACCTACATCGAGCCGGTCACCCCCGACTTCGTCGAGAAGGTCATCGCCACCGAGCGCCCCCAGGCGCTGCTGGCCACCCTCGGCGGGCAGACCGCGCTGAACTGCGCGGTCGCCCTGCACGAGCGCGGCGTGCTGGAGAAGTACGGCGTCGAACTGATCGGCGCCGACATCGATGCCATCCAGCGCGGCGAGGACCGCCAGAAGTTCAAGGACATCGTCCGCCAGGTCGGCGCCGAGGTGCCGCGCAGCGCGGTGTGCCACTCGATGGAGGAGGTCCGCGAGACCGTCGAGAAGCTCGGCCTCCCGGTGGTCATCCGGCCGTCGTTCACCATGGGCGGGCTCGGCTCGGGCATGGCGCACACCAGCGAGGACCTCGAGCGGCTGGCCTCGGTCGGGCTGGAGGAGAGCCCGGTCACCGAGGTGCTCATCGAGGAGAGCGTGCTCGGCTGGAAGGAGTACGAGCTCGAGCTGATGCGCGACCGGCACGACAACGTGGTGGTCATCTGCTCGATCGAGAACGTGGACGCGATGGGCGTGCACACCGGCGACTCGGTCACCGTCGCGCCGGCGATGACCCTGACCGACCGCGAGTACCAGCACATGCGCGACGTCGGCATCGACGTGCTGCGCGCGGTCGGGGTGGACACCGGCGGCTGCAACATCCAGTTCGCGATCAACCCGCGCGACGGCCGCATGGTGGTCATCGAGATGAACCCGCGGGTGTCGCGGTCGAGCGCGCTGGCCTCCAAGGCGACCGGCTTCCCGATCGCCAAGATCGCCGCCAAGCTGGCCATCGGCTACACCCTCGACGAGATCCGCAACGACATCACCGGCGAGACCCCGGCCTCGTTCGAGCCCACGCTCGACTACGTGGTGGTGAAGGTGCCGCGGTTCGCCTTCGAGAAGTTCCCCGGCGCGGACCCGACGCTGACCACCACGATGAAGAGCGTCGGCGAGGCCATGTCGATGGGCCGCAGCTTCCCGGAGGCGCTGGGCAAGGCGCTGCGCTCGATCGACACCAAGGCGTCGGGCTTCTGGACCGTGCCCGACCCCGACGGCGCCACCCTGGAGTCCACTCTGGACTCCCTGCGCAACCCGCACGACGGCCGCCTGTACGCGGTCGAGCGGGCGCTGCGGCTGGGCGCCACCGTCGAGCAGGTGCACGAGGCCAGCGGCATCGACCCGTGGTTCATCGACCAGATCGCGCTGATCGGCGAGGTGGGCCAGGAGATCGCCACCGCCCCGGTGCTCGACGGCGAACTGCTGCGCCGCGGCAAGCGCACCGGCCTGTCCGACCGCCAGATCGCCGCGCTGCGCCCGGAACTGGCCGGCGAGGACGGCGTGCGCGCGCTGCGGCACCGCCTCGGCGTGCGCCCGGTGTTCAAGACGGTGGACACCTGCGCGGCCGAGTTCGCCGCCAAAACCCCTTACCACTACTCGGCTTACGAGACCGATCCCGCCGCGGAGTCGGAGGTCTCGCCGCAGCGGGACAAGCAGAAGGTGCTCATCCTCGGCTCCGGGCCGAACCGGATCGGGCAGGGCATCGAGTTCGACTACTCGTGCGTGCACGCCGCGCTCGCCCTGCGCGAGGCCGGTTTCGAAGCGGTGATGGTCAACTGCAACCCGGAAACCGTGTCCACCGACTACGACACCTCCGACCGGCTCTACTTCGAGCCACTGTCCTTTGAGGACGTTCTCGAGGTGGTCCACGCCGAACGCGAGTCGGGCACCGTGGCCGGGGTGATCGTGCAGCTGGGCGGCCAGACCCCGCTCGCGCTCGCGCGCCGCCTCGCCGCGGCGGGCGTGCCGGTGGTCGGCACCTCGCCCGAGGCCATCCACCTGGCCGAGGACCGCGGTGCCTTCGGCGAGGTGCTGCGCGCCGCCGGGCTTCCGGCGCCGCGCTACGGCACGGCGACCTCGTTCGAGGGCGCCAAGCGGATCGCCGACGAGATCGGCTACCCGGTGCTGGTGCGCCCGTCGTACGTGCTCGGCGGGCGGGGCATGGAGATCGTCTACGACGAGCAGTCGCTGGCGGGCTACATCCAGCGCGCCACCGAGGTCACCCCGGAGCACCCGGTGCTGGTGGACCGCTTCCTCGACGACTCCATCGAGATCGACGTGGACGCCCTGTTCGACGGGGAGGACCTGTACCTGGGCGGCGTGATGGAGCACATCGAGGAGGCCGGGATCCACTCCGGCGACTCCTCGTGCGCGCTGCCGCCGATCACCCTGGGCCGCACCGACCTGGACACCGTCCGGCGCTCCACCGAGGCGATCGCGCGCGGCGTCGGCGTGCGCGGCCTGCTGAACGTGCAGTACGCGCTCAAGGACGACGTGCTCTACGTGCTGGAGGCGAACCCGCGGGCCTCGCGCACGGTGCCGTTCGTGTCCAAGGCGACCGCCGTGCCGCTGGCGAAGGCGGCTTCGCTGATCATGACCGGCTCCACCATCAAGGAACTGCGCGCCTCCGGGGTGCTCCCGGCCGAGGGCGACGGGGGCGACCTGCCCGCAGACTCCCCGGTGTCGGTCAAGGAAGCCGTGCTGCCCTTCCACCGCTTCCGCACGCCGGAAGGCCACGGCGTGGATTCCTTGCTGGGCCCGGAAATGAAGTCCACCGGCGAGGTGATGGGCGTGGACGTCTCGTTCGGCAAGGCCTTCGCCAAGTCGCAGAGCGGTGCCTACGGTTCGCTGCCCACCTCGGGCCGCGTGTTCGTCTCGGTGGCCAACCGCGACAAGCGCTCGCTGGTCTTCCCGGTCAAGCGCCTGGCCGACCTCGGCTTCGAGATCCTGGCCACCTCCGGGACCGCGGAAGTGCTGCGCCGCAACGGGATCCAGTGCTCGGTGCTGCGCAAGCACTTCGAGGGCAGCACCGAAGGCGAGCCGAACGTGGTCGAGGTGATCCTCGGCGGCGGGGTGGACATGGTGATCAACACCCCGTACGGCAACAGCGGCCCGCGCGTGGACGGCTACGAGATCCGGACCGCCGCGGTTTCGCGCGACATTCCTTGCATCACCACGATTCAGGGCGCTGCCGCGGCCGTGCACGGCATCGAGGCGCTCATCCGGGGTGATATCGGGGTGCGCTCCCTCCAGGAGCTCCAGGCGGCGCTCAGGGCGTCGAAATGATCATGGAGCGGTTCGGGGCCCGGCTGGCGAAGGCGATCGCCGCCCGTGGCTCGCTGTGCGCCGGGGTGGACCCCCACCCCGGCCTGCTGCGGGCGTGGGAGCTGCCGGAGGACGCGAACGGGCTGGAGCGGTTCGCGCTGAGCGCCACCGAGGCGATCGCCGAGCACGTGGCGATCATCAAGCCGCAGTCGGCGTTCTTCGAGACCTACGGCTCGAAGGGCATCGCGGTGCTGGAGCGGGTCGTCGCACTGGCCCGCGAGGCCGGTGCGCTGGTCCTGCTCGACGTCAAGCGCGGGGACGTCGGGTCGACCATGGCCGCCTACACCGCGGCCTACCTGGCCGACGGGGCGCCGCTGGCGGCCGACGCCATCACCGTCTCGCCCTACCTCGGTTTCGGCTCGCTGGAAGCCGCGCTGACGGCCGCCGAAACCAGCGGGCGCGGGGTTTTCGTGCTCGCGCGCACGTCCAACCCGGAGAGCGCCGGGCTGCAGGGCACGGTGACCCCGTCCGGCCGCACGGTGGCCCAGGAAATCGTCGACGCGGTGGCCGAGCGCAACACGGGGACCGCGCCACTGGGCGACATCGGCGTGGTCGCCGGCGCCACCATCGGCCGCGGGGAACTGGACCTGAATAGGCTGAACGGCCCAATCCTGGCGCCGGGTTTCGGTGCGCAGGGCGCCACCGCGGCGGATTTACGTGCTCTTTTCGGGGCGGGTTCACCGGCCGTGCTGGCGGCTTCCTCACGCGACATCCTGCGTCACGGACCGGCCCCGTCGGCCCTGCGTGAGGCCGTGTTCCGGGTGCGGGATTCGTTGCGGGACTGAACCTTCCGTGCTTGCCGCACGTTGTTCGACGGGTGCGGGGAAGTGGTCCGAACAGGCGTGCGGCACGCCGATACCACCACCCGCGTTCCCAGGTGGAGGCCCACCCCCGCATTGTGGCAGGTATGGCAGGTGGGTACCGTCCCGAGGACGGCCGAATTATTGAGTAATACCGGAGGAAATCGTGGCACTTCCCCAGCTGACCGAGGAACAGCGTGCTGAGGCGCTGAAGAAGGCCGCTGCTGCCCGTCGCGCTCGCGCCGAGCTCAAGGAGCGGCTCAAGCGGGGTGGCACCACGCTGGTCGACGTGCTCAAGCAGGCGGACGAGGACGAGGTTCTCGGCAAGATGAAGGTTTCCGCTCTGCTGGAGGCCCTACCCGGCGTTGGCAAGGTCCGCGCGCAGCAGACGATGGAGCGGCTCGAAATCGCTCCTAGCCGTCGCCTGCGTGGACTCGGCGACCGGCAGCGCAAGGCGCTGCTCGCCGAGTTCAGCGGCGAGTGAGCGGCGCGGAACACGGCGGCACCACAGCTGAGGGTGGGCCGGTGGCGGGGAACCGGCACCGGCTCACCGTCGTATCCGGGCCGTCCGGGGTCGGCAAGTCCAGTGTCGTCACCGAGCTGCGCAGGCTGGACCCGGAGATCTTCTTCAGCGTCTCGGTGACCACCCGCCGCCCGCGACCGGGCGAGGTGGACGGCGAGCACTACCACTTCATCGACCGGCCCGCCTTCGACGCCATGGTGGCCAAGGGCGAACTGCTGGAGCACGCCGAGTTCACCGGCAACTGCTACGGCACCCCGCGCGCCCCGGTGGAGAAGGCGCTGGCCGAGGGCAAGCAGGCGATACTGGAGATCGAACTCCAGGGCGCCCGCCAGGTCCGCGTGGCGATGCCGGAAGCCAGGCTGGTCATGCTGGTCCCGCCGTCCTGGGGGGTGCTGGTGGGCAGGCTGACCGGCCGCGGCACCGAAGCGGACGACGCGGTCAAGGCCCGGCTGGCGGAAGCGGAGCGTGAACTGGCCGCGTCCGGCGAGTTCGACGCGACCGTGGTGAACGCCGACGTGAAGACCGCCGCGGCGGAGTTGTTAAGCTTGATGACGAGCTAGCTTGTTTTCCACAACCGTTCAGGAGTACTGCGCGTGACCATCACCCTGGGTGCACAGCACGAGGAACTCGAAGGCATCACCAACCCGCCCATCGACGACCTGCTCGAAAAGGTCAGCTCGAAGTACGCGCTGGTGATCTACTCGGCCAAGCGCGCCCGCCAGATCAACGACTACTACGCGCAGCTCGGCGAGGGCCTGCTGGAGTACGTCGGCCCGCTCGTCGAGCCGGGTCCCCGGGAGAAGCCGCTGTCGATCGCGCTGCGCGAGATCCACGCCGGGCTGCTCGAGCACACCGAGGGCGAATGAGCCAGTCCCCGGGGCGCAAGCCCAGGGTGGTGCTCGGGGTGGGCGGCGGCATCGCCGCCTACAAGGCCTGCGAGGTGCTGCGCGGGCTGACCGAGTCCGGGCACGACGTGCGCGTGGTGCCCACCGAAGCCGCGCTGAACTTCGTCGGTGCGGCCACGTTCGAGGCGTTGTCCGGTCACCCCGTGCACACCGGGGTGTTCAGCGACGTGCCCAGCGTGCAGCACGTGCGGATCGGCCACGAGGCGGATCTGGTGCTGGTCGTACCCGCCACCGCCGACCTGCTGGCCCGGGCCGCCCATGGGCGTGCCGACGACCTGCTCACCGGCACGCTGCTGATGGCGCGCTGCCCGGTGGCGTTCTTCCCGGCCATGCACACCGAGATGTGGCACCACCCGGCCACCCAGGACAACGTGGCGCTGCTGCGCTCGCGTGGCTTGGTGGTCACCGAGCCGGATTCGGGCCGGTTGACCGGGGTGGACAGCGGCAAGGGCAGGCTGGCCGACCCCCGCGAGATCGTCGACCTGGCGAAACTGCTGCTCGCCGCCCCGGACGCGCTGCCGCGCGACCTGGAGGGCGTGCGCGTGGTGGTCTCCGCCGGTGGCACGCGTGAGCCGCTCGACCCGGTCCGCTACCTGGGCAACCGCTCATCCGGCAAGCAGGGCTACGCGCTGGCGCGGGTGGCCGCCCAGCGGGGCGCCGACGTCACCCTGGTCGCCGCGCACACCGTCGACCTGCCCGATCCCGCGGGCGCGACGGTCCGGCACGTGTCCACCGCCGAGCAGCTCGCCGAGACCGTGCGCGCGGAAGCCACGAGCGCCGACGTCGTGGTGATGGCCGCCGCGGTGGCCGATTTCCGGCCGGCGTCGCGCGCGGAGCACAAAATCAAGAAAAGCGACGACGGTGGCGCGCCCACGGTCGAATTGGTGCGCAATCCGGACATTCTGGCCGGATTGGTCGAAGACCGGCATCCCGGTCAGGTGGTGGTCGGTTTCGCCGCCGAAACCGGGGACGCCGGCGGTGACGTACTGCACCACGCCCGGGCCAAGCTTAAGCGCAAGGGCGCCGACCTGCTGGTGGTCAACGCCGTCGGCGACGGCAAGGCCTTCGAGGTCGAGGACAATTCGGGCTGGTTGCTGGGGGCCGACGGAACCGAGGTCCCTATCCCGTTCGGCGCGAAGGCGCAACTGGCCGCCGCGGTGTGGGACGCCGTCGCGAGCTTGCGCAAGACTCAAGGTGTTTGACCGCCGCCGCCCAGTACTCTGATGGGTGACCAGGGGACCCTAAGAAAGGGAAGTGACGAGATCGTGAGTGCGTCGAACCGCAGGCTGTTCACTTCCGAGTCGGTGACCGAGGGGCATCCGGACAAGATCTGCGATGCGATCAGCGACTCGATCCTGGACGCCCTGCTGAGCAAGGACCCGCGCAGCCGGGTAGCCGTGGAGACCCTGATCACCACCGGCCAGGTGCACGTGGCGGGCGAGGTGACCACCGAGGCCTACGCGGACATCCCGACCATCGTCCGCGACGTGATCCTGCGGATCGGGTACGACTCGTCGGCCAAGGGCTTCGACGGCAACTCGTGCGGGGTGAACGTCGCGATCGGCGCGCAGTCGCCGGACATCGCCCAGGGCGTCGACACCGCGTACGAGTCGCGCCTGGAGAACGCGCTCGACGAGATCGACCGCCAGGGCGCGGGCGACCAGGGCCTGATGTTCGGTTACGCGTGCTCGGACACGCCCGAGCTGATGCCGTTGCCGATCGCGCTGGCGCACCGCCTGTCGCAGCGGCTGACCGGGGTCCGCAACAACGGCGTGCTGCCGTACCTGCGCCCGGACGGCAAGACCCAGGTGACCATCGAGTACGCCGGTGACCAGCCGGTGCGCCTGGACACCGTGGTCGTGTCGACCCAGCACGCCGACGGCATCGACCTGGACAAGATGCTCGGGGTCGACGTCAAGGAGCACGTGGTCGCGCCGGAGCTGGCCGAGCTGGAGCTCGACGCCTCCGACGTGCGGCTGCTGGTCAACCCGACCGGGCGGTTCGTCATCGGCGGCCCGATGGGTGACGCCGGGCTGACCGGCCGCAAGATCATCGTTGACACCTACGGCGGCATGGCCCGTCACGGTGGCGGCGCGTTCTCCGGCAAGGACCCGTCGAAGGTGGACCGCTCGGCGGCGTACGCGATGCGGTGGGTGGCCAAGAACGTGGTGGCCGCCGGGCTGGCTTCGCGGGTCGAGGTGCAGGTGGCGTACGCAATCGGCAAGGCGTCGCCGGTCGGCCTGTTCGTGGAGACCTTCGGCACCGAGACGGTGGACCCGTCGAAGATCCAGGCCGCCATCCGCGAGGTGTTCGACCTGCGCCCGGCCGCGATCATCCGCGACCTGGACCTGCTGCGCCCGATCTACGCACCGACCGCGGCGTACGGGCACTTCGGCCGCCCCGAGCTGGGGCTGCCGTGGGAGAGCACGCAGCGCGCCGCCGACCTGCGTTCGATCGCCGGCGCCTGAGCACCACCCGTTCCGCTGAAGCCCTCGGCCCCCATCGGGGCCGGGGGCTTCTTCTGGTAGAGATCAGCACGTGAACGGCGCGACCCCGCTGTGGGACCTCCCCGAGCCGCCCGCCGCCCGGAAGCCCGAGGGACCCGGCGCGGCGGCGCCGAAGCGCGCCACGCCCAAGTCGAAGGCGGCCGCCGCGAAGGCAGCGGCCGCGCAGCGCCGGGGCGCGCAGAAGCCGGCGCCGAGCGAGCCGGTCGCGCGGGTGATCGTGGACGTCCCGCTGGCGCACCTGGACCGGACGTTCGACTACCAGGTGCCGGAGAAGTTCCACGAGACCGCGGTGCCGGGGTGCCGCGTGCGCGTCCGGTTCGCCGGGCAGCTGGTCGACGGCTTCCTGGTCGAACGCGCGGACACCACCGAGCACGTGGGCAAGTTGAGCTTCCTCGACCGGGTCACCTCCAGTGAACCGGTGCTCGGGCCTGAGCTGGCGGCGCTGGGCCGCGCGGTCGCGCAGCGGTACGGCGGCACGCTGATCGACGTGCTGCGGCTGGCCATCCCGCCACGCCACGCGAAAGCCGAAGGCGAGCCGCCGCGCGAGGTCGCGCCGGTGCCCGAGGCACCCGGTTCAACCGGTTGGACCCGCTATCCGTCGGGGGCGCCGTTCCTCGAAGCGCTGGCCGCGGGCCGCCGGGCGCACGCGGTGTGGCAGGCGTTGCCGGGGGAGGACTGGCCGCGCCGGCTCGCCGAGGCGGCGGCCACCGTGGCGGCCGCGGGCCGCGGCGCGGTGCTGGTCGTGCCGGATCAACGCGACCTGAAGCGCCTGCACCGGGCGTGCGCGGAGCTGGTCGGCGAGGACGCGGTGGTCGCGCTGACCGCCGAGAGCGGGCCCGCCGAGCGGTACCGGCGCTGGCTGGCGGTGTCGCGCGGGGCGGTCCGGGTGGTGGTCGGCACGCGGGCCACCATGTTCGCCCCGGTGGACAACCCGGGCCTGTTCGTGGTCTGGGACGACGGGGACGACCTCCATGCCGACCCGCACATGCCCTACCCCCAGGTCCGCGACGTGCTGATGGTGCGGGCGCACGCGAGCAACGCGTCGCTCCTGGTCGCCGGGTTCAACCGGACGGCCGAGGCGCAGTTGCTCGTGGAGACGAACTGGGCGCATCCGATCGTGGCCAGCCGGGAGGAGTTGCGCGCGCGGGCGCCGCGGGTCACGCCCGTGGGGGAGGACTTCGACGTCGCGCGGGACGAGGCCGCGAAGGCCGCGCGCTTGCCGTCCGTCGCCTTCGAAGCGGCGCGCCAGGGCCTGGCCGCCGGCGCGCCGGTGCTCGTCCAGGTACCTCGACGCGGTTACGTGCCGGCACTGGCTTGCGGGCAGTGCCGTACCCCCGCGCGGTGCCGCCGCTGCGCGGGGCCGTTGGTTCTGCCAGGTGGACGCGACCAGGACGGCCCGCGCGCGCCGCACTGCCGGTGGTGCGGCGTGCCGGAGGCGGGCTTCCGCTGCCCGGCCTGCGGCTCGGCGCGACTGCGAGCGGTGGTGATCGGGGCCAAGCGGACCGCCGAGGAGATGGGACGCGCGTTCCCGGGGGTTGCCGTGCGCACTTCCGGCGCGACCGAAGTGCTGGCCGAGGTACCCGCGCGGCCCGCGCTCGTGATCGCGACACCGGGCGCGGAACCGGTCGCCGAGGGCGGTTACGGCGCAGCCCTGCTGCTCGACGGCTGGGCCCTGCTCGGCAGGCAGGACCTGCGCGCGGCGGAGGAAACGCTGCGCCGCTGGATGGCTGCCGCTGCGCTGGTGCGACCGGGTCCCGAGGGCGGCCGGGTGATCGTCGGCGCCGAGGCGGGGCTGACGCCGGTGCAGGCGCTGGTGCGCTGGGACCCGGCTTGGCACGCGAGTGTCGAACTGGGTGAACGTCGCGAGCTGGGCTTCCCGCCAGTGGTGCGGATGGCCAGCGTCGAGGGCAGTCCGGAGACCGTCGCCGCCTACCTCGACGAGATGCGGTTGCCGGAGAGTGTCGAACTGCTCGGACCGGTACCGCTCGGCGAGATCGACGAGGAAGGCCGTTCGGAACGCGAGCGCATGCTGCTCCGGGTGCCGCGCGAAGAAGGCCGCGCGCTCGCTGCGGCGCTGGCGAGCGGGCTGGCCGTGCGCAGCGCGCGCAAGGAGGCGGAGGCGCTGCGGGTGCAGCTCGATCCGCTGGAGTTGATCTAGGCAGGGCCGGCGTCCCGGTCGAGCCAGTCGAGCACGGCGTGCATGCCCGCGTCCCAGTGCGCGGTGAGCAGTTGCGCCGCACGCTCGGTGTCACCCGAGGCGAACTCGACGAGGATCTCGAGGTGCTGGCGGTCGGGCTCGGTGCGGTCGGCCATCTCGCGCATGTAGGTCAGCTCGTATCGCGACAGGTTGGTGCGCACGCGGCCGACCATCTCCTGGAGCTGGAGGTTCCCCGCGGCGGCCACCAGCCCGGCGTGCCAATCGGAGTCGAGCCGCCAGCGCCGGATCGGGTCGGTGCAGTCCTCGAGCTCGGCGAGGAGGCGTTCCAGGTCGCGCACGCGCGACGCGGGGGGAGTGCGCGCGGACCGCACGGCGAGGCTCTCCAGCGCGCCCAGGATCGGGTACAGCTCGGTGGCCTCGCGCCGGTCGAGCGGTCGGACGGTGAAGCCCCTGGCCAGCGCCGACCGCAGGACGCCCTCGGCCTCGAGCCGGAGCAGGGCCTCGCGGACCGGGGTGCGGGAGACGTCCAACTCGCGCGACAGCGCTGCCTCGGTCACGGCGGTGCCGGGTGGGTAGGCGCCCGACCAGAACAGCTCGACGATCCGGGCGTACACGGCGTCGCGCAGGGGCTCGGCGCGGGCGATGGGCGTTGCGGGCACCTGTTCATCGTATACGATAGGCACCATGGTGGCGCTCTCCGCGGCGAACATCGCCGAAGCTGGTCAACTGATTGAACCGGTCTTCCGGAACACCCCGCAGTTCCACGACCCCGTGCTCGACCAGCGGCTCGGCCGCGAGTTGGTGCTCAAGGCCGAGACGCTCAACCCGCTGGGCTCGTTCAAGGGACGCGGCGCGAGCTACTTCGTCCGCGGGCTCGAAGCGGGCAAGGAGATCGTCTGCGCTTCGGCAGGCAACTTCGGGCAGGGCATCGCGTACGCCGCTGCCGCGCGGCGGATCCCGGTCACCGTGTTCACCGCGGAGAACGCCAACGCGGGCAAGATCGCGCGCATGCGAGCGTTCGGCGCGGAGGTCAAGCAGGTCGGCGCCGACTTCGACGTGGCCAAGGACGCGGCCCGCGAGTACGCCGAGGGCGACGGGCGGCTCTTCGTGGAGGACGGCGAGGCGCCGGCCATCGCGGAAGGGGCGGGCACGATCGGTGTCGAACTGGCGCCACTCGAACTCGATACGCTGCTGGTCCCCGTCGGCAACGGCGCGCTGATCGGGGGCATCGGCTGCTACCTCAAAGCGCACGCCCCGCGGACCCGGATCATCGGCGTCTGCGCGGCCGGCGCACCCGCGATGCTGTACAGCTGGCGCGACCGCACCCCCGTCTCCACCGAGAGCGTGCGGACCATCGCCGACGGGATCGCGGTCCGCGTGCCCGTCCCGGCCGCGGTCGAATGGACCGTCGAGTACGTCGACGACATGCTGGCCGTCGAGGAGGCGTCCATCGAACGCGCGATGAGCCTGCTCCGCGAAACCACGGGTCACCTGGTTGAACCGTCCGCCGTCGCCGGGATCGCGGCGTTGCTCGAGCACGACATCCCCGGCGACCGCCTCGGCACGATCATCACCGGCCGCAATTACCCCGGCGATACCGCCTGACGTCCGAGACTGGTGATTTTCGCGGTGCGCTGGGGCAGGATGACGCGCATGCCTGTTCAGCGCAGAACCCTCCGCAGAGTTCTCGCCGTGTCGTGCGCGACGGCACTGCTCACCGCCGGTGCACCCGCGTCGGCCGCGCCCGGTGCGCCGCCGGGCAAGGTCCCGGAGCAGGTCGGCTACCTCGGCGCGGTGTCCAGCATCGACGCCGACGCCAGCCAGATCGGCATCGACGTGCTCCGCCGCGGCGGCAACGCGGTGGACGCCGCGGTCGCCACGGCCGCAGCGCTCGGCGTCACCGACCCGTTTTCCGCGGGGATCGGCGGCGGCGGGTTCTTCGTCTTCTACGAGGCCCGCACCGGCAAGGTGCACACGATCGACGGCCGCGAGACCGCCCCCGCCACCGCGGACGAGAACCTCTTCGTCGAGAACGGCAAGGCCATCCCGTTCGCCGAGGCGGTGACCAGCGGGCTGTCCGTCGGCGCGCCCGGCACCCCGGCCACCTGGCGCGACGCGCTGCGCAAATGGGGCACGCTGCCGCTGGCCAGGGCGATGAAGCCGGCCGAGGACCTGGCCAGGCGCGGATTCACGGTGGACAAGACCTTCCACGACCAGATCGCCAACAACGCCGCCCGGTTCAAGGCGTTCCCGGACACGCGCGACCTCTACCTGCCCGGCGGCGCGCCGCCGGTGGTCGGCAGCAAGTTCGCCAACCCGGACCTCGCCAAGACCTACGGCGAACTCGCCCGCACCGGCACCGCGTCGCTCTACCGCGGCCGCATCGGCGAGGACGTGGTGCGCACCGTCCAGCAACCGCCGGTCGATCCGGCCGCCGGGCTCAACGTGCGCCCGGGCAGGCTGACCAAGTCCGACCTGGAGAAGTACCGCACGGTCGACCGCGAGCCGACGCACACCGAGTACCGCGGGCTGGACGTCTACGGCATGCCGGCGCCTTCGTCCGGCGGGCTGACCGTCGGCGAGGCGCTCAACATCCTCGAAGGCACCGACCTCGCGGACCTGGACAAGGCCGACTACCTGCACCGGTTCCTCGAGTCGACCCGGCTGTCCTTCGCCGACCGCAACCGCTGGATCGGCGACCCCGACTTCGTCGACGTGCCCGCCGACGAGCTGATCGGCCAGGAGTTCGCGGACAGCCGCGCCTGCCTGATCGACCCGGCGCAGGCGCTGGTCAGCCCGGTCGCGCCCGGTGACCCGCGGAACCCGCAGCCGTGCGCGGCAGGCCCCGTCCCGGCGCCGACGCCGTACGAGGGCGAGAACACCACGCACCTCACCGCGGCGGACAAATGGGGCAACATGGTCGCCTACACGCTGACCATCGAGCAGGAAGGCGGCAGCGGCATGGTCGTGCCCGGCCGGGGCTTCCTGCTGAACAACGAGCTGACCGACTTCTCCATGGTCCCGGTGACCCCCGGCGTGCCGGACCCGAACCTGCCCGGCGCCGGCAAGCGCCCGCGGTCCTCGATGGCACCGACGATCGTGCTCAAGGACGGCAAGCCGTTCCTCGCCGCCGGTTCACCGGGTGGCGCGTCGATCATCACCACCGTGCTGCAGGTGCTGACCGGGCGGCTGGACCGCGACCTGTCGCTCGTGGAGGCCATCGCCGAACCACGCGCCTCGCAGCGGAACTCGGACAACGCCCAGGTGGAGCCGGCGTTCCTGAACCAGCCGGAGACCGCGGAACTGAAGGCGCGCGGCCAGGAGTTCGCTTCCGCGCCCACGGAGATCGGCGCGGCGACCGCGGTGGAACGGCTGCCGGACGGCCGCTGGCTCGCCGCCGCCGAAACGGTGCGGCGCGGTGGTGGCTCGGCCAGGGTGGTGCTGCCCGTTCCGCACCCCTGACCGGCGAGATCGGGGCGGACATCGCCGGTGGCTAGACTCGCCGGTGATGTTCGCTCTCGCTGACTTTCCCCCGCCACCCGCCGGAGCCCCCGAGGGGGTCCGATGAGGCTGGTCTTCGCCGGTACCCCGGAACCGGCCGTGCCCGCGCTGCGCGCCCTGCTCGACTCCGGCCGCCACGAGGTCGTCGCCGTGGTGACCCGGCCCGACGCCCAGGCCGGCCGCGGTCGCAAGGTGCTGCGCTCGCCGGTCGGCGCGCTCGCCGACGAGCACGGCATCGAGGTGCTCACCCCGGCGCGCGCGGGCGACCCGGATTTCCTGGCGCGGCTGACCGAACTGGCGCCGGACGCCTGCCCGGTGGTCGCCTACGGTGCGTTGCTACCGCAGTCCGCGCTCGACATCCCGGTGCACGGCTGGGTGAACCTGCACTTCTCGCTGCTGCCCGCCTGGCGTGGTGCCGCACCGGTGCAGGCGGCCGTCCGGGCCGGGGACGAGATCACCGGCGCGTCGACCTTCCGCATCGTCAAGGAACTCGACGCCGGGCCGGTTTTCGGCGTGGTGACCGAGAAGATCGCCGCCTCCGACACCGCCGGGGAACTGCTCGGCAGGCTCGCCGAGTCCGGTGCCCGGCTGCTGCTGTCCACAATGGACGGCATTGAGGACGGCAAGCTGACCGCGGTGGAGCAGGTCGCCGAAGGCGTCAGCTACGCACCGAAGATCGCGGTCGACGACGCGCGGGTATCGTTCACCGATCCGGCGCTGGCGGTGGACCGGCTGATCCGCGCGGTCACCCCGGATCCCGGGGCGTGGGCGGAGTTCCGCGGGGAGCGGTTCAAGCTGGGCCCGGTGTCCATTTCGGACGGCGACGAGCCCGCGCTCGAGCCGGGGGAACTGCGGGTGGAGCGCAAGCGGGTGCTCGCCGGGACCGCCACCAAGCCGGTGGTGCTCGGCCAGGTGCAGGCGCAGGGCAAAAAACGGATGGCTGCCACCGATTGGGCGCGCGGCACGAGGATCGAGCAGGGAGAGCGCCTGACATGACCAGCCAGGAAGGCCCGGGCGACCGGGGCGACAGGCGCGACCACGGCGATCGGCGCGACCGAGGTGACCGGGGTGATCGAGGTGCCCGCAGTGACCGGGGTGGCCGGGACGATCGAGGCGACCAGGGTGCCCGCGGTGATCGAGGTGACCGGGGTGATCGAGGTGGCCGGGACGCCCGAAGCGACCGGGGCGGCCGGGACGACCGTGACCGCGGGGGCCAGCGCGACCGGGGCGGCCGCGGCGGCAGGGAAGGCTACGGGGACCGCAGGCCTTCGGGCGACCGCGGCGGACGCGGTGACCGTACCGACGGGGGCGACCGCGGCGGGTACGGGGGCCGCAACGAGCGTGGTGGTCAAGGCGAGCGAGGTGGCCACGGAGAGCGTGGTGGCCACGGTGCGGGTGGTGGTCGCGGAGAGCGTGGCGACCGCGGCGATCGTGGAGAAAGGCGCCCCTCCAGGCCCCAGCGAGGCCGTCCGGCGCCGCGCAAGGATGGGCCCAGGCGGCCACCGCCGGAGGATCCGGCTCGCCGGGTGGCGCTCGACGTGTTGCGCGCGGTCCGCGAGCGCGACGCCTACGCCAACCTCGTCCTCCCCGACCTCCTCCGCGAGCGCCGGATCAAGGGCCGCGACGCCGCCCTGGCCACCGAGCTAACCTACGGCGCCTCCCGCGCGCAGGGCCTGCTCGACGCCGTGATCGCCGCCTGCATCGATCGACCGCTGTCCAAAGTGGATGGTGCCGTGCTGGACGGTCTCCGGCTGGGTGCCTACCAGCTGCTTCGCACCCGCATCCCCGAGCACGCCGCCGTGACGTCCACTGTGGACCTCGTGCGCGCCGACGCGGGGTCGCACACCGCGGGTTTCGTCAACGCCGTCCTGCGCGCCGTCTCGGCCAAGGACGAAGCGGCCTGGCTCGACGAGCTCGCGCCGTCGCCCGACGAGGACCCGATCGGCAACTTCGCGCTGCGCACCGCGCACCCGCGCTGGGTCGCCCGCTCCTTCGCCGAAGCGCTGGGGGACAAGGGGCCCGAGCTGGAGGCGGCGCTCGCCGCGGATGACGCGCGTCCCGAGGTCCACCTCGTCGCACGACCCGGTGAGATCTCCGCGGACGAACTCGCCGCGATCACCGGCGGCGACCCGGCGCCCTACTCGCCCTACGGCGTGCGGCTGGCCGCCGGTGCCGGTGACCCCGCCGACGCCGAGCCGGTGAAGGAAAAACTGGCCGCCGTCCAGGACGAGGGCAGCCAGCTGTGCGCGGTCGCGGTGACCAAGGTCCCGGTCGACGGCCGGGACGAGCGCTGGCTCGACCTGTGCGCCGGCCCTGGCGGCAAGGCCGCGCTGCTCGGCGCGCTCGCGTCGTTGTCCGGCGCCACCGTGGACGCGGTGGAGAAGGCGCCGCACCGGGCGAACCTGGTCCGCAAGTCCACCGAGGGCCTGCCGGTGACCGTGCACGTCGGCGACGGGCGTGAGCTGGAGCTGGAAGCGGGCTACGACCGCGTGCTGGTCGACGCGCCGTGCAGCGGTCTCGGCTCGCTGCGCCGCCGTCCCGAGTCGCGCTGGCGGCGCCAGCCGTCGGACGTGGCGGAGCTGACCAAGCTGCAGGGCGAGCTGCTCACCGCCGCGCTGGAGCTGGTCCGGCCCGGCGGCATCGTCACCTACGTGGTCTGCTCGCCGCACCTCGCCGAGACCGAGGGCGTGGTGGGCGAGACCGCCCGGCGGGCCAAGGCCGAGACGCTCGACGCGCGCGAGTTCTTCCCCGGTGTGCCGCAGCTCGGCGACGGGCCGTACGTGCAGCTGTGGCCGCACCGCCACGGCACCGACGCGATGTTCTGCGCGGTCCTGCGTCGTCCGGAGACGACCTGATGGATCGAGTGCTCGGGCTCGTCGCCAGTTCGTGTGGCGGGCTCGACACCCGTTTCCGCACCGAGCTCGCCGAACCCGCTGCCGCCAGGGGCTGGCGGCTGGCCATCACGCTCACCCCGACCGCGTCGCGCTGGTTGAACGCGGCGGGCGAACTGGAGCGCCTGCAGGAGCTCACCGACCTCGCCGTGCGGTCGACCTCGCGACTACCCGGTGAGCCGCGGCCGCACCCGGATCCGGCGCACTTCCTGTTCGCGCCCGCGTCGGCCAACTCGGTGGCGAAGCTCGCGCTCGGGCTGGCCGACAACCAGGCGCTGACCGTGCTCGGTGACGCGCTGGGTGAACCGGGCGTGACCATCGCGGTCGGCTACCAGGTGCGCGACGCGCGGTTCCAGCACCCGGCGTGGGCGGGGCACCTGGCCGCGCTCGGCGGTGCCGGGGTGCGGTTGAACCGGTTGGACCACGGCGGTGCGTGGACCCCGGTGCTCGACGAACTGGACGGTTGACCTCAAGTTAACTTGAGCTTCTACGGTCGTCTCGAGACCCGTCGAAACGATCTTGGAGCCACCCATGCGCGCCATCCGCCAGTACGAGTTCGGCCCGGCCGAGAACCTCCGGTACGAGGAGGTCGAGGACCCGAAACCGCGGCACGGGCAGGTGCGGATCCGCGTCCGCGCGGCCGGGGTGCACCTGCTCGACACCACGATCCGCCAGGGCATCGGCGGCGGGCCGATGCCGCTGCCCGAACTCCCGATGACCCCGGGCCGCGAAGTGGCCGGTGTGGTCGACGAACTCGGCGAGGACGCCGACTCGAGATGGCTGGGCAAGCGCGTGGTGGCGCACCTGGGCCCGGCCAGCGGCGGCTACGCGGAACTGGCCGTCGCGCCGGTGACCGCGTTGCAGGAGATCCCGGACGGCGTCACCGACGAGGGCGCCGTCGCCACCATCGGCACCGGCCGGACCGCGATGGCCGTGCTGAACGAGGCGAAGATCACCTCGGACGACGCCGTGCTGGTCACCGCGGCGGCCGGGGGCATCGGCAGCTTCGCCGTGCAGTACGCGCACAACGCGGGCGCGCTCGTGATCGGCCTCGCGCGCGGACCGGAGAAGCTGGCGATCGTCCGTGAACTCGGCGCTGACCTGGTCTTCGACTACTCGGAGGACGACTGGGCCGACCGCGTCAAGGAGGCCCTCGGCGACCGCGAACTGACCGTCGCGCTGGACGGCGTCGGCGGCAGCCAGGGCGAGGTCGCCCTCAAGCTGCTCGGCGTCGGCGGCCGGATGGTCATGTTCGGCTGGTCGGCCGGCCGGGCGCCGGAATTGTCCGCAATGGACTTCTACGGCCGCGGCCTGACCGTCTCGGTGCCGATCGGCCAGCGGATGCTGCGCGTGCCGGGCGCGATGCGCGCGCTGGAGGACCAGGCACTGGCCGAGGTGGCCGCCGGGCGGATCGTGCCGCTGGTCAACGAGCCGATCCCGCTGGCCGAGGTCGCGCGGGCGCACACCGATCTGGTGTCCCGCCGCACCGTGGGCAAGGTCGTGCTCCGCCCGTGACCGGGCGTGTCCCAGCCGTGACGTGAGCATCGCAGCATGCGAGACGGACGCCGGGGGCCGACCTCCTAGACTGCGGGTCGTGGCACCACGACCCTTGATCGCACCCAGCATCCTGTCCGCAGACTTCGCCCGGCTCGGCGCGGAGATCGAAGCCGTCGCCGGCGACGGCGAGAACCGCGCCGACTGGGTGCACGTCGACGTGATGGACGCGCACTTCGTGCCGAACCTGACGCTGGGCCTGCCGGTGGTGCAGTCGCTGCTCAAGCACACCGACCTGCCGCTGGACTGCCACCTGATGATCGAGGACCCCGACCGCTGGGCGATCGGGTACGCCGAGGCGGGCGCGCACAACGTGACCGTGCACGTCGAGGCGGCCCACGATCCGGTGAAGCTGGCGAAGGACCTCCGGGCGGCCGGCTCCAAGGCGGGCCTGTCGATCAAGCCCGGCACCCCGCTGGAGGACCACCTCGACACGCTCAAGCACTACGACACGCTGCTGGTGATGTCGGTGGAACCGGGCTTCGGCGGCCAGTCGTTCATCGCCGACGTGCTGGAGAAGGTGCGCACCGCGCGCCGCCTGGTCGACACCGGTCACCTCAAGCTGCTGGTCGAGATCGACGGCGGGATCAACGCCGACACCATCGAACAGGCCGCGGAGGCGGGGGTCGACTGCTTCGTCGCGGGCTCCGCGGTCTACGGCGCCGAGGACCCCGGCAAGGCCGTCGCCGCGTTGCGCCGGCAAGCCGTCCAGGCCTCCGGGCGCTGACCTACTACACAGGAGGCCGTTGCAGTGTTCACCGGCATCGTCGAGGAACTCGGCGAGATCACCGCGGTTGAGGAACTCACCGACGCCGCCCGCCTCGCGGTGCGGGGGCCGCTGGTCACCTCGGACGCCAAGCACGGCGATTCGATCGCGGTCAACGGCGTGTGCCTGACCGTGGTCGAGGTCAGCGGCGACACCTTCACCGTGGACGTGGTGCACGAGACGCTGCGCCGCTCCAGCCTGGCCAAGGTGGCCACCGGCGACCGGGTCAACCTGGAGCGCGCGACCGCGCTGGGCGACCGCCTCGGCGGGCACATCATGCAGGGGCACGTGGACGGGACCGGCGTGTTCCTCTCCCGCGACCCCGACGGGCTGACCCACTTCGCGCTGCCGCCGGAACTGGCCAGGTACGTGGTGGAGAAGGGGTCCATCGCGGTGGACGGGGTGTCGCTGACGGTGGCCGCCATCTCCGCCGAGGAGTTCTCCATCGCGCTCATCCCGACCACGCTGGAGCTGACCACTCTCGGCAGGCGGGAACCGGGCGAATCGGTCAATCTCGAGGTCGACGTGCTGGCCAAGTACGTGGAGAAGCTGGCTGCACCACATCTGCCCGCCGCCGGCGGGTACACGGTGGACAATGGCGGTACTGACGGCGGCACCAAGGAGCAGCGCGGATGAGTGACATCGACGAGTGGGCGCCGGTGAGCGGGACCACCCCCGGCGGCCAGGTCGCCGCGATCGACCGGGCCATCGCCGACATCCGGGCGGGCAAGCCGGTGGTCGTGGTGGACGACGAGGACCGCGAAAACGAGGGCGACCTCATCTTCGCCGCCGAGAAGGCCACCCCGGAGCTGCTGGCCTTCATGGTCCGCTACACCTCGGGCTACGTCTGCGTCGCGCTGACCGAACAGGACTGCCAGCGCCTGGACCTGCCGCCGATGTACCACACCAACCAGGACCAGCGGGGCACCGCGTACACCGTGACGGTGGACGCCGCCGAGGGCATCAGCACCGGTATCTCGGCCGCCGACCGCTGCCAGACCATCCGGCTGCTGGCCGACCCGAAGACCACTCCCGGTGACTTCCGCCGCCCCGGCCACGTGGTGCCGTTGCGCGCGAAGGAGGGCGGGGTGCTGCGGCGGCCCGGGCACACCGAGGCCTCGGTCGACCTGGCGCGACTGGCCGGGCTGTCGCCGGCCGGTGTGCTCTGCGAGATCGTCTCGCAGAAGGACGAGGGCGACATGGCCCGGCGCGACGAGCTGGAGATCTTCGCCGCCGACCACGACCTGCAGCTGATCACCATCGCCGACCTGATCGCCTACCGCCGTCGCACGGAGAAGCAGGTGGAGCGGGTCGCCGAGGCGCGCATCCCGCTGGCCGCGGGCACCTTCCGCGCGGTCGGCTACGACAGCCTGCTCGACGGCATCGAGCACGTCGCGTTCGTCTACGGCGAGATCGGCGACGGCGAGGACATCCTGGTCCGCGTGCACTCCGAGTGCCTGACCGGCGACGTGTTCGGGTCGCTCCGGTGCGACTGCGGCCCGCAGCTCGACGCCGCGCTGGCCGCGGTCGCGCAGGAGGGGCGCGGCATCGTGCTCTACGTGCGCGGACACGAGGGCCGGGGGATCGGCCTGCTGCACAAGCTGCAGGCGTACCAGCTGCAGGACGCCGGGGCCGACACGGTCGACGCGAACCTCGCGCTCGGCGTGCCCGCCGACGCGCGTGACTACGGCACGGGCGCGCAGATCCTGTGCGACCTCGGCGTGAAGTCGATGCGGTTGCTGACGAACAACCCGGCCAAACGCGTCGGCCTGGAGGGCTACGGGCTGCGCGTGACCGGGCGGATGCCGCTGCCGATCTCGCCCAACCCGGAGAACCTGCGGTACCTCAAGACCAAGCGCGACCGGATGGGGCACGACCTGTCGCAGCTGGAGCACTTCGACGGGGTCGGCGCGGTCGACGCGGACGACGTGGTGAACGGCGGTAGCGGCCGGTGAGCGGAGAAGGACGGCCGTCGAGCGGGCTCGACCTGAGCGAGTGCGCGAACCTGCGGCTGGCGATCGTGGCCACCCGGTGGCACGAGGAGATCACCGGCAGCCTGCTCGACCGCGCGCTGGCCACCGCCCGCGAGGCGAAGCTGGAGGAGGAGCCCACCGTGGTCCGGGTGTCCGGCGCGGTGGAACTGCCGGTGGTCGCGCAGGCGCTGGCGCGCACGCACGACGCGGTGGTCGCGCTCGGCGTGGTGATCCGCGGGGGGACCCCGCACTTCGAGTACGTGTGCGACGCGGTGACCGCGGGGCTGACCAGGGTGGCGCTGGACGAGAGCACGCCGGTCGGCAACGGGGTGCTCACCTGCGACACCGAGCAACAGGCACTGGACCGGGCCGGGCTGCCCGGTTCGGCCGAGGACAAGGGCGCCGAGGCGACCGTGGCGGCGCTGGACACCGCGCACGTGCTGCGGGGACTGCGGCAGCCGTGGACCGAACGAGGATTCGTGTGACCGGGACGACCATGACCACCGAGCAAGCCGCCGTGTCCGTCCGCCCGCGCCGGGCGGTGTGGATGTGCGCGGCGCTGGCGCTGCTGCTGATCGGCGTGTTCACCACCGTGGCGGTGCTGTTGCGCCAGTCGGACACCGGGGTGATCTTCCAGACCGCCGACCAGGTGGCGATGATCGGCATCGGGGTGCTGCTGGCCGGGCTGACCATGCTGTTCGCCGTCCCGAAGGCGACAGCCGATGCCGAGGGCATCAGCGTGCGCAACGTGTGGGGCACGCGGCGGTTCTCGTGGGGGGAGGTGCTGTCGGTGAGCTTCCCCGATGGCGCGTCGTTCGCGCGGCTCGAACTGCCGGAGGACGAGTACCACTCGGTGCTGGCCGTGCAGGCCGTCGACCGGGAGCGCGCGGTGGCGGCGGTACGGGCGCTGCGGAAGCTGCACCGCCAGTACCACGAGGAACGCCAGGACTGAGGCTTACCGGGCCAGGTCGAGCTGGTTGAACCGGCTCGCCCTGGTTGGGCCCCGGTCGCGCTGGCTGAACGCGGGGCGGCCCGGCTGGAGCAGGCTGGCGTGGGGCGTGCGAGTTCAACGCGCGCCGGGTGGAGCCCCGGCGCGCGGGCCGGGCTGAAGCGGGTCGAACCGAGCCGAAACGAGCCGAACCGGGTCGAACCAGGTCGACCTGGTTCGACCCGGTGGCTCAGACCGCCAGGTCGACCACGACCGGCGCGTGGTCCGAGCCGCCCTTGCCCTTGCGTTCTTCGCGGTCGACGTACGAGTCGGTGATCGCGTCGGCGAAGCGGGCGTCGGCGAGGACCAGGTCGATGCGCATCCCGCGGTTCTTCGGGAAGGCCAGCTGCCGGTAGTCCCAATATGTGAACGGGTGGTCGTACTTCAGCGGCCGCGGCAGCACGTCGGTCAGTCCGGCGGCGAGCACCTTCTCCAGCGCCTCGCGCTCCGGCGCGGTCACGTGCGTCGAGTCGGCGTAGGCGGTGATGTCCCACACGTCGACGTCGGCGGGGGCGATGTTGAAGTCACCGAGCACCGCGAACGGCAGGTCGAGCTTCTTCTCCGCCTCGATCGTTTCGCGCAGCGCGTTCAACCAGTTCAACTTGTAGTCGTAGTGCGCGTGCCCCGGCACGCGCCCGTTCGGCACGTACACCGACCACACCCGCACCCCGCCGCAGGTCGCGCCGATCGCACGCGGCTCGACCGCGTCCTCGTAACCGGGCTGGTCGACGAGCCCCCGCTGCACGTCCTCCAGCCCGACGCGCGAAAGGATGGCCACCCCGTTCCACCGCCCGATGCCGTAGGCCGCGGTCTCGTACCCGAGCTCACGGACCTCCGCGTGCGGGAACGCGTCGCTGTCGCATTTGAGTTCCTGGAGGCACAGCACGTCGGGCTGGTTCGACTCGAGCCAGCTCAGCAGCCGCGGCAGGCGGGCGCCGACGGAGTTCACGTTCCAGGTGGCGATGCGCATGCGCCCATTGTCCAGACCGCCCCCGGACATGGGAACGGCCGCCCCCGCCGGGTCGGTGCCCGGCGGAAGCGGCCGCGGATCAGGGCCGGTCGAACTGGTCGAACCGGTCGAACTCAGACGCCGGCGGTCTGGCTGATCCAGGAGCGGCTGCTGGCCACGCTCGCGTAGTTGTTGGTGCCGGTGGTGTTGCTGCCGTCCTGGTTCTGCACGGTGGACGCGACACCGACCTGCTTGCCGTCGGCGATCTGGGGGCCGCCCGAGTCGCCCTTCCACGCCGAGCCGTTGACGCCCTCGCTCTGGATGGCCGGGCCGCCGTAGGCGTCGGTGGACTGACCGGTCACCTTGACCTGCGCGGTCTTGAGCACCGGCGAGGCCGGGCCGGTCGGGGTGGTGCGACCCCAGCCGTAGATGTCGTTGGTCGAGCCGACGGCCGGGTCCGCGTCGCCGAGGGTGATGAACTCGGCCTCGATCGGCGTGCTCAGGTGCAGCAGCGCGATGTCGCCCTCCGGCGAGACCTCCTGCTGGTCCACCGCCGACTCGGTGCCGGAACCGAGGTCGTTGCTGCCGACCTTCACGCTCATCGAGTCGCCGAGGCAGTGTTCCGCGGTGAGCACCCACTCGGCGGCGATGATGCTGCCCGAGCAGTTGAAGTTCCCGCCGACGTAGATCTGGGCACCCCACGGCACGGCCGGGGCGTCCTCGCCGCCGACGATGAACGGCTGCACGCCGTTGGCACTGGCGACACCGCCGGCGAACAGCGTCATGGCGAGCGTGGCGGAGGCGGCACAGGCGGCGCCAAGGGTACGGACTCGGCTCACAGTCGAGGTCCTTTCAGGAAACCGGGCTTCAGGACCACCGAGGATTTCGGCGTTGCAGCGGAAAGTAATCAACCGCGTCACACCGCAGGTACCGACGATCGTCGGATGGTGGCGGGTTCCCTACGGAAGGAGGTAATTTTCCTACCGCGCGTCATAACGTCACCGGATCCGGTTCTTCCGGAGTTCCACCCGGCGGGTGAGAGCCGGGGGTGCGCGAGACTGTCGGGGCGGCGCCATAGGCTTGTCGTCGTGGCTGACCCGTCGACCTACCGCCCTTCGCCGGGGAGCATTCCCGACGCCCCCGGCGTGTACAAGTTCCGCGATTCCACCCGCCGGGTCGTCTACGTCGGCAAGGCGAAGAGCCTGCGCAGCCGGTTGAACTCGTACTTCGCCGACCTGTCCGGGCTGCACCCGCGCACCCGCCAGATGGTCACCACCGCGGCGAGCGTGGAGTGGACCGTGGTCGGCACCGAGGTCGAGGCACTCCAGCTGGAGTACAACTGGATCAAGGAGTTCGACCCGCGGTTCAACGTGCGCTACCGCGACGACAAGACCTACCCGGTCCTCGCGGTGACCCTGCACGAGGAGTACCCCCGGCTGCACGTCTACCGCGGCGCGCGCAAGCGCGGCGTCCGCTACTTCGGCCCGTACGCGCACGCGTGGGCCATCCGCGAGACGCTCGACCTGCTGCTCCGGGTGTTCCCGGCGCGCACCTGCTCGGCCGGGGTGTTCCGGCGGCACACCCAGATCGGCAGGCCGTGCCTGCTCGGTTACATCGGCAAGTGCTCGGCGCCTTGCGTCGGCCGCGTGTCCGCCGACGAGCACCGCGGCATCGTCGAGGACTTCTGCGACTTCCTCGCCGGGCGCACCGACCTGATGATGCGCCGCCTGGAGCGCGAGATGGCGCAGGCCTCCGAGGAACTGGAGTTCGAACGGGCGGCTCGCCTGCGCGACGACCTCGGCGCCCTGCGGCGCGCGATGGAGAAGCAGGCGGTGGTGCTCGGCGACGGCACCGACGCCGACGTCGTGGCCTTCGCGCACGACGAACTCGAGGCCGCGGTCCAGGTGTTCCACGTGCGTGGCGGCCGGGTGCGCGGACAGCGCGGCTGGGTGGTCGACAAGGCCGAGGAGATGGACGTCCCCGCGCTGGTCGAGCAGTTCATCGCCCAGTTCTACGGCGAACAGGCCGAACTCGACCCCGGTGAGGACGGCACCGGCTCGCCGGTGCCGCGCGAGGTGCTGGTGCCCGAACTGCCCGCCGAGGCCGAAGCGGTGGAGGAGTGGCTGTCCGGCCTGCGCGGGGCCAAGGTGCGGCTGCGGGTCCCCCAGCGGGGTGACAAGCGCGCGCTCGCCGAAACCGTCACCCGCAACGCTTCGGAGGCCTTCGCCCAGCACAAGCTGCGCCGCGCGGGCGACCTGACCGCACGCTCGGCCGCGCTCGCCGAACTGCAGGAGCACCTCGCGCTGGACTCGGCGCCGCTGCGCATCGAATGCGTGGACATCAGCCACATCGCCGGGACCGACGTGGTCGCGTCGCTGGTGGTCTTCGAGGACGGCGTGCCGCGCAAGTCCGAGTACCGCCGGTTCGCCCTCCGCGAGGCCGCCGAAGAGGGTGACGTCGCCTCGATCGCCGAGGTGGTGCGACGGCGGTTCGCCCGGTATCTGAAGGAAACCAGCGAGAGCGCCGATGCCGACGCCCCGACCGGGCCGGAGGGCCCGGCGCCCGGCATCGACCCCGAGACCGGCCGGCCGCGGAAGTTCGCCTACCCGCCGAACCTGCTGGTGGTCGACGGGGCGGGACCGCAGGCCACCGCCGCCGCGGACGTGCTCGCCGAGCTCGGCATCACCGACGTCGCGGTGGTCGGACTGGCCAAACGCCTCGAGGAGGTGTGGCTGCCCGCCGATCCGGACCCGGTCATCCTGCCGCGCACCTCGGACGCGCTGTACCTTCTGCAACGCGTGCGTGACGAAGCGCACCGGTTCGCGATCAGGTACCACCGCGAGAAGCGGTCGAAGCGGCTGCAGGTGTCCGCTTTGGATGGTGTACCCGGTCTCGGGCAGGCACGGCGCACGGCGCTGATCAAGCACTTCGGTTCGGTGAAGAAACTCAAGCAGGCCACGGTGGACGAGATCTCGGGAGTGCCCGGTGTCGGCAGGCGCACCGCGCAGGCGGTGCACGCCGCACTGGCCGGGGAGGGCGCCACCACCACGGCCACCACCACAGAAGGGGAAACGGGCACGTGAGCGGGGAGCAGGAGAACAGGGAGCACACCTCCGGGATGGAGGTGGCGGTGGTCAGCGGGCTGTCCGGGGCCGGCCGCAGCACCGCGGCCAAGTGCCTGGAGGACCTCGGCTGGTTCGTGGTGGACAACCTGCCACCGGAGCTGATCGCCACCATGGTCGAACTGGGGGCACAGGCCAGGGGCGCGATCACCAAGGTCGCGGTGGTGATGGACGTGCGCTCGCGCGCGTTCACCGACGACCTCGCCTCGGTGATCAAGGACCTCGACGCCCGCGGCTACAAGCCGAGGGTGCTGTTCCTGGAGGCCACCGACGCGGTGCTGGTGCGCCGGTTCGAGGCGGTCCGGCGCGGGCACCCGATGCAGGGCGACGGCAGGCTCGCCGACGGCATCACCGCCGAGCGCGCGCTGCTGGCGCCGTTGCGCGAGGAGGCCGACCTGGTGCTGGAGACCTCGGCGCTGTCGGTGCACGAGCTGCGCGCGAAGATCGAGGACGCGTTCGGCTCCGAGGCCAGCACGCAGACCAGGGTCACCGTGCTGTCCTTCGGCTACAAGTACGGCCTGCCGATGGACGCCGACCTGGTGATGGACGTGCGCTTCCTGCCGAACCCGTTCTGGATCCCGGAACTGCGCGAGCACACCGGGCTCGACGGCGAGGTGCGCAACTACGTGCTCAGCCAGGAGGGCGCCGAGGAGTTCCTCGACCGCTACCATCAGCTGCTGCGCCTGGTCGGCGCCGGCTACAAGCGCGAGGGCAAGCGGTACCTGACCCTCGCCGTCGGCTGCACCGGTGGCAAGCACCGCAGCGTCGCCCTGTCCGAGGAACTGGCGCGACGTCTGTCCAATGAGGACGGTATGGCGGTCAAGGTCGTGCACCGCGACCTCGGCCGCGAGTAAGGAGCGGATTTTGCGCGCTGTCGCGCTCGGTGGCGGGCACGGCCTGCACGCCACCCTCACCGCGTTGCGGCGGATCACCGAGGACGTCACCGCGGTGGTGACCGTCGCCGACGACGGGGGGTCGTCGGGACGGCTGCGCCGCGAACTGGGCCTGCTGCCGCCCGGTGACCTGCGGCAGGCGCTGGCCGCGCTGACCGCCACCGAGGACGGCGGCACGCTGTGGGCGGAGGTGTTCCAGCACCGGTTCGGCGGCCACGGCGCGCTCAACGGGCACGCGGTGGGCAACCTGCTGCTGGCCGGGTTGTTCGAGGTGCTCGGGGATCCGGTGGCCGCGCTCGACGAGGCGGTCCGGCTGGTCGGCGCGTCCGGCCGGGTGCTGCCGATGTGCCCGGAACCGCTGGAGATCGAGGCGGAGGTGACCGGGCTGGAGAACGGCGCGGTCAGCCGCATCCGCGGTCAGGTCGCGGTGGCGAGCACACCCGGTCAGGTCAAGCGGATCACCCTGCGCAACCCCGGTCGTCCCGGTGAACCACCGGCGGCGTGCGCCGAAGCGGTGGACGCGGTGCTCGGCGCGGACGCGGTGTTCCTCGGCCCCGGATCGTGGTTCACCAGCGTGCTGCCGCACCTGCTGGTGCCGGGACTGCACGACGCGCTGGTGCGCACGAAGGCGACCAAGGTGGTGATCCTGAACCTCATCCCGCAACCGGGTGAGACGGCTGGCTTCTCACCCGAACGGCATCTGCACGTACTCTTCGAGCACGCTCCCCGGCTGAAGGTGGACGTGGTGGTCGCGGACCGCGACTGGGTACCGACCCCGGTCCGGTTGCGCCAGGCCGCCGCGGAGCTGGGAGCGACAGCGCATCTGGTCTCCATCGCCGACCCGGACGTGGCGGGCAGGCACGATCCGGATGCGCTGGCGAAGTGCGTGCGAGAGGCTCTCGGCCCGGCGGGCCGGAGCGAACAGGCAGAGCAGGAGGGGCAGGGGCGATGGCGATGACCGCATCGGTCAAGGACGAGCTGAGCCGGCTGGAGATCACCAAGATCGGGCCGCGGCGGTCGGAGGTGGCTTCCCTGCTGCGGTTCGCCGGCGGCCTGCACATCGTCGGCGGCCGGGTGGTGGTCGAGGCCGAGCTGGACACCGGGTCGGTGGCGCGGCGGCTGCGCCGGGAGATCCACGACCTGTACGGGCACCAGTCCGATGTGCACGTGATCTCCTCCAGCGGCCTGCGCAAGGGCACCCGGTACGTGGTGCGCGTGGTCAAGGACGGCGAGGGGCTGGCCAGGCAGACCGGGCTGATCGACCAGCGCGGGCGGCCGGTGCGCGGACTGCCCGCGGCGGTGGTGTCCGGCGGGGTGGCCGACGCCGAAGCCGCCTGGCGCGGGGCTTTCCTGGCGCACGGCTCGCTGACCGAACCGGGTCGTTCGTCCTCTTTGGAGGTCACCTGCCCCGGACCGGAGGCGGCGCTGGCACTGGTCGGCGCGGCCCGGCGGCTGGGCATCCAGGCGAAGTCGCGCGAGGTGCGCGGCGCGGACCGCGTGGTGGTGCGCGACGGCGACGCGATCGGCGCGCTGCTGACCCGCCTCGGCGCGCATTCGAGCGTGCTGCAGTGGGAAGAGCGCCGGATGCGCCGCGAGGTGCGGGCCACGGCGAACCGGCTGGCGAACTTCGACGACGCGAACCTGCGGCGCTCGGCGCGCGCCGCCGTCGCGGCCGCGGCGCGGGTGGAGCGCGCGCTGGACATCCTCGGCGACTCGGCGCCGGACCACCTGCTCGCCGCGGGCAAGCTCCGGCTGTCCAACCGGCAGGCCTCGCTGGAGGAACTGGGCCAGCTCTCCGACCCGGTGATGACCAAGGACGCGGTGGCCGGCCGGATCCGGCGCCTGCTCGCGATGGCCGACAAGAAGGCCCGCGAGACCGGCGTGCCGGACACCGAGTCGGCGGTCACCGCGGAGATGCTCGAAGAAGAAGCCTGACCCGGGAAGCGACTGGGGTGGCCCGCCGCCGCTCAACCACCCCAGCCGCCACCGGTTATCCGGTGCGCCCGTTCGCGTACCGGATGTCTATGTGGAGCACGCGGTCGTTGCCCGCCACGCCGTCCTTGTCGGTGGTCGTGGTCAGCCAGATGTCACCGTCGCGATCGACCTCGACCGTGCGCAACCGGTTGTACGTGCCCTGGAAGTACGCCTTCTGCTCGACGAGGTTCGCGTTCGCGTCGATCCGCAGCCGGTAGACGCGCTGGCCCACGGTGGTGGCCACGAACACGTGGTCGTTGATGATGGTCAGCCCGCTCGGCGACGCCGACGAGGTGGACCAGGTCTTCTTCGGCGCGATGGTGCCGGAGCAGCTGCCCGAGGTGCCTTCGCAGCCGGGCCAGCCGTAGTTGCCGCCCTTGGTGATCAGGTTGACCTCGTCCTGACTGGAGTTGCCGAACTCCGAGGACCACAGCCTGCCCTTCGAATCGAAGTCGAGGCCCTGGACGTTGCGGTGGCCGTAGCTCCAAATCGCCTTGCCGGGGAACGGGTTGTCCGCCGGGATGGTGCCGTCGGGGTGGAGGCGCAGGATCTTGCCCGCGTTGTTGTTCAGGTTCTGCGCGTTGCTGCCGTTCTGCGCGTCACCGGTGGAGATGAACAGGTACTTGCCGTCCGGGCTGAACCGCAGTCGTCCGCCGTTGTGGTACTTGCTCTTCGGCACGCCGCCGAGCAGCGTGGTCCAGCCGGACAGCTGGTTGCCGGTCAGCTTCGCGCGCACGAGCTGATTTCCGCCGCTCGCGGTGTGGTAGATGAAGATGAACCCGTCGGTGGCGAAGGTGGGGGAGACCTCCACACCGAGTGCGCCGCCTTCGCCGGTCGTGCCCATTGCACCGGGCACCTTGCCCAGCGGCGTGCGGGTGCCGGACTCGGTGAGCCGGTAGACGTTGAAGGTCTCGCGTTCGGTGATGATCGCGGAGCCGTCGGGCAGGAAGCCGAGTCCCCAGGCGATGTCGGTGCCACCGCCGATCTGGGTGACCGTGCCGGGGTCGGGCACGCCGGCCGGACCGCCGGCGGCCGGGGTCACGGTGATCTCGTTGCCGAAGCCGGACACGTTCCCGGCGGCGTCCCTGGCGCGGACGCGGAACTTGTAGGACTGGCCGGTGGTCAGCCCGCCGACCGTCGCCGTGGTGGCCGCGCCGTCGGCGGAACCGGACTGGGTGCCGTCGCGGAAGATGTCGTACCCGGTGACCTTCACGTTGTCGGTGGAGGCGCCCCAGGCGAGGTCGACGGTGGTCGCGGTCTTGCCGGGTGAACTCAGCGTGCCCGGCACGGTCGGCGCCTGGGCGTCCGGGGGTGCGGGATCGGTCTTCACTGCGACGGCGTTGCTGGCGGGGGAGATGTTGCCCGCGGCGTCCTTGGCGAAGACGGTCCAGTCGTAGGTGGTGTCGGCGGTGAGCCCGTCGACCGTCGTGGCGACCGCGGCGACGCTCTTCATGAGCTGTCCGTGCTGGTAGATGTCGTAACCGGTGACGCCGATGTTGTCGGTCGCGGCGTCCCAGGCGAGCGAGACGCTGTTGTGTGTCTTACCGGTTGAACGCAGGTTCGGCGGGGCCTGGGGCGCTTCGGCGTCGGTCGCGGCGACGGTCAGCTTGTCCACGTTGGGGCCGCCGTCGGCGGTCACCGCGGTCGCGCGAACCTTCGAGCCGGCGCTCAGGGTGGCCTTGATGGTGGTGGTCTGCCAGGTGGTCCACGCGCCGGTGCCGGGGAAGGCGTGGTCGTCGACGACCAGGGTGCCGTCGACGGTGATGTCCATCTTGCGGTTCGCCGCGGTGCCGTTGGCGAAGCGGAAGGTCAGGTCGGTCGGACCGGCGGCGCCGGAGGGCACGGTCCACTCGACGTAACCGCCGGGCGCGTTGTCGTAGTTGACGAAGCCGCTGCCGGAGTAGCCGGCGTGGTTGCTTTCGACCACGCCGTTCGAGACGAGCGCGTTCTCGGCCTCGTAGTCGGCCGGGGCGGCGTTCGCCGGGGTCGTGGTGGTCGTGAGGGTGATCGTGATGGCCAAGCCGCAGGCCAGGAGCACGCGCGGGGCCGGGGGAACCCGAGATGCCCGTAATCTCACTGGAGCCTCCTAACGTCGTTGTCGGGAGAGGGGCGGAGCTGCGGCGGCGCTAATTGGTTAGGAAACTTTCCTGTCCGATGGTTCGTGGAGATCCCACACCGGAAGACGGTTTGCTGTCAACGGTTGCTGTAAGCGCTTACACAGCGCGAAGCAGGCTCGCTCGATCGGGTGAAGGCAAGCGGCCGGACGGGTGCGATCGGGCGGCAGGTCGGCGGTGGCGGCTGGAGAATTGGCCGGGGAGGCGCTCGGGAGATGCTCCGCCATCGGTCGGCTTCGGCTACTGCCGTTGGGGAGGGGCGAGCGGTGGCCGCGAGGCGGTGCGGTCACGGCGATTGACCAGCGCGGATCGCGCCAAGGAAGGGTGGCTGGTGTGCGGCCGCCCGGCTAGCGGGTGCGGTCCGCGTTCCTGACGAGCGGGGACTGTGTGGCTGACGAGTGCGGTCCGCGTTTCTGACGAGCGCGGATCGTGCGGCTAACGAGCGCGGGCCGCGCTCCTGACGAGCGCGGGCCGCGTGTCCAAGTGGTGCGTGGCCGCCGTCAGTCCGCGACGTCCGCGTGCGCCAGTACCTTGGTGATCTTCGCTCGAACGAGGTACTCGCCGGGTACCGCGTTCCGCTTGCCGAAAGCCGCGCCCTGCTCGGCGCCCATGTACCGCGTCCCGATCCGCGTGGCCCACTCCAGCATTTCGTCGAGGTCCTCGTGCAGCGTGGCCTCAGCGGTGAACTGCAGGTACGAGTACGGCGGCCGCTGGTCGTCCACGCACAGCGACAGCCGGGGATCCCGGCGGAACGCCTTGCCCTTGAGCGAATCCCGCCCGGTGTTGAAGATCAGCTCGTCGTAACCGGGCCCCTCGTTCAGCACGAACCACACCGGCGTGACGTGCGGCGCGCCGTTCGCCCGCACCACCGCCAGCTTGCCCGTCCGCGTCCCCTCGCCGGCGAAGGCCCACCACTCGTCCCTACTCATCTCGCGCATGGGGCAGACGCTACCGATGCGCCCGCTGGCGCGCCCATCGCGAAAGGCTAACCTGGCTCGCTGTGCACACCGAAGAGCTGATCACCGCGGGCGACGAGGGGCTGACCCGCCGGCTGAAGGCGCTCGCCTGCACCGCGCCGCTGCACGACCTGGACGCGCGCAAGGCCAAACTCGACTGGGCCGACGCCACCGTCTACCAGATGGCCGAGATCGCGCTGCACACCATCGACCAGGTCACCATCGCGATGGACTTCGACACCGGCGCGGACCACCACCAGGTGGTCGAGCGCCTGCTCCCGTTCATCGCCTCGCAGGCCCCGCACCGGCCCGCCGCCGAGCACACCAGGGTGGCGCGCTGGGTGCTGGACAACCTGATCAACGTCGGCACCACCGACCGCGGCTTCCGCCGGGTCTACGGCTCGGTCGGCTCGGACGGCGCCTACCAGCGCCGCGCCTTCGACTTCAAGCTCCTGGTCGAACTGGCCGCACCGGACGGCGAGGTTTACCTGCGCGCCACCGACGAGGCGATCAACGTCCTGGTCGGCGCGCTCGACACCGACGTCGAGTCCGCCCAGATCGCGGCCGAGGTCAAACTGGAGAACCTGATCAGCCGCGGCAGGCTGACCGACGCCAAGCTCGCCGCCGAGCAGGCCCGCTACCGCACCGTCCAGTACGGCGAGACGCTGCGCGCGAAGCTGGACGCCACCCGGCGCGACGTGCGCGCGGTCGACTGGGAACTGGAGATCCCGGACCTGCTGGACTCCGCGCTCACCCACATCGAGTCCCGGTTCCGCGCGGAGAACGCGATCCTGAAGAACATCACCGCCGCCCGCGATGAGGCCGAGGACCCGGTGCACAAGCGCCGCGCGGCCGAGCTGGTCGACATCGTCGGCGAGTGCATCCGGCGGCACACCCAGCTGCAGTCGCGCCTGCAGGCGGCCGGCGCCATCTTCCGGGCCGAACAGGACCGCCAGCAGTTCTCCGGCCCGCCGCAGCGCGCCGCGATCGACCTGTTCGGCCAGCTCCTGGTGCCCACCCTGGGACTGCCGCTGGCCGACGCGGTCGAACCCATGCGACGCTACTTCCACGCCGGGATCGGGGTGACCGTGCCGGTGGTGCCGTCGCTGTCCGCGCTGGTCTCGCTGCTGCTGCGCCCGGCACCCGAACGCGACCAGCTGGTCGGCGAGGTGCCCGAGCCCGAGCTGCTGCCCGCCGAGGACACCGACCGCTACTCCGACGAGCAGTGGCGCCAGGCCGACGAGCTGCTCACCCTGCCGGAGGTGCCGCGGCGGCTGTCCGGGCTGATCGAGGAGGCGCGCCGGCTGGACCCGTCCCTGCCCCGCCTGGTCGCGCTCCGCGCGGTGCACGCCTATGGTCCTGAGGTCGGCGCGGCCATCCGCCAGGGGGAGCGGCGGGTGCTGCTGGCCGTCGACGACGGCACCGAACTCGACGACCCGGAGTTCGGCGGATCGGACCTGCTGCTGATGACCGCGCAGGTCGAGCCGGGGGAAGACAACACGGAGGGGGCCGCGTGAGCGCACTGACCAACGACGCCGAAGCGGCGGCCAGGCTGATCTCGTTCGGCATGCGGCCGAAGCAACTGCCCGCCCGCGACGTGGTCTACGGCGACCTGGTCCGGCGCTACGGCGAGGACAGCGCGTTCAAGCAGCTGACCCACGCGGTGGCGGCCGGGCTCGGGCTGATGGTGCTGGAGGTGAGCACCGCCGCCGGTGCGGTGCTCGCGGCCACCGACGAGTCGGTGTTCGAGATCAAGATGGACAGCTACGCGCGGCAGAGCAAGATCCGCGAGCGCCGCGACACCGAGAAGGTGCTGCACGGGCTGATCCACCTGGCCGTCGCCGCGCTCGGCTACCCCCGCCCGGACGACCTGGCCAACGACACCTACATCGGCCGGGTCAGCGTCGAGCAGGTCGACGGCATGGTCCGCGAGGCCTGCCGCATCCTCGACGACCGCGCGGCCGCCGCCGAGGCGAACAACGACCCGCTGGCCGACGCCCCCGAGCTGGAACAGGCGTGGCGCGCCTACGCCCGCCGCCCGGCGGCCGCGGCGACCAAGGACGGCAGGCTCGCCCCCGACACCACCCGCGGCATGGTCGCCCGCGCCCTGCGCTTCCTCGCCGACCAGGGCTTCCTGGTGCAGGTCAGCACCGAGCAGGGCGGCACCTACCGGACCACCCCGCGCTACCAGATCCAGGTCCGCGAACTGGCCGCCGACCTGGCCTTCGAGGAGCTGCTGGCGCTCGGCGTGCTCGAGGTCGCCGACGGCGGCGGCAGCCTGCGCGCGACCATCTCGGACACCCTCCAGTAACGGGAACAGCAACCTATGTATGAGCTTTCACGCGTGCGCCTGCATTCGGTCGGCCCGGCCGGTGCCCGCTACCAGGACGTGGTGCTGGACTTCAGCGGCGTCGGCGCGCCGGTGACCACCCCGCGCCAGGACGCGTTGTTCGCCGCGGGCATCCACTCCGGCGAGACCGGCCCGGTGCGCCGGCCCTCGCCGGCGAGCGTGCTGTTCCTGGAGAACGGCGGCGGCAAGTCGGTGCTGATCAAGCTGATCTTCTCGGTGATGCTGCCGGGACGGCGGCAGGTGGTCGGCACCACCAGCACCCGGGTGCTGGAGAAGTTCGTGGCCGGCAAGGACGTCGCGCACGTGGTGCTGGAGTGGCAGCACACCGAGACCGGCGAGCGCGTGATCACCGGGAAGGCCTCGGAGTGGCGCGGGCACGTGGTGTCCTCCGATCCGGCGAACCTGATCGACTCCTGGTACTGCTTCCGCCCGACCACCTCGCTCGGCCTGGACTCGCTGCCGCTGACCGAGGACGGCCGCCTGCTCACCCTGTCCGGGTACCACGAACGGCTGGCCAAGGCGCACGCCGGCACGCCCGAGCTGGAGCTGTACTGGACGCGGCGGCACGTGGACTGGACCGGCAGGCTCGACCAGCTCGGCCTGGACACCGAACTGTTCCGCTACCAGCGCGCGATGAACGCCGGTGAAGGCGAGGCGGCCGACGCGTTCGCCTTCGGCACCGACGAGGCGTTCGCCGAGTTCCTGCTGCGCGCGGTGCTGTCGGAGGACGAGCCGAAGGAACTCGCCGAGGTGCTGGCCACCTACTCGGAGAACCTGTCGCAGCGCGGCGACCTGATGGCCGAACGGGATTTCGTCGCCGGGGCGCTTGAACTGCTCGGGCCGCTGTCGGACGAGGAATCGCTGGCCGCCGCCTCGCGCAAGCTCGCCGGGACGGCCCGCGCCGAGCTGGCCGAACTGGCCGGGATGATCGCCGCGCGCGAGAAGGTGGAAAGCGACCGCCTCGAGGTGCTCGAAGCACACGTCGAGGAACTCAAGACCGCGGAGAAGCTGGCCGAGGGCGATCACCGCAGGCTGACCGCCGGGGTCACCGAACTGCGCCGCGTGGTCGCCGGAATGCTGCTGGAGGAGGCCACCGAAGCACGCAAGCGGCTCGACGAGTCGTACACCGAGGCGAAGGTCGAGGCCGAGGCCTGGCGCGAGACCACCACGGTGCTCGCGCACCTCAACGCCACGCGCAAGGCACGCGACATCCGTGAGCTGGTCGGTACCCGCGAGCAGAAGGCGCAGCCCGCGCTGGAGGCGAAGAACGCCGCCGCGACGGCGTTCGCGCGTGGTCTGCTCGCGCTGGCCAAGGACGCGCAGCAGCAGGCGGACGCGGCCGACAAGGCGGCGCAGGCGTTGCTGGCCGAGGCCGAACGCGCGCAGTCCGATCGCGACGAAGCCACCTCGACCGCGGCGACGCGACGCGCCGAAGCCGACGGCCTCGCCGGGCGCATCGCCGAAGTGCGGGCGGAGGGCGCCGAAGCGGTCCGCGAGGGGCTGCTGACCGATGCCGCCGAGATCGCCGAAAGCGCGCGGCTGGCGCGCGCGACCGCCGAGTCCGCGGCTTCGGAACTGGCCAACCGCGAGGCCGAACTGGAGACCGTCTCCGAGGAACTCGGTGCGGCGCAAGCGATCGCGAACGAGGCGCACCAGGCCGCCGGTTCCGCGCGTGACCGGCACGAGCGCGCCGCTGAGGAACTGGACCGCGCCAACCGCCGGACCGACAGCCTCGCCGCGGAACCCCGGTTCGTCGAACTGCTCGGCACCGACGACGTCCAGCTGGAGACCGACGTCCCGTCGCTGACCGACCGTCTGCGCGAGGCGCGTGCGACCGCGGAACGCGAGCAGACTTCCTTGCGCATGGCCGAATCCGCCGACGAGCGCATTCTCGCCGCACTGGGCTCGGGCGGGCTGCTGCCGCCGCCGGAAGAGGTGCAGGCGGCGCTCGACGCGCTCGAATCGGCTGGGATCACCGCGTGGTCGGGCTGGCGTTATCTGTCCAAACTGGATGCGAAGAAGCGCGCGGTGGTGCTTTCCCGTGCGCCGCAACTGGTTTCCGGGGTGCTGCTCAACGAGCCGTCGCAGGTGGATCGGGCTCGGGAGGTGCTCACCGGCCTCAAGCTGCTGCCGAGCGCGATGATCGCGGTCGGCACCACGGCCGCCGTCAACACCGCGGCCGAAAAGAACGCTGACCCGCCGGAGGGCGTCGACTTCCTGGTACCGCCCAACCCGGCGATGTACGACGAGGACGCCGCTGACGCCGAACGCCGCGCCGTCGCCGAACGGCACGCGACGCGCCTCCGTCGACTGTCCGCTTTGGACGAATCGCTGGCCGCCGACGGCGCCCTGTCGTGGAAACTGACCACCTGGCGCGAGGACTACCCGCCCGGGGCGCTGGCGAACCTCGCCGAGCGCGCCCAGTCCGCGATCACCGCCCGCGACAACGCGGAGAAGGCGCTGACGGCGGCGAACACCGAGCTGGAACGGCTCACCGCCAAGCGGGTTTCGCTGCGCGAGCGCGTGCCCGACCTGCGTGCCGCGTTGTCCACCGCCGAGGACCGTGCGCGGCGTCTCGACGCATTGGCCGCCCGCGCGGCCAAGATTCCACAGTGGACCGAAGAAGCCGAGCACGCGCGCGAGATCGTCGAACGGGCCGAGTCGCAGGCGAAGGAATCCGGCGCCAAAGCGGCGAAACTGCGCGAGCAGGCCGGTGAGGAACAACGCACCGCCGACGGGCACCGGCGCACCGCGTCCGGGGCGCGGTCCGAACTCGCCGAGGTGCCCGGTGCCGGTTCGGTGAGCGAGGCGGACGAAACCCCGGCCGAGCCGGTGGACGCGCTGCGCCGCACCTTCGCCTCCGCCGCCGAGGCCTACGCCAAGGTCGAGGTCGGCAGCGACCTGCGTGCTGAACTGGAGCAGGCGGAAAGCGCCGAGGCGAATGCCCACGCGGCGATCGAGGCACTGGACGCCCCGGTCCGGGCCCGGGCCACCGAACTGCTCGAAACCCCGGACGGTTCCGACGCTTCGGCCCGGTCCGCCGCGCAGGCCAGGGCCGGGCGCGCGGTCGCCGCGCTGGAGGAGGAGCGCGCCGAGGTGATCGCGCTGGTCGCCACCCGCAAGGCCGAACTCGAGCAATTGCCGCGCCAGAGCGGGTCGGCCGATTCCCACGACCGCCCGCGCGACGTCGACCACGGCCGGGAACTGATCGACGCGGCCGGGGTGGAGGTTTCCGCCGCCGCGCGCAAATGGGAGGACCTCACCCGGCAGCGCGCCGACGCCGCCGAAACTTTCGAATCCGCGAAGAATTCCTCGGCCGGTTTCGGCCTGCTCGCCGAATCGATGGCGAACCTCGTTCCGGACGGCGACCCCGGCCGGATTTACGACGGCGACCTCGAGTCGGCGCGCGCCAGGTACAACTCGCTCAATTCGACCTGGACCGGCGCGAAGGAAGCGGTCGAGCACGCCGAGAAACGCGTCCGGGAACAAGCTGACGCGCTGGCGCAGTACGCCACCGAGAAACGGTTCGAGAAGCTCAGCACGCCGGTCCGGCAGCAGGTCATTTCCGTCAAACGGGACAGCCTGCCCGCGCACGCCGCGGAATGGGCCGAAGCGCTGCGCCCCCGCCTGCGCACGCTCACCGACGACCTCGCGCAGATCGACCGCCACCGCTCCGGCATCGTTTCGCGCCTGCAGGGCATGGTCGACGGCGCGTTGCGCACGCTGCGCTCGGCCCAGCGCGTTTCGCGGCTGCCCGACGGCCTCGGTGACTGGTCCGGGCAGGAGTTTCTGCGCATCCGGTTCACCGAACTCGAGGACAACGTGCTCGCCGAACGCCTCGGCGAGGTGGTCGACGAGGCCGCCGTCGGCAAGACCAGCGACGGCCGCGACGTCAAGCGCGACGGCATGTCCCTGCTGCTGCGCTCGGTGCAGGCCGCGGTGCCCAAGGGCTTCCGGGTGGACATGCTCAAACCGGATTCGGTGCTGCGGACCGAACGCCAGCGGGTCTCCGAGATCAGGGACGTGTTCTCCGGCGGGCAGCAGCTGACCGCGGCCATCATCCTCTACTGCACGCTGGCCGCGCTGCGGGCGAACAACCGCGGCAGGCTGCGCAGCCGCCATTCCGGCGTGCTGTTCCTGGACAATCCGATCGGCCGGGCCTCGGCCGGATATCTGCTGGAACTGCAGCGCGCGGTGGCCGACGCGCTCGGCGTGCAGTTGATCTACACCACCGGGCTGTTCGACGCCGGCGCGCTCAGCGAATTCCCGCTCATCGTGCGGTTGCGCAATGACGCGGACCTCCGGGCGGGCCGCAAGTACCTTTCGGTGGACGCGACCATCCGCCGCGAAGTGGACGAACTCGGTGAGCCGGATGGCACAGCGCGGCTTTCCGCGGCCCGCATGTTCGTCCGCGGCGGCTGAACCGCCGGAATTGCGCTGACCCTCCCCAGGTCTTCAGGCAAACGGGTCAAGATCAGGGCGTGCCCTTGCCGGTTTACCGGCAGCGGCGCTACCGTCCGGCACGGTTTCGCGGCCAGAGCGGCCAACGCCTGATACGGGGAGAACACCAGCAGTGATTCCGGCCGCAGCGGGAATGGACGCCGCCACGGAGCGAAAACGGTGACCGCTCCGCTCGCCGATGATCTGTTTTTCCTCGCGCACGACGATCGCACCGGGAAACGGCGGCTGAACGAGCGCGCCGCCGGGTTCGGGCTCGCCGGCGCGGTGCTGGCGGAACTGCTGCTGGCCGGGCGGATCACCGTCGAGCACGGGCGCGTGCGCGTGCTCGACCCGCGCCTGCCGCGCTGCGAGGTGCTCGGCCCGGCGCTGCGGGACATGGTCGCCGAACCGGAGACCCGGGTGGTCCGGGACTGGCTGCGCTACCTCGGCCGCGACGCCTACGAATCGGTCGCGCGGCGGCTGCTCGGCAGCGGCCAGCTGCGCGTGCTCAAGTCGCGGTTCCCGTGGCGGCCGGACACCTACGAGCCGGTCGACATCAACGCCGCTGCCTGGCCCGCCGCCCGCCTGGCCGGGCCGGTCGCGCGGCTCGACCCGGTCGAACCCGGCGACATCGTGCTGGCCGGGCTGGTCATCGCCACCGGGCTGGACCGCTACGTCTTCTACACCGCTTCGCCGGAGGCCCGGCAGTACCTGGAGCGGCTGATCATCGAGCTGCCCGCGCCGCTGCGGGTGCTCGTGCTGGAAACCGAGACGGCCGTCGGCGACGCCGTGCTCCACCACCGCATGTAGGTCAAGGTCCCCACCGCCACAGGGAGTTGCTGCGATGAACGATCGACCAGCCAGACCCAGTCCCGTTTCCCAGGCACTGGCCTCGGACCGGCTCGGCGCTTCGGCCGTGGTGTTCTTCGTGATCAGCGCCGCCACCCCGCTGACCGTGGTGGCCGGCGTGGTCACCACCGGCTACGCCACCACCGGCCTGATCGGCATCCCGGTGGCGTTCGTCTTCGTCGCGGTGGTGCTGGCGCTGTTCTCGGTCGGCTACGTGGCGATGGCGCGGCACGTGGCGATCGCCGGCGCGTTCTACGGGTTCGTCAGCCGCGGGCTGGGCAAGCCGTTCGGCGTGGGGGCGTCCTGGATCGCGCTGCTGTCCTACAACCTGCTGCAGGTCGGGCTGTACGGCGCGGCGGGCGCGGCGGCGGCGCCGCTGGTCTCCGAGTGGTTCGGCGTGGAGCTGGCGTGGTGGGTGTTCGCGCTGGTGTCCTGGCTGGTGGTGGCCGTGCTCGGGCTGCAGCACGTGGACATCAACGGCAAGGTGCTGGCCGTGCTGCTGCTCGCCGAGGTGGCGGTGATCATGGTCTACAGCGTGTCCAACCTGGCGAACCCGGCCGGCGGTGAGGTCACCTTCGACACGCTGGCCCCGGCCGAGCTGTTCGGCCCCGGCGCGGGGGCGATCCTGGCGCTGGCCGTGCTCGGTTTCACCGGGTTCGAATCCTCGGTGGTGTTCAGCGAGGAGGTCCGCAACCCGCGGCGCACGATCGCCGTGGCGACCTACGTCTCGCTGGCCGCGATCGGCGGGCTCTACGCGTTCGCCTCGTGGGCGATGAGCGTGGCGACCGGGCCGGAGAACATCGTCGGGGAGTCGCGGTCGCAGAGCTCGGAACTGCTGTTCACGCTGGCGAACTCCCAGCTCGGGAACGGGCTGGCCACCGCGGGCCGGGTGCTGTTCGTGACCAGCATCCTGGCCGCGATGATCTCCTTCCACAACACCATCGCCCGGTACATGTTCGCGCTCGGCCGGGAGCGCGTGCTGCCCGCGGTGCTGGGGCGCACCTCGCCGCGCACCGGTTCGCCGGTGGCCGGTTCGGTCATCCAGAGCGCGGTCGGGCTGGTGGTGATCGGGCTGTTCGCGCTGGCGGACTGGGATCCGCTGGTGCACCTGTTCTACTGGGGCGGCACCTCCGGCGGGCTCGGCATCCTGGTGCTGATCGTGGCCACCTCGTTCGCCGTGGGCCTGTTCTTCGCGCGGCAGCCGTCGGGGGAGAACCTGTGGCGGCGGCTGATCGCGCCCGCGCTGGCCTCGATCGCCGTGCTGGTGGTGCTCGTGCTGGTGCTGGCCAACTTCGGCACGCTGCTGGGCACGCCGCCGGAGTCGCCGCTGCCGTGGCTGGTGCCGACGATCTACGGCCTGGCCGGGCTCGCGGGCGTGCTGTGGGCGCTGGTGCTGCGCATCCGGCGGCCGCTGGTGTACGCCGCGATCGGGCTGGGTGCGAAGAGCCCGGCCTCGCTGACCGGCTCGGCTTCCGGCGAGGAGTACCGGGGGACCCGCCTGTGACCGGCCTCGCCGAAATCCGCCGCGCCCGCGCGTCCGAGGCGGGTGAGCTCGCGGGCCTGATCGCCACCGCGTTCGAGCCGTTGGACGTGTCGCGCTGGCTGGTCCCCGACCCGGCCCCGCGCCGGGCGACGCTGGCCGCGAACTTCCGCATCCTGGTCGAGCACGTGCTCGCGCACGGCCACGTCGACCGGATCGGCGACCGCGCCGCCGCGGTGTGGCTGCCGCAGGAGGAGGGCGTGGAGCTGCCACCGCCGCCGGACTACGACGCGCGGCTGCTGGCGGCGTGCGGGCCGTACACCGACCGGTTCAGCGCGTTGGACGACGCCTTCGAGGCCCACCACCCGCACGAGCCGCACCACCACCTGGCGTTCCTGGCGGTGCACCCGGACGCGCAGGGGCGGGGCCTCGGCACCGCGTTGCTGCGGCACCACCACGCGCGGCTGGACGCCGCGGGGACCCCGGCCTACCTGGAGGCGAGCAGCCTGCGGGCGGCCGCGTTGTACGAGCGGGAGGGTTACGCGCGCCGGGCCCCGTTCTATCTGCCGGACGGCCCGCCGTTCCACCCGATGTGGCGCGAGCCCGCCTGAGTCAGTCCTTGCGGCCGGTGACGGCGAGGCTGGTGCCGAGACCGATCATCACCAGCCCGCCGGTGCCGCCGATCATGGCGAGGCGCCGCGGTGAACCGGCGAACCAGGAGCGCGCGGTCCCGGCGACGAAGGCCCACGCCGAGTCGCACAGCAGCGCGGTCACCGGCAGGAGGATGCCCAGGACGAGCATCTGGGCCTGCGCCGAGCCCGCGCCGGCGTCGACGAACTGCGGCAGCACGGCGGCGAGGAACACGATCGACTTCGGGTTCGCGAAGCCGACCACCAGGCCGTCGCGGAGCAGGCGCCACACCGGCGCGCGGGTGGCGGGCACCGCGCCGTCGAAGGCCTCGGCCAGCGACTTGCGGTGCCGGAAGGCCTGCACGCCCAGGTAGACCAGGTAGGCGGCACCGGCGAACTTGATCGCGGTGAACACCGCCGCCGAGCTCTCCACGAGCGCGCCCAGCCCGAACGCCACGCCGATGACCTGCAGGTACACCCCGGTGGCGTTGCCGAGGACGGTGAGCAGCGCGTCGCGGCGCCCGGCCGTGAGCGCGCGGCTGATGGTGAACAGCACGCTGGGACCCGGCACGATGACCATCAGGAAGGTGAGCGCCGCGAAGGCGGCGAAGTGGCTGGCGGAAACCATGCCGGAGGTTAACCGGCGGCGACCGGCACGAGCACCCGATTTGTTCGGCGGTCGTGCCAGTGCGACCGAGCCCTTGCCGGTGGTCGTGCCAGCGTGACCGAGTCCTTGGCGGTGGTCGTGCCGGTGTGACCGAGTCCTTGGCGGTGGTCGTGCCGGTGTGACCGAGTCCTTGGCGGTGGTCGTGCCGGTGTGACCGAGTCCTTGGCGGTGGTCGTGCCGGTGTGACCGAGCTCTTGTCGGTGGTCGTGCCGGTGTGACCGGGGCCTTGTTGGTGTCGTGCCAGTGCGACCGGACGCGATCCCGGGTGAAGACCGCTGCGAGCGCCCGGATCGCCACGACCGGTGGTAGGAAAGCCGCCATGGGGATGACCACCGCGCAGCGCCGGGCCCGCTTGGCCAACCGGCATCGGCTCGCCAACCCGGCCACCACTCCCGAGGAGGCGGCCGAGGCGGTGGTAGCCCTGCACGCCACCGATCCGGCCACCGTGCACCTCTCCGTGGTCGCCCGTGCCACCGCACCGGAGACCGAGCGCGCGCTCTACGACGACCGCACGCTCGTCCGCCTGCTCGGCATGCGCCGCACGATGTTCGTCGTGCCGAGGGAGGTCGCGCCCGTTGTACAAGCGGCGTGCTCCGACGAGATCGCCAGGAAGCAGCATGTCCTCCTGGTTAAACACCTCACCGAGAACGGCCACCCCGAGGGCGTGCCCCGGGCCGCCGAGTGGCTGGCCGCGGTCGAGGAGGAGACCGTCGAAGCGCTGCTGAAACGCGGCACGGCGCTCGGCCAGGAACTCGCCGACGACGTCCCGGGCCTGCGCCAGCAGCTGCGCATGGCGCCGGGCAAGCCGTACGAGGCGATCGGCAACGTCACCAGCCGCGTCCTGTTCCTGCTCGCCGCCGAGGGGCGGATCGTGCGCGGCCGCCCGCGCGGCACGTGGTTGTCCACGCAGTACCGCTGGTCCCCGATGGCGGACTGGCTGCCCGGCGGCCTGCCCGCTATCGACGCCGACCGGGCCCGTGTCGAACTGGCGCGACGCTGGCTGCACGCCTACGGCCCGGCGCCGCTCGCGGACCTGCGCTGGTGGACCGGCTGGACCGCCGCGCAGGCGAAGAAGGCGCTGACCGCGCTCGACCCGGTCGAGGTGGACCTCGAAGGCGGCGGCACCGGGCTGGTCCTGCCCGGCGACCTCGAACCCGAACCGGAGCCCGAACCGTGGATCGCGCTGCTGCCCGCGCTCGACCCGACGCCGATGGGCTGGGCCGCCCGCGACTGGTTCCTCGGTCCGCACCGCGACGCGCTGTTCGACCGCAACGGCAACGCGGGCCCGTCGATCTGGTGCGACGGGCGCGTCGTCGGTGGCTGGGGCCAGCGCCCGGATGGTGAGGTCGCGTTCCGCTGTCTGGATGACGTCGGCGCCGAAGCCACCGCCCGGATCGGTGAGGCGGCGGCACGACTGGGGGAGTGGCTCGGCTCCACGCGCGTCGTGCCGCGCTTCCGGACCCCGCTGGAACGCGCGCTGAGCGGATCATCTTGATCGATGTCTTGATCGATTCTTGACCACCGGCCGGGTGTAGTGGAAGTCTCGCTGGGGCATGCGGGAACGCCCAGGCCAGCACGCTAGGGTGGCCCCGAGTCCCCAGTCTGGCCGGGCCGGGCCCGGCCGAACCTCAGAGGAGTGGCAGCAGTGACGGTTCGCGTAGGTGTCAACGGCTTCGGCCGGATCGGCCGCAACTTCTTCCGGGCCGTGCAGGCCGGCGGCCACGACATCGAGGTGGTCGCGTTCAACGACCTCGGCGATGTCGCCACCATGGCCCAGCTGCTGAAGTACGACAGCATCCTCGGGCGGTACCCGGAGGAGATCAGCGTCAGCGACGAGGGCATCGTCGTCGGCGGCAAGACCATCAAGGCGCTCGCCGAGCGCGACCCGGCCAACCTGCCGTGGGGCGACCTCGGCGTGGACGTGGTCGTCGAGTCCACCGGCTTCTTCACCAACGCCGACGCGGCCAAGGCGCACGTCGCCGGTGGCGCGAAGAAGGTCATCATCTCGGCCCCGGCCAAGGGCGAGGACCTGACCGTGGTGCTCGGCGTGAACGACCACCTCTACGACGGCTCGCAGACGATCATCTCCAACGCCTCCTGCACCACCAACTGCCTGGCGCCGCTGGCCAAGGTGCTGCACGACGCCTTCGGCATCGAGCAGGGCCTGATGACCACCATCCACGCCTACACCCAGGACCAGAACCTGCAGGACGGCCCGCACAAGGACGCCCGCCGCGCCCGTGCCGCCGCGGTGAACGTGGTGCCGACCTCGACCGGCGCGGCCAAGGCCATCGGCCTGGTGCTGCCCGAGCTGAACGGCAAGCTGGACGGCTACTCGCTGCGCGTGCCCGTGCCCACCGGCTCGATCACCGACCTCACCGTGGACCTGGCCAAGACGGCCACCCTCGACGAGATCAACGCCGCCTACAAGGCCGCCGCGGACGGCCCGCTGAACGGCATCCTGCGCTACAGCGAGGACCCGATCGTCTCCAGCGACATCGTCAACGACCCGGCCTCCTGCATCTACGACGCGCCGATCACCAAGGTCATCGGCAACCAGGTCAAGGTGTACGGCTGGTACGACAACGAGTGGGGCTACTCCAGCCGCCTGGTGGACCTGGTCAAGCTCGTCGGCGGCAAGCTCTCCTGAAACCATGGCCGTGAAGACTCTCGATGACCTGATCAGCGAGGGTGTGGCGGGTCGGCGCGTGCTGGTGCGCGCCGACCTCAACGTCCCCCTCGACGGCGACCGGATCACCGACGACGGGCGGGTCCGGGCCGCGCTGCCGACGATCAAGCGGCTGGCCGGGGCCGGCGCGCGCGTGATCGTGGCGGCGCACCTCGGCCGCCCCAAGGGCGAGCCGGACGCCAAGTTCTCCCTCGCGCCGGTCGCGGCGCGGCTGGGCGAACTGCTCGGCGCGGAGGTCGCGCTGGCCGGTGACGTGGTCGGCGACAGCGCGAAGTCGGTCGCCGGCGCGCTGGCCGACGGCCAGGTGGCCCTGCTGGAGAACGTGCGGTTCGACCCGCGCGAGACCAGCAAGGTCGAGGAGGAGCGTGCCGACCTGGCGCGCGAGCTGGCCGAACTGACCGGCGAGAACGGCGCGTTCGTCTCCGACGGGTTCGGCGTGGTGCACCGCAAGCAGGCCTCCGTGTTCGACATCGCGGGCGTGCTCCCGGCCCACACCGGCGGCCTCGTGCTGGCCGAGCTCGACGTGCTGCGCAAGCTCACCGAGGAGCCCGCCCGGCCCTACGCCGTGGTGCTCGGCGGCGCCAAGGTCTCGGACAAGCTCGGCGTGATCGCCAACCTGCTGACCAAGGTCGACCGCCTGCTCATCGGCGGCGGCATGGCCTACACCTTCCTCAAGGCGCAGGGCTACGAGGTGGGCGGCTCGCTGCTGCAGGCCGACCAGCTCGACCAGGTCAGCGGCTTCCTCACCGAGGCCGAGAAGCGCGGTGTCGAACTGGTGCTACCGGTCGACGTGCTGGCCGCCACCGAGTTCGCCGCCGACGCGCCGTACGAGGTGGTCGACGCCACCGCGATCCCGGCCGACCGGCAGGGGCTCGACATCGGCCCGAAGACCCGCGAGCTGTTCGCCGGCAAGCTGGCCGACGCGGCGACGGTGTTCTGGAACGGCCCGATGGGCGTGTTCGAGTTCGAGGCGTTCGCGGGCGGCACGAAGGCGGTCGCCGAGGCGATCGCCGCGAGCGACGCGTTCAGCGTGGTCGGCGGCGGTGACTCCGCGGCCGCGGTGCGCCAGCTCGGCCTGCCCGAGGACGGTTTCTCGCACATCTCCACCGGCGGCGGCGCGTCGCTGGAATACCTCGAGGGCAAGGATCTGCCCGGCGTCTCGGTCCTGGGGGAGTAGGCACAGTGGCTCGCAAAGTTCTCATCGCAGGCAACTGGAAGATGAACCTCAACCACCTCGAGGCCATCGCGCTGGTGCAGAAGATCGCCTTCTCGCTGCCGGAGAAGTACTACGCCAAGGTGGACGTGACGGTGCTGCCGCCGTTCACCGACATCCGCAGCGTGCAGACGCTCACCGACGGCGACAAGCTCCTGCTCACCTACGGGGCGCAGGACCTGTCGCCGCACGACTCCGGTGCCTACACCGGGGACGTCTCGGGCCCGATGCTCGCCAAGCTCGGGTGCACCTACGTGACCATCGGGCACTCCGAGCGCCGGGAGTACCACAACGAGGACGACGAACTCGTCAACAAGAAGGTGCGTGCCGCGCTCAAGCACGGGGTCTCGCCGATCCTGTGCGTCGGTGAGCAGCTCGAGGTCCGCGAAGCAGGCGGGCAGATCGAGCACACCACGAACCAGCTGGTCGCGGGCCTCAAGGGGCTCAAGGCCGAGCAGGTGAAGAACGTGGTGGTCGCCTACGAGCCGGTCTGGGCCATCGGTACCGGCCGCGTCGCCACCCCGGCCGACGCGGAGGAGGTCTGCGCCGCGCTGCGGGCCACCCTGGCCGAGAAGTACGGCACCGAGATCGCCGACGAGGTCCGCGTGCTCTACGGCGGTTCGGTCAAGTCGGGCAACATCGGCGACCTGGTCAAGTGCGACAACATCGACGGGGCGCTGGTCGGCGGGGCGAGCCTGGACGCCGACGAGTTCACCAAGCTCTGCGCACTGGCCGCGGGCGGGCCGCTGCCCTGATCCGGCCGGTCACCGGGTAATGTGGGTCACGGTGCTCGTCGGCCCGCGCTGATCGCGCGTTTTCACCGAACACAGAGGATGAGATGAAACTGTTCCTGCAAGTGGTGTTGATCGCTTCCAGCGTGCTGCTGGTCGTCGCCGTCCTCCTGCACAGGGGACGCGGAGGCGGGCTTTCCTCCCTGTTCGGTGGCGGCATGCAGTCCAGCCTGGCGGGATCGAGCGTGGCCGAGAAGAACCTCGACCGGATCACGCTGGGCCTCGGTGCGATCTGGCTGATCAGCATCGTCGGGCTGGGCCTGCTGCTGAAGATCTGAGCGGCACGAGCCGTGGACCCGGCCGGGTGCGCGCCCGGCCAAGCAGAGTGGCACGGCGTACCGTGCGGGTGCGCCGGGGAACAAGACCGGGGTGTGAGAGTTCATGGTTGGCGGAAACGCGATTCGGGGTACCAGGGTCGGGGCGGGCCCGTCCGGCGAGTCCGAGCGGGGGGAGTCGGCGCCGCGGCGCCGGATCTCGTACTGGTGCGCCAACGGGCATGAGGCTCGCCCGTCCTTCGCCTTGGAAGCGGAGATTCCCGAGGAGTGGGACTGCCCGCGATGCGGGCTGCCGGGTGGGCAGGACGAGCAGAACCCGCCCGCCGCACCGCGGACGGAGCCGTACAAGACGCATCTCGCCTACGTGAAGGAGCGCCGCAGCGACGCGGATGGCGAAGCCATTCTCGCCGAGGCGCTCGACCGGCTGCGCAAGCGGCGCGAGATCATCTGATCGGCCCAACTCCATTGCGCTGAATGGGGCGTTGCTCGTGGTCACCGCGAGCAACGCCCCATTCATGGCGTTCGGGGGCTAACCCGGGAGCGGGTAGACCGCCCGGACCCGGAAGCCGCCGTCGTCGGTGGGGGCCGTTTCGAACGTGCCGCCGAGCAGCCGTGCCCGTTCGGCGAGGCCGGTCAGGCCGTGCCCGCCCGAGGGCAGGCCGCGTGCCGGTTCGCAGGGCTGCTCGTTGAGTACCTCCACGCCGAGCGCGTCCTCTTCGCCGCGCACGCACACCGTCGCCTTCGCGCCGGGCGCGTGCTTGTGCACGTTGGTCAGGCACTCCTGGACGGTCCGGTAGGCCGCCGCGGACACCTGGCGCGGCACGGTCTCGGGAATGCGCTCCACGGTCAGCTGCACCGGCACGTCCGAGGTCCGGATGAGCTGGTGCAACTCGTCGATTCCGGGCTGTGGCCCGTCCTCGTCCACCCCGGAGCGCAGGACGCCGACCAGGGTGCGCAGTTCCTCCAGGGTGCGCTTGCTCAGCTGCCGGATGTTCTCCGCGGCCTGGTGCGCCTCGGTACCCGGCGCGGAGATGGACAGCACGTTCGCCTGCATCGCGATCAGCGTGATGTCGTGGGAGACCACGTCGTGCATCTCCCTGGCCAGGCGCGCGCGTTCCTGCGCCCGGACGGCCTGGGCGTGCAGCTGCTGCTCGCGGTCGCGGCTGGCGGCCAGCTCGGCCAGCTTGTCGGACAGTTCGCTCCTGGCCCGGATCAGCAGGCCCAGCGCGACCGGCATGCCGGCGACGACCACGCCGTAGATGCCGTCGAGCACGTGCTCCTGCCAGCTCAGCGCGGCGAACTCGTCCAGCGGCCACAGGATGAACCGGCTGGCCCAGACCATGCCGAAGCCGGCCATGGTCTGCCAGTTCAACCCGCGGCGGGTGGCCAGCATGCCCAGCGCGATCATCGCCGCCAGCTGCGCCCAGCCGGCCAGGTAGCCGGGGAAGGTCGCCAGCACCACGCCGAACGGCAGCCACCGCCGCGCCACCAGCGCGACGCACGAGAGCGCCGAGAGCCAGATGGAGTAGGTCATGGCTTCTTCGGGAAAGACGAGCCAGACGTCCAGCACGGCGAGCGCGATCGCCAGGACGTCGATGGACAGTGCGCGCACGGCCCGTTTCCGGAACCAGTCCGCGATGCTGCCGTCACGGATGTGCCCGGTCGTGTCCGCCCTCGGGCGGCCGACCGACATTCCCGGTATGGAGAGTCCCTCTGTGGTCATCGCATGGACCTCTCGTCTTGTGGACTTACTGAGGAGAGGGGTCCACCACCCGATCGGGACGCGGCACATCGGACAAATTAGCGGACGCTAACGTTGTTTTGCCGGTTGGCGGTAAGTTTCCGGCCATTCAGCCGTATGCCTGTCCGGTTGGGCGATCGGAGATCACCCGTCCGGGGGATGACCAGGACTGTCCGATAATCGGACAAAAGCGGGGCTTGATCGATCAGGCGATCCGCGGCCGGAACACGTTCGTGGTTTTCGCCGCCGCCGTGCGGTCGAGCAGCCACAGCGTGCGCCGCTGTCCGCGCGCGCCCGCCACCGGCAACTGGACCTCGCCGGCGCCCGCCAGCGCGAGCGCCACCGCGTCGGCCTTCGCCGCGCCGGTGGTCACCAGCCAGACCTCCGCCGAGCGCCGGATCGCCGGGAGCGTCAGCGAGATCCGCGTCGGCGGCGGTTTCGGTGAATTCCGCACCGCGATCACCGAGCGCTCGGTCTCGTAGACCGCCGGGGTCTCGGGGAAGATCGACGCGGTGTGGCCCTCGCCGCCGAGGCCGAGCAGGGTCACGTCGAAGGTCGGCACGTCGCCGTGGTCCTCCGGCCGCGCGTTGCCGGCGAGGATCCGCGCGTAGTCGGCCGCCGCGGCGTCCGGGTCGTCGCCGAACCGGCCGTCGGACGGGGCCATCGCGTGGACCCGCGCCGGGTCGAGCGGCACGTGGTCGAGCAGGGCTTCGCGGGCCTGCTTCTCGTTGCGCTCGTCGTCGTCCGCGGGCAGGAAGCGCTCGTCGCCCCAGTAGAGGTCGAGCTTCGACCAGTCGATCGCGTCCCTGGCGGGGGAGTTGCGCAGCTCCCGCAGGATCGCGATGCCGGTGCCGCCGCCGGTCAGCACCAGCGAGGCGGAGCCGCGCGCGGCCTGCACGTCGACCAGCCGGGTGACCAGCCGGGCCGCGCAGGCCGCCGCGAGCAACTGCGGATCGGAGTAGACGACTACCTCGGAGGTGCTCATGACTTCGCTTTCGCCGGTGCTTTCGCCTTCGCGGTGGACCCCTTGGCCGGGGCCTTCGCCTCGCCCGCCGCGCTGGGCGCCTTCGCTTCGGCCGCGGTGGAACCCTTCGCCGGGGCTTTCGCGTCGGCCGTGGTGGGCGCCTTCGCCGAGGTCTTCGCGTCGGCCGTGGTGGGCGTCTTCGAGGTGGTGGCCTTGCGCGGGGTCGTCTCGGCCTTGGCCGGGGACTTGCGCGCGGTCGCCGCGATCTTGCCGAGGCCGTGCAGGGCGGCCTCGTAGATCTCGTCCGGGTCGAGCCGGCGCAACTCCTCGATCAGGCAGTCCTTGTTGTCCCGCCGCTGCAGGGCGATCCGCCGGGCCGGCTGGCCGGGCTGGGTCAGCGTGCCCACCCTGCCGTCCGGGCGCGACAGCTCGATCGCCCCGGAGCGCCGCTCCAGCGTGACCGACAGAATGCCCTGCGCACTGCTCGACTTCACCCGCTTGACCGGCGCCTTCAGGTACTCCGCCAGCCACCCCGCGAGCAGCTCGGTCGACGGCGAGTCGGCCTCACCGGTGACCGTGGCCGAGAGCACCTTCTCGTACGGCGGCAGGTCCAGCGCGCTGACCAGCTGGGCCCGCCAGTTCGTCAGCCGCGTCCAGGCCAGGTCGGTGTCACCGTCGGTGTAGGCCTTGCCGCGCGTGCCGAGCGCGCGGATCGGGTTCTTCTCCGCCGCCGAATCGGTGATCCGGCGCTGCGCCAGCTCACCGAGCTGGTCCGCGGCCGGGTTGCGCGGCCCGGTCCCCGGCCACCAGGTGACGATCGGCGCGTCGGGCAGCAGCAGCGGCACGACCGCGCTCTGGCTGTTCGACGCCAGCGCGCCGTACAACCGCAGCACGATGACCTCGCTCGCCCCGGCGTCCCCGCCGACGCGGATCTGGCCGTCGATGCGCGGCGACGCCGTCTTCGCGCCCTTGGCCACCACGATCACCCGCGACGGGTGCTCCCGGCTGGCCTCGTTGGCCGCGTCGATCGCGTCTTCGAGGTGCTCGTCGTCGTCCGCGGCGATCACCAGCGTCAGCACCCGGCCCAGCGCCACGGCCCCGCCGCGCTCCCGCAGTTCGACCAGCTTCTTGTTCAGCTGCGAGGTGGTGGTGGACGGCAGATCGATGATCACGGGCGCCTCCAGTTGCGACCACTAGCGGCCAGCATCTCGTCCGCCGAGGACGGACCCCACGAGCCCGGCGGGTACTCCTCCGGCCTGCCGTGCTTGGCCCAGTGCGCCAGGATCGGGTCGAGGATCTCCCACGACAGCTCGACCTCCTCGTTCACCGGGAACAGCGACGGCTCGCCGAGCAGCACGTCCAGGATGAGCCGCTCGTAGGCCTCCGGCGAGGACTCGGTGAACGCGTGCCCGTAGCCGAAGTCCATCGTGACGTCGCGGACCTCCATCGTGGTCCCCGGCACCTTCGAGCCGAACCGCAGCGTCACGCCCTCGTCCGGTTGCACCCGGATGACCAGCGCGTTCTGCCCCAGCTCCTCGGTGGCGGTGGAGTCGAACGGCAGGTGCGGCGCCCGCTTGAACACCACCGCGATCTCGGTCACCCGGCGGCCCAGCCGCTTGCCGGTGCGCAGGTAGAACGGCACCCCCGCCCAGCGGCGGTTCTGCACCTCCAGCGTCACCGCGGCGTAGGTCTCGGTGGTCGAGTCCTTCGAGAACCCGCCCTCCTGCAGCAGGCCGGGCACCTTCTTGCCGCCCTGCCAGCCGCCGGTGTACTGCCCGCGCGCGGTGGTCGCCTCGAACGGCAGCAGCGGCTTGGTCGCGCCGAGCACCTTGACCTTCTCCGCGCGCAGCGCCTTCGGCTCGAACGAGACCGGCTCCTCCATCGCGGTGAACGCGAGCAGCTGGAGCAGGTGGTTCTGGATGACGTCGCGGGCCGCGCCGATCCCGTCGTAGTAGCCCGCGCGCCCGCCGAGGCCGATGTCCTCGGCCATGGTGATCTGCACGTGGTCGACGTAGTTGGCGTTCCAGATCGGCTCGAACAGCTGGTTCGCGAAGCGCAGCGCCAGGATGTTCTGCACCGTCTCCTTGCCGAGGTAGTGGTCGATGCGGAAGACCGACTCCTCGGGGAAGACGTCGTTGACGATCGCGTTCAGCTCCCGCGCGCTGCGCAGGTCGTGCCCGAACGGCTTCTCGATCACCACCCGGCGCCAGGTGCTCTCGTCGGTGTCGGCCAGCCCGGACCGGGCCAGCTGCTTGGTCACCACCGGGAACGCGCTCGGCGGGATCGACAGGTAGAACGCGGTGTTGCCGCCGGTGCCGCGCTCGGCGTCCAGGTCGCGCACGGTCCGCGCGAGCCGGTCGAACGCGTCGTCGTCGTCGAAGGTGCCCTGCACGAACCGGATGCCCTCGGCGAGCCGGTTCCACACCGACTCGCGGAACGGGGTGCGGGAGTGCTCGGCCACCGAATCGTGCACCAGCTCACCGAAGTCCTGGTGCTCCCAGTCCCGCCGGGCGAACCCGACCAGCGAGAACCCGGCGGGCAGCAGGCCGCGGTGGGCCAGGTCGTAGATCGCGGGCATCAGCTTCTTGCGGGACAGGTCCCCGGTGACGCCGAAGATCACCAGGCTGGACGGCCCGGCGATCCTCGGCAGCCGCTTGTCGCGGGGGTCCCGCAGCGGGTTGGTCCAGCTCACGCCAGCGCCTCCAGCGCGGCCACCAGCTGTGCCAGCCCGGCGGCCCGGTCGGTGAAGTGCAGGCGCAGCACCGGGCGGCCGTGCTCGGCGAGCACCTGCCCGTCCCCGAGCGCCTGCGCCAGTTGCAGCCCGGCCAGCGTGTACGGCCGGTCCGGCACCTCGAGGTCCTGCTCGGCGGCCCCGGTGAGCTGCAGGAAGAAGCCGTTCGGGTGGCCGCCCTTGTGGTACTGCCCGGTCGAGTGCAGGAACCGCGGGCCCCAGCCGAAGGTGGTCTGCACCCCGGTCCGCTTGGCCAGCTGCTGGCGCAGCACCGCGGTCGACGCGTCGTCGAGGCGGTCCAGGTAGGCCTGCACCGCCAGGTAGGCCGACGGCGCCTCGGTGGCCGAGTCCACAAAGGACTTCAGCGCCTCGCTCAGGTTCGCCGCGTCCAGGCCGTAGCCTTCGATCGCGCCGTCGGTGAACGACGGCTTGGCGCTGCCGGTCGCGGAAGCGGGCTGGTCCAGCAGCGCGCGCGCCGCCTTCTTCGCCGCCTCCACGTCGGGCTGGTCGAACGGGTTGATCCCGAGCAGCCGCCCGGCCAGCGCGGTGGCGAACTCCCAGAGCAGGAACTGCGCCCCGAGCGGGCCGGTCACCGAGAGCTGGGCGGGCGAGACCGAATGCCCGACGGCCACCGGGGTGGCGTCGGCACCGGCGTCGGCGAAGCCCGCCGCCTCCGGCGATTCGACCACCACCGGCAGCAGGCCGGTGCCCTGCTTGCCGGTGGACTCGGCGATCAGCTGCTCGGCCCAGTCACCGAACCCCTTGATCCCGGAACCGGTGTCGGCGAAGACCACCTTCTCCGCGTTCTGCCCGTGCCGCGCGCCCAGCGCCGCCGCCAGGCGGATGGCCGGGTTCGCCTCGTCGTCGGCGGCCAGCCGGTCGGCCACGCCGGCGGCCTGGTCCAGCAGGCGCGCCACGTCGGCACCGGCCAGCCCGGCCGGGACGAGCCCGAACGCGGTCAGCGCGGAGTACCGGCCACCCACGTTCGGATCGGCCAGGAAGACCTTGCGGTAACCCTCCCGTTCGGACAGTTCCGCCAGCGGCGAGCCGGGGTCGGTGACCACGACGATCCGCCGCTTGGCGTCGATCCCGTTGGCGGAGAACGCCTTCGCGAAGATCCGGCGGTGGCTGTCGGTCTCCACCGTGCCGCCGGACTTCGACGAGACCACCAGCACGGTCCGGTCGAGGTCCCCGGCCAGCGCGTCGGCGACCTGACCGGGGTCGGTGGTGTCGAGCACGGTGAGCGCGACGCCCTCGGTCCCGGTGATCACCTCCGGCGCCAGCGAGGAACCGCCCATCCCGGCCAGCACCACCCGGTCCACGCCCTCCGAGCGCAGTTCCGCGCGCAGCGCCTCGATCTCGCCGATCAGCGGCCGCGAGGACTTGTGCAGGGTGGTCCAGGACAACCGGATGGACGCCTCGGGCTCGGCCTCGGCACCCCACAGCGTGGGGTCCTGCGAAGCCAGCCGCGAGGCGGCCTTCTCGGCGATCAGGCTGTCCGCGAGCGGTTTCGCCTGTTGTTCCAGCGCGGGGTCGACGATCGTGACCCCCGCGCCCGTCTCTTCCGCTGCCATGCCTTCGCTCAGCCCTTCGCCTTCGCCAGCTGCCCGGTGACCGTTTCGAGCAGCTCGCTCCAGGACTTCTCGAACTTCTCCACGCCTTCGTTCTCCAGCACCAGGAACACGTCGGTGATGTCGATGCCGACGGCCTCCAGCTTGGCGAACAGCGCGCGGGCGGCGGTCTCGGTGCCGGAGACCTTGTCGCCGTCGATCTCGGCGTGGTCGGCCGCCGCCTCGAGGGTCTTCTCCGGCATGGTGTTCACCGTGTTCGCGACCACCAGCTGGTCCACGTAGCGGGTGTCCGAATAGGACGGGTCCTTCACCCCGGTGGAGGCCCACAGCGGGCGCTGCACGTTCGCGCCGTCGGCGGCCAGCGCCTTCCAGCGGTCCGAGGCGAACAGCTCTTCGTAGGCGGCGTAAGCGATCCGCGCGTTGGCGATGGCCGCCTCACCGCGCAGGGCCTTGGCCTCGTCGGTGCCGATGGCGTCGAGCCGCTTGTCGATCTCGGCGTCCACGCGGGACACGAAGAACGAGGCGACCGAGTGGATGCCCTTGAGGTCGTGGCCGTTCGCCTTGGCCTGCTCCAGACCGGCGAAGTAGGCCTCGATCACCGCGCGGTAGCGCTCCTCGGAGAAGATCAGCGTGACGTTGACGCTGACGCCCTCGGCGAGCGTGCGGGTGATCGCCGGCAGGCCCTCCTCGGTGGCCGGGATCTTGACCAGCAGGTTGGGCCGGTCGACCGTCTTCCACAGGTCCTGCGCCTCGGCCACGGTGGCGTCGGCGTCCTTGGCCAGCCGCGGGTCCACCTCGATGGACACCCGGCCGTCCACCCCGTTCGTGGCGGTGTAGACGTCGCGGAACAGGTCCGCGGCGTTGCGCACGTCGGTGGTGGTCAGCTCGCGCACGGTGGCGTCGAGGTCGGCGCCGCGGGCGGCCAGCTCGCCGACCTGCTTGTCGTACGCCTCACCCTTCGACAGCGCGTTGGCGAAAATCGTCGGGTTGGTGGTGACGCCCACGACGTGCTTGTCGCGGATCAGCCCGGCCAGGTTGCCGGTGTCGAGCCGCTCCCTGGACAGGTCGTCGAGCCAGATCGAGACCCCGGCCTCGGACAGCTGGGCCAGCCGATCGGTGCTGCTCATGACTTCATCCCCTTCGGTGGATTCAGGAGTTCTTGGCGGTGTCCAGCGACCGGCGGGCGGCGTCGACCACGGCCTCGGCGGTGATGCCGAACTCGCGGAACAGGGTGGCGAAGTCCGCGGAGGCGCCGAAGTGCTCGATGGAGACGATCTCGCCGGCGTCCCCGACGAACTTGTGCCACGGCTGGGCGATCCCGGCCTCCACGGCCACGCGTGCCTTCACCCCGGACGGGATCACCGACTCGCGGTAGGCCTGGTTCTGCGCCTCGAACCACTCGACGCACGGCATGGACACCACACGGGTGGAAACGCCGTCGGCCTCCAGCTTCTTCCTGGCCTCGACGGCCAGCTGCACCTCGGAACCGGTGGCGATGAGCACAACGTCCGGGGTGGCGCCGGAAGCCTCGGCGAGCACGTAGCCACCGCGGGCCACGCCCTCGGTGCTGGTGCCCTCGAGCACCGGCACGTTCTGGCGGGTCAGCGCCAGGCCCGACGGGTGCTCGTTGTCCTCCAGCACGGCCTTCCACGCGGCGGCGGTCTCGTTGGCGTCGGCCGGGCGGACCACGTTCAGCCCCGGGATGGCGCGCAGCGCGGACAGCTGCTCGATCGGCTGGTGCGTCGGGCCGTCCTCGCCGAGCCCGATCGAGTCGTGCGTCCACACGTAGATGACCGGCGCCTTCATCAGCGCGGCCAGCCGCACCGGCGGGCGCATGTAGTCGGAGAAGATCAGGAAGGTGGCGCCGTAGGGCCGGGTGCCGCCGTGCAGCGCGATGCCGTTGAGGATCGAGCCCATCGCGTGCTCGCGGACGCCGAAGTGCAGCGTGCGGCCGTACGGGCTGGTCTTCCACATGCCGGTGGCGGCGGACTCGGGACCGAACGAGTCGGCGCCCTTCATCGTGGTGTTGTTGCTCTCGGCCAGGTCGGCCGAACCGCCCCACAGCTCCGGCAGCGCCTCGGCGAGCGAGTTCAGCACCTCGCCGGAGGCCTTGCGGGTGGCCACGCCCTTGGCGTCGGGCTCCCACGACGGCAGCTTCTCCGACCAGCCGGCCGGCAGCTCGCGCCGGCTCAGCCGGGCCGCCAGCTTGGCGCGCTCGGGGTTGGCCTCGGCCCACGCGTCGAACTTGGTCTGCCACTCGGCCCGCGCCGCCTTGCCGCGCACGGCGGCCTTGCGGGTGTGCTCGATCACCTCGTCGGCGACCTCGAAGTCCTTGGTCTCGTCGAAACCGAGGATCTTCTTCACCGCGGCGACCTCGTCGGCGCCCAGTGCGGCGCCGTGCGCCTTGCCGGTGTTCATCTTGTTCGGCGCCGGGAAGCCGATCACCGTGCGCAGCAGGATGAACGACGGGCGGGTGGTCTCGGCCCTGGCGGCCTCGAGCGCGGCCTCGAACGCGACCACGTCCTCACCGCCGTCGACGACCTGGACGTGCCAGCCGTAGGCCTCGTAGCGCTTCGCGGTGTCCTCGGACAGCGCGATGTTCGTGTCGTCCTCGATGGAGATCTTGTTGTCGTCGTAGATGACGGTGAGGTTGCCCAGCTCCTGGCGCCCGGCGATGGAGGAGGCCTCGGAGGTGACGCCCTCCTCGATGTCCCCGTCGGAGGCGATCACGTAGATCTGGTGGTCAAAGATGCTTTCGCCGTAGGCGGGCTCGGGGTCGAGCAGGCCGCGCTCGCGGCGGGCCGCCATCGCCATGCCGACCGCGTTGGCCAGGCCCTGGCCCAGCGGGCCGGTGGTGGTCTCCACCCCGGCGGTGTGGCGGTACTCCGGGTGACCGGGGGTCTTCGAACCCCAGCGGCGCAGCTGCTTGAGGTCCTCCAGCTCCAGGCCGAACCCGGCCAGGTACAGCTGGATGTAGAGGGTCAGGCTGGAGTGCCCGGCGGAGAGGATGAACCGGTCACGGGCCGGCCACTCCGGGTCGGCCGGGTCGTGCCGCATGACCCGCTGGAACAGCGAGTAGGCGGCCGGGGCCAGGCTCATCGCCGTGCCGGGGTGCCCGCTGCCGCAGTTCTCCACGGCGTCGGCCGCGAGCACCCGGGCGGTGTCCACCGCGCGGGTGTCCAGCTCGGTCCAGTCGGCGGGGTAGTTCCGCCGGATGAGAGGGTTGTTCTCGCTGCTGAGGGCGGTTTCGGACACTGAACTCGAACTCCCCGTCTTCGGTGATTCGCTTGCTTGGCACGGTGCTTGCCGGCTGGCGCGCTTGATCGATCCGGGGTGCACGATATTCCTGTTCGCCACCCCTCGCACGGGCGCGCCACGCCCACGCGGGCCAGCCTAGTCGTAGGCGTACCCGGAGCCGTGGACCCCAACCGTGTCAAGACCCCCTCGGTTGATCCGGACACGAGGCCGATTACGATCGGTCAGGGCGCAGGCCCGGCGAGGTTTCGGGCCCACCGCAAGATCCAGTTCGAAGCCCCGCGTCCCACCCGGACCGACTGTGAAGCAGCAGGGAGCGAAATGTCGTTGGTGCACGCCGCGCACGGACGCGGTGAAACCAGCGCCGTGGACGCACCCGAGGAGCCAGGTGGCCGGCGTAGCCCCCGCCGGGTCATCGGTGCCTACGCCGCGCTCGCCAAACCCCGTGTGATCGAGCTGTTGCTGGTCACCACCATCCCGGCGATGTTCCTGGCCGGCCGTGAGATCCCGAACCCCTGGCTGGTGCTGGCCACCCTGCTCGGCGGGACGATGGCCGCGGGCAGCGCGAACGCGCTGAACTGCGTGATCGACGCCGACATCGACAAGGTGATGAACCGCACCAAGCGGCGCCCCCTGGTCAAGGACTCGGTGCCGCGGCGCAACGCGCTGATCTTCGGGCTGGTGCTCGGGGTCGCCTCGTTCGCTGTGTTGTTCTTCACGGTGAACCTGCTCTCGGCGATCCTCGCCATCGCGACGATCCTGTTCTACATCTTCGTCTACACCCTCGGCCTCAAGCGGCGGACGCCGCAGAACGTGGTCTGGGGCGGCGCGGCCGGCTGCATGCCGGTGGTGATCGGCTGGGCCGCGGTCTCCGGCACGGTCGAGTGGCCCGCGTTCGTGATGTTCGGCGTGATCTTCTTCTGGACGCCGCCGCACACCTGGGCGCTGGCGATGAAGTACCGCGAGGACTACGAGCGCGCGGGCGTGCCGATGCTGCCGGTGGTGGCCACCCCGCAGCACGTGGCCAAGCAGATCGTCATCTACTCGTGGGTGATGGTCGGCTGGACCCTGCTGCTGGCCCCGGCCACCAGCTGGCTCTACGCCTCGTTCGCCGCGCTCGCCGGTGCGTGGTTCCTCTTCTACGCGCACCGGCTGCGCGCCGCGGTGAACCGCGGGGTGGAGACCAAGCCGATGGCCCTGTTCCACCGCTCGAACACCTACCTGATGATCGTCTTCTGCGCGCTGGCGGTGGATTCGGCGATCGGGCTGCCCGCGCTGGGCCTGCCCTTCTGAGCCGGATCGCCCTGCGCGTAGGCCAGCGGCGGCAGGATGCCACGGGCGTCCGCGCCGCCGCGCCACAGGCCGATCACCAGCGCGGCGGTCGCCTCCAGGAGACCGGCCCGTGCCAGGCCACCGCCCGCGGCGGGCACGCAGCCGAGGTCGCGCACGAGTGACTCCACTGTGGCCAGTGCGGCGGGATCGTCCCCGCAGAGCGGCACCACCAGCGGCGAGCCGCCGAACACCGGGGGTGTCATCCGCCACACGTCCTCGTGGCACAGGTTGAACGCCTTCACCACCCGGCCGCCGCTGAGCTCCGCGACCCGCTGAGCCGCCGACGTGGTCCCGGTGACCAGTTCACCTTCCACGATCGGGTTCGTGCAGTCGACCACCACCTTGCCCGCCAGCGAGCCGCCCGCCGCGCGCAGCGTGTCCTCCACGCCTTCGTGCCGCACGGCCAGCAGCACCACCTCGCCGAAGGCCGCCGCTTCGGCGAAGGCGCCCGCCGGGGCGCGCCCGCTGGTCCGCACCCGGTGCCCGGCCCGCGTCCATTGCGTACCCAGCGCGTCCGCCATGTTGCCCGCCCCGAGGATCCCGATCCGCATCCGTACCTCCACCTGGTGTTGGAAGATCGACGGTAGGGATTCCGATAGGCACCATCCGGTGCCCGTGCCCCCAGGAGGTTCCGTGCCCGACTTCCTCGCCGACTGCCGTGCCCGCCTCGCCTTCGACCTGCTCGCCAACACGTGGAACTCGGTGGTGCTGTGGGCACTGCGCCACGGCCCGCGCCGACCGGGCGAACTGCGTGAGCGGATCGGCGGAATCCGGCCGAAGGTGCTCACCGAGACCCTGCGGCGGCTGGAGGCCAACGGGCTGGTCACGCGGCGCGCCTACGCCGAGGCGCCACCGCGCGTGGAGTACGCGCTCACCCCGCTGGGCGAAACCCTGCTCGAACCGATCGGGGCGCTGGGGGAGTGGGCCTTCGCGCACGGCGACGAGGTGATGGCGGCGCGGCCGGATTGACCGGGCCGCCCGCGTAGAATCGATCGGAATCCCCCTCGTACGAAAGTGAGTCACCCTTGTCCGTGTCCCCTGGGGACTCCGATCTCGAGCACGAGCAGGCCTACGTCACCAAGCTCTACGAGATGCTCGACGCCGAACGCGACCTCACCCAGCGACGGCTCGACGAAACCCTCCGCCTCACCGGTGGCACCCCGCAGGCCCGCACCGAACGCGACGTGGCCACCGCGACCTACACCGAACGGCTGGCGCAGCTCGGTTCGGTGGAGCAGGGGCTGTGCTTCGGCAGGCTCGACTTCCACGACCAGGAGACGGCCTACATCGGCAGGCTCGGCCTGTTCGACACCGACGACGACTACCGCCCGCTGCTGATCGACTGGCGGGCCCCGGTGGCGCGGCCGTTCTACCTGGCCACCGCTGCCTCGCCGGAGGGCGTGCGACGGCGGCGGCACATCCGCAGCCTGTCGCGCCGGGTCACCGGGGTGGACGACGAGATCCTCGACCTCGGTGAGGCGAGCGGCGGCGACCACGACCTCGGGCTGGCCGGGGAGGCGGCGCTGCTGGCCGCGCTGGCCCAGCGGCGCACCGGTGAGATGAGCGACATCGTCGCCACCATCCAGGCCGAGCAGGACCGGATCATCCGGGCCCCGATGAACGGCGTGCTGGTGGTCCAGGGCGGGCCGGGCACCGGCAAGACCGCGGTGGCCCTGCACCGCGCGGCGTACCTGCTCTACACCTTCCGCCAGCAGCTGACCAAGCGCGGTGTGCTGGTGATCGGGCCGAACAGCACCTTCCTGCGCTACATCGGCCAGGTGCTGCCGTCGCTGGGGGAGACCGGGGTGCTGCTGGCCACGGTCGGGCAGCTGTACCCGGGCATCTCCGCCGAAGGCACCGACGAGCGCGCGGCGGCCGAGGTCAAGGGGCGCCGGGTGATGGCCGAGGTGCTGGCGAACGCGGTGAAGGACCGCCAGCGGGTGCCGTCGCCGGTGCTGGAGGTCGAGGTCGAGCGCGAGGTGCTGCGGCTGGACCGGCGCACCTGCACCGACGCGCGGGCGAAGGCGCGGCGGTCGCGCCGTCCGCACAACCAGGCGCGGCGGATCTTCGTCTCGGAGCTGCTGGACGCGCTCACGCGGCAGGCCGCGCGGCGCCTCGGGGACAACCTGCTCGACGCGCGCGACGTCGGCGACATCCGCGCGGAACTCGCCGAGGACAAGGACGTGCGCCGGGCGATGGACGAGCTGTGGCCGGTGCTCACCCCGGAGGAGGTGCTCGACGACCTCTTCGCCGAGCCGGAGCGCCTGACCTCGGCGGCGTCGAAGCACCTCGGCGAGGACGAGCGCGCGTCGCTCCGGCGCGACCGCGGCGCGGACTTCACCCCGGCCGACGTGCCCCTGCTCGACGAACTCGCCGAACTCCTCGGCTGGGACGACACCGAGGAACGCGCCGCCCGCGCCCGCGAGGAGCGCGAGCAGCGCGCCTACGCCGAGGGCGTGCTGGACATCCTGGAGCAGGACGAGGAGATCATCGATCCCGAACTGCTGCGGGTGAGCGACGTGCTCGACGCCGAGCTGTTCGCCGAACGGCAGCAGGCGCGCAGCGAGCTGACCGCCGCCCAGCGGGCCGCGCAGGACCGCACCTGGACCTTCGGGCACGTGATCGTGGACGAGGCGCAGGAACTGTCCGCGATGGACTGGCGGACCATCATGCGGCGGATCCCGAGCCGGTCGATGACGGTGGTCGGTGACGTGGCGCAGACCGGGGCCGAGGGCGGCGCGTCGGCCTGGGGCGAGGTGCTCGGCCCGTACGTGGACGACCGGTGGCGGCTGGCGGAGCTGACGGTCAACTACCGCACGCCCGCCGAGATCATGGGCCTGGCCGCGCGGGCGCTGGCGCGCGTCGATCCGGAGCTGACCGTGCCCACCTCGGTGCGGTCGACCGGGGTCGAGCCGTGGCAGGCCTCGCTGGCCTCGGCGGACCCGGCGGCGGTCGCGGCGGCGGAACTGTCCGAAGTGGACGGCGGCACGGTGGCCGTGCTGTGCCCGGTGGCGCGGCTGGCCGAAGTGGCCGAGGTGGTCCCCGAGGACGAGCGCCTGTCGGTGCTGACCGTGGAACTGGCCAAGGGGCTCGAATTCGACTCGGTGGTGCTGCTCGCGCCGGAGGAGATCGTGGCCGAGTCGCCGCGCGGCTGGAACGACCTGTACGTGGCGCTGACCCGCGCCACGCGGCGGCTGGGGGTGCTCCACGCCGGGTCGGAGCCGTTCCCGGCCGGGAGCTAGGCTGCCCGTTATGCGGAACTCTGCCAAGATCGTGGTCGTGGTCGCCGCCGCACTGGCCCTCGGTGCGTGCACGCCATCGGAGAAGGACTCCACCCAGCCCCCTGGCTCGAACGCCCAGCCGTCGATCGCGCCCGCCGGGCCGAACACCGGCGTGCCGGGGCCGGGCTCGGTGACGGCGCTGCCCGAGCAGCCGGCCGGGCCGGAGTGCACGGTGGACCAGATCGAGGTCAAGGGCGAGGCGGGCCAGCAGCCGGAGATCACGCTGCCCGACGGCTGCGCCGCGCCGACGAAGCTGCTGACCAAGGACCTCGAGCCCGGCCAGGGTGCCGAGGCGGCCAAGGGCAGCCAGCTGGAGGCGAACTACCTGCTGGTGACCTGGAGCAACAAGCAGGTCGCGGACAACTCGTACGAGAAGGGCAAGACGCTGCCGCTGACGCTGGGCGCGCAGCAGGTCATCCCGGGCTGGGAGCAGGGCCTGGAGGGCATCTTCCAGGGCGGGCGCCGCGTCATCGTGGTGCCGCCGGACCTGGCCTACGGCAAGCAGCTGGGCCACCCGCTGCAGAAGGAGACCCTGGTCTTCGTGGTGGACGCGGTGAAGGTCACGCCCGCCACCAGCTGAACCGCCCTCGCGACACGAAGGTGGCTTCCGGGCGGAAGCCACCTTCGTGGCATCGGCGGGCTTCGGTCAGGGGTGGAGCAGGAGCTTGCCGGTGGTCCGGCGGCCTTCCAGGTCCTCGTGCGCCCGGCGCGCGTCGGCCAGCGGGTAGGTGCCGCCGATCCGGACCTTCAGCGAACCCTCCGCCACCGCGCCGAACAGCTCGCCCGCGCGCCAGTCCAGTTCCTCGCGGGTGGCGGTGTAGTCGGTCGACTTGGGCCGCGTCATGAAGATCGAGCCCGCGGCGTTCAGGCGCAGCGGGTCCACCGGCGGCACCGCGCCGCTGGCGTTGCCGAACAGCACCAGCATGCCGCGCCGCCGGACGCTGGCCATGCTGCCGTCCACAGTGGACTTGCCGACCCCGTCGTACACCGCGGCCACGCCCTCGCCGTCGGTCAGCTTCCTGGTCGCCTCGGCGAAGTCCACCTGGTCGTACCGGATCACCTCGTCGGCACCGGCCTCGCGCGCCAGCTGCTCCTTCTCCTCGGTCGACACGGTGGCGAGCACCCGGGCGCCCTTCGCCTTGGCCAGCTGGGTGAGCAGCAGCCCGACCCCGCCCGCGGCGGCGTGCACCAGCACCGCGTCACCCTCCTGCACCGGGTAGGTAGAGGTGACCAGGTAGTGCGCGGTGATGCCCTGCAGCAGTGTCGCGGCGGCGACGTCGTCGTCGACATTGTCCGGCACCCGCACCGCGGCCGAAGCGGGCACCAGCGCCCGGCCCGCGTAACCGCCGGGCACGCCCTGCCAAGCCACGCGGTCGCCCACGGCGAACTCCGTCACGCCGGAGCCCACCGCCGCGACCCGCCCGGCACCCTCGAGCCCGAGCACCAGCGGCAGCTGGACCGGGTAGAGGCCGCCGCGCTGGTAGGTGTCGATGTAGTTGATCCCGGCCGCCGCCACCTCGACGAGCAGCTCACCCTGCCCTGGATCGCCGACCTCGACCTCGGTGAACTCCAGAACCTCCGGGCCACCGGTCTGCTGGATCCGTACTGCTGGCGTCGGCATGCGTCGTCCTCCTCGATGTGCGCTCTTCCTCAGACGCAACTATGGCCGGGGCCACGATGTTCCGCGTCCCGGCCACCGGGCCGATAGGCTCGGCGCGTGGCTGAGGAGAACGAGAAGACGCAACCCGCCGAACCGACCGGCCGCCAGCTGGCCGCGGCCCGTGAGTTCGTGGCCAAGCACGGTGAAGCGGGCAGGGCCGTGGTGGAGAACATCGGACGCGCCGGCGCCAGGGTGATGCTCGTCGGCAAGGACGGTGCCATCGGCGACGTGATCGTCACCAGCGTGGAAACCGGTGAGAAGCTGGTCGAAGCGGTCGACGGCCTCGAAGCGTCCACCTGGGACAACGAGACCGTCGGCGCGACGAAGATCGGCGCCAAGTACCGGCGCCGGATGGCAAGTCCCCGTTAGGAAGCTTTGAGCTTCGCGGCGATGCGCTCCGGCTTCGGCCAGCGCACGTCGCGGGCCCAGCCGAGCTTTTCGAACAGCCAGATCACCCGCGCCGACACGTCCACCTGACCGCGCAGCACCCCGTGCCGGGCGCAGGTCGGGTCGGCGTGGTGCGAGTTGTGCCACGACTCACCCATGGACAGGATCGCCAGCGGCCAGAAGTTCGCCGCCTTGTCCCTGCTGGCGAACGGCCGGTCACCGACCATGTGGCAGATCGAGTTCACCGACCAGGTCACGTGGTGCAGGAACGCGATCCGCACCAGCCCGGCCCAGAAGAACGCGGTCACCGCGCCCCAGAACGACCAGGTGATCAGCCCGCCGAGCAGCGCGGGCGCGGCCAGGCTCAACGTCGTCCACAGCCAGAAGTACCGGTTCACCACGCGCAGGTCGCCGTCGGCGAGCAGGTCCGGGGCGAACCGCTCGTAGCTGGTCACCTCGCGCTGGAACATCCACCCCATGTGCGCGTGCCAGAACCCCTTCGCCAGCGCCATCGGCGAGGTGCCGAACAACCAGGGGGAGTGCGGGTCGCCCTCGCGGTCGGCGAAGGCGTGGTGCCGCCGGTGGCTGGCCACCCAGAAGATCACCGAACCCTGCACGGCCATCCCGCCCGCGACCGCCAGCGCGATCCGCAGCGGCCGCGCCGCCTTGAACGCGCCGTGGGTGAAGTACCGGTGGTAGCCCACGGTCACCCCGAGCGTGCCGATCACGTAGAACGCCACCGCCAGGCCGACGTCCACCCAGTTGAGCCCCCAGCCCCAGGCGACCGGCACGGCCACCACCAGCGCGGCGAACGGAATCAGCAGGAACGCCTTGAGCACGATCATCTCGGTGGTCGAGCGCTGGTGGGAGATGATCGGCTTGGCCGCCGAAGGTGACTTCATGGGCAAGAGCCTATTCGGACATTTTGGCCTGCGGCCCGCGCCCTCGTTACGAGGTGGTGTCGGTCAGTCGGCGGTCGCGAGTACCGGCGCCGGTTCGGTCGTCCTCGCCGGTACCGGACCGCGGTCGCGGGTGGCGCACCACAGCGACGCGGTGGCCACGATGACCAGCGCGGACCCCAGTACGTGGAACGAGACCAGCACCTCCGGGATGCCGAGCGCGTACTGCAGGCTGCCCAGCCCGCCCTGCGCCAGCGAGACCACCGCCAGCACCGCGTAGCGCCGCCACAGCGCGGCCGGCGCGCCGACGCGGGAGAAGTGCAGCCCCAGCACCGCCAGCACGACCAGGAAGAGGACGAGCAGTCCACCGTGGACCTGGGCGAGGGTCTCGATCGGCGCGTCGAAGCGCGGGGTGTCCGGGTCGCCGCCGTGCGGACCGGCACCGGTCACCGTGGTCCCGGCCACCAGCACCGCGCCGAGCAGCACCACCAGCGCGACCATCAGCTTGCGGCCCACCGGCTGGATCAGCCAGCGCGGCCGCTCGTCCCCCTCGCCGAACGCGCGCAGCAGCATGAACGCCAGCCACACCAGCGGGGTGGAGGCGAGGAAGTGGATGGCCACGGTCCACCACAGCAGCCCGGTCAGCACGGTCATGCCGCCGATCACCGCCTGCGCGACCACCCCGAGCGGCATGGTCCACGCCAGCGCGACCAGGCGGCGCCGGCTCGGCTGGTCGATCTGGATCCGCCACGCCGCCAGCACGCACAGCCCGGCCACCACGATCACCAGCCCGGTGAGCAGGCGGTTGCCGAACTCGATCCACTGGGTCAGCGCGCTCAGCTCCGGGTGCTCGACCGGGAACATGCTGCCCGGGAAGCACTGCGGCCAGGTCGGGCAGCCGAGCCCGGAACCGGTGACGCGCACGATGGAGCCGGTCACCCCGATCCCGCCCTGGGTGATCACCGCGGCGATGGCGAGCACGCGCTGCACCACGGGAGAGGGATAGGGGAGGCGGGCGACGAGCGACTTCAGGGGCACGAACCGATGGTAGGGGGCCGGTTCCGCGTGCTTGCTGAGAGGTCTTGCGGATCAGTTGAGCCGGGTGGTACGCGCGGCGAGCGCCCCGGCCGCGGCCGCCCAGGCGGCGAGCACGGCCACCGGCCCCCAGCTGAAGCGGCCGTCGAGCAGCGCCGCCCGCAGGCCCTCGGCCAGCGCGCCCGAGGGCAGCAGGCCGACCACGTCGCCGAGCGCACCCGGCATCGCGGCGGGCACCAGCAGGATGCCGCCGGCCAGCAGCAGCACGAACCACACCACGTTCGCCAGCGCCAGCACCGCCTCGGCCCGCAGCGAACCGCCCAGCAGCACGCCCAGCGCGCCGAAGGCGAAGGTGCCGAAGACCAGGAACACCACACCGGCCAGCAGTCCGGCCGGCGACGGCGACCAGCCCAGCAGCGCGGCCACCACCCCCAGCACCACGGCCTGGATGGCGACCACCACCAGCGCGGCCAGCAGCCGCCCGGCCACCAGCAGCCAGCGCGGCAGCGCGGTCGCGGACAACCGCTTGAGCACGCCGTAGCGCCGGTCGAAGCCGAGCGCGATGGCCTGCCCGGTGAACGCCGAGGACATCACCGCCAGCGCCAGGATGCGCGGGGTCACCCAGTCCACCGCTTCGACCGGGCCCAGTTCGCCCGAGGGCAGGAGGTCCAGCAGGCTCAACCCGATCAGCAGCGCCAGCGGGATGAGCAGCGTGAGCAGGATCTGCTCGCCGTGGCGCAGGGTCAGCGCGGTCTCCACGCGCGCGTGCGTGCGCAGCATGCGGACCAGCGAGCCGCGGCCCGGCGCGGGCGCGAAGGTGCCCGGTGCGAAACGAGGGCTCACGGTCTCTTCCCTGCCTGGCTTGACGGCGGTCATCCGCGCAGCTCCCGTCCGGTCAGCTCGAGGAACACTTCTTCGAGGTCGCGGCGGCCCACGTGCAGTTCCTCGGCGAGCACGCCCTGCTGGGCGCACCAGGCGGTGACCGCGGAGACCACCTGCGGGTCCACCACGCCCTCCACCCGGTAGCTGCCCGGCGCGGACTCCCGCACCAGGTACCCCTCGGGCAGCGCCGCCGAGAGCAGCTTCGTGTCGAGGCCGGCTCGCGCGCGGAACCGCAGTTGCGCGGCTTCCCCGGCCTCGGCGGTCAGCTCGCTCGGCGCGCCCTCGGCGATCACCTTGCCACCGTCGACGATGACTACGTGATCGGCGAGCGTTTCGGCTTCTTCCATCAGATGTGTGGTCAACAGCACGCTGACGCCGTCGGCGCGCAACGCGGCGAGCAGGTCCCAGACCAGGCGCCGCGCCTGCGGGTCCATGCCCGCGGTCGGCTCGTCGAGGAACACCAGTTCGGGCCGCCCGACCAGGGCGCAGGCCAGCGACAACCGCTGCTGCTGCCCGCCGGAGAGCCGTTTGAACGGGGTCCGCCGCACGCCATCGAGGCCGAGCACCTCCAGCAGCCACGCCGGGTCCAGCGGCCGGGCCGCGCAGGAGGCCACCAGGCCGAGCATCTCGTCCGCGCGCACGCCGGGGTAGGCGCCACCGCCCTGCGGCATCACGCCGATGCGGGGCCGCAGGCGGGCGCCCTGGCCGGCGGGATCCAGCCCGAGCACCCGGACGGTCCCGGAATCGGGCCGCTGGAAGCCTTCGCACACCTCGACCGTGGTCGTCTTGCCCGCCCCGTTCGGGCCCAGCAGGGCCAGCAGCGTGCCCTGCGGCATCCGCAGGTCGAGGCCATCGACGGCGGTGACCTTCTTGGTGGATCCGAAGCGCTTCACCAGCCCGGTTATCTCCACGGCGGGTGCACTCACAACGTTAGAGGGTAGAGCGGCGGTTCACGCGGGCTGCCGCGGGCCGGGGTAGACCTCGTCGTCGAGGTGCGCTTCGGACAGCGCGCCGGAGATGGCCGCGGCGTCCGGCCTGGTGAAGATCAGCGGGCACATCCGGCGCACCAGCAGCAGCGCCAGCACCACCACCACGATCGCCGCGGTGTAGGCCTGGAACGGCACGAAGGTCCGCCCGCCGAAGCTGCCGCCGGTGGGGAAGACCACCAGCGAGAGCACCACGCTCGACCACGTGGCGGCCACCCGGAACCGCGAGGTGCCCGCCGCCGCGGCCAGCGGGATCGCCGCCCAGAGCAGGTACCACGGCTGCAGCGCCACGTGCAGCACCATCACCGCGCCGAGCGAGACGCCCAGCCCGATGATCGGCCGGTACCGCCACTTCAGGCTGTCCCAGATGAACTTCACCGTGACCACCCCGGCGGCCACGTAGCCGAGGTTGCCCAGGATCGGCACCAGCGCGTTGGTGTGGTTCCCCAGATCGAGTGAAATGCCGAGCAGCCCGCCGAGGTTGCCCAGTTCCGCGGTCGGCGAGATCCACGCGCGCACCAGGCCGGGGGTGTCCAGCGTGCCGATCCAGCCGAAGCCGAGCCCGGTGACCAGGGTGACCCCGACGAAGACCACGGCGAACACCGCGGCCATCGGCGCGGCCGCGCGGAACAGGTCCCGGATCCCGCCGTGCCAGCGCCGCGCCACCATCACGGTGAAGAACGGCAGCGCCAGGATCGCGCTCACCTTGGTCAGCACGCCGAGGGTGATCACCGCCACGCCGAGCGCGATGAAGCGCAGTTCGCCGGGGGCCAGCGGCGGCGGGGTGTCGCCCTTGACCCGCATCGGCAGCTTCCGCAGGCCCAGCTCCAGCCCGGCGGCCATCAGCCCGAGCGCCAGCGCGTCGTTGTGCGCCCCGGCGACCAGGTGGAAGATCAGCAGCGGGTTCAGCGCGCCCAGCCAGAGCGCGGTGGCGGGCTGCACGCCGAACCGCGAGGCCAGCCTCGGCAGCGCCCAGACGATCAGCACCACGCCGACCACGGCCAGCCCGCGGTGCAGCATCACCCCGGTGACGATGTTGTTGCCCGAAAGCTCCGCCAGCCAGCTGCCGAACCGCAGGTAGAGCGGCCCGTACGGGGCGGGCGTCTCGCGCCACATGTTGGACACGCCCGAGGTCAGCGGGTCGCCGATGCCCAGCGCCTCGGCCGGCCCGAGCGAGTACGGGTCCATCCCGCGGCGCACGATCTCGCTCTGCGCCAGGTAGCTGTAGACGTCGCGGGAGAACAGCGGCGGGATGAACAGCAGCGGGGTCACCCAGGTGATCAGCGCGCGGTGCAGCTGCTTCGGCGTGGCCAGCCGGGCGTTGGCCGGGCGGGCGAACCGGCCGAGCATCAGCCAGGCGATGACCACCATCAGGATGCCGGTGGCGGCGATGGCCAGCGAGACCGTGGAGATCCGGGCGAAGACCCGCAGCACCGGGATCTCCAGCACCGGGTTGATCACCGGCGCGGCGCCCGCCCCGAGCGAGCCGATGGCGAGGAACAGCGACCCGGTGGTGCCGAACCGGCGGATGATCTTGAGCGCGCGCTCCTCGGTGACGTCCAGCGGCTGGGGTGCGGCGGGTTCGACGGGCGACCTGGTCTCCACTCCGGCAGGGTATCGACTGCGATGTCACCGTGATGTCGGTCACCCGGAATTGACCCTCCTTTGCCCCTTGCCCGCATATACGACACACTTGTGTTGTGAAAAAGACGGGTGCCGCTCAGCAGCGGCGGGACGGCGACAGCCGCCCCGCCTCCGCCGGCGTGCCCGTCCAGGCCAACGCCGACGGCCGGACCCGGCACGAGGTGGCTCGCCTGCTGCTGGAGGAGGGGCCGATCACGGCCGCGGTGGTCGCCGAGAAGGTCGGCATCAGTCCCACCGCGGTGCGGCGTCACCTCGACACCCTGCTCGACTGCGGGGAAGCCGAGGCGCTCGACGCGCCCCGGCGCGGGCCGCGGGGGAGGGGGCGCCCGGCCAGGGCGTTCCGCCTCACTGACAGCGGCCGGGCCCGCTTCGGGCACGCCTACGACGACCTTGCGGTCTCGGCCGTCCGGTTCCTCGCGGAGCACGCGGGCCCGGACGCCGTCCGCGCGTTCGCCGAGAGCCGCGTCGCGGCTCTGGTGGAGCCCCACCGCGACGCGGTGACCAGCTCCGCCGGGCCGTCCTCCCGGGCGGAGGCCCTCGCCACCGCCCTGACCAGGGAGGGTTACGCTGCCTCGACCCGGCAGGTCCGCACGGGTGAGCAGCTGTGCCAGCACCACTGCCCGGTGGCCCACGTGGCCGCCGAGTTCCCGCAGCTCTGCGAAGCCGAGACCGAGGCCTTCGCGAAGCTGCTGGGCACCCACGTGCAGCGCCTCGCGACCATCGCGCGCGGGGACACCGCCTGCACCACCCACGTACCCGCGGAGAATCCGCGCGGTATGGAAGCACCATCTCCGGACGGAGGGAATCCCGTATGACTGCCGCTGCCGAGCAGCGCACTCCCACCACTGCGCCCCTGTCCCAGGAAGAGACCATCGACTCCCTGGGCAACTACGCGTACGGCTGGGCGGACTCCGATGCCGCCGGGGCCAGCGCCAGGCGCGGCCTCAGCGAGGATGTCGTGCTCGACATCTCGGCGAAGAAGTCCGAGCCGGAGTGGATGCGTGACGCGCGCCTGAAGGCGCTCAAGCTGTTCGACCTCAAGCCGATGCCGAACTGGGGCGCCGACCTCTCGGGCATCGACTTCGACAACATCAAGTACTTCGTGCGCTCCAGCGAGAAGCAGGCCACCAGCTGGGAAGAGCTGCCCGAGGACATCAAGAACACCTACGACAAGCTGGGCATCCCCGAGGCGGAGAAGCAGCGGCTGGTCGCGGGCGTGGCCGCGCAGTACGAGTCCGAGGTCGTCTACCACTCCATCCGCGAGGACCTGGAGAAGCAGGGCGTGCTGTTCCTGGACACCGACTCCGGCCTGCGCGAGCACCCGGAGCTGTTCCAGGAGTACTTCGGCTCGGTCATCCCGGCCGGGGACAACAAGTTCTCCGCGCTGAACACCGCGGTCTGGTCGGGCGGCTCGTTCATCTACGTGCCGCCGGGCGTGCACGTGGACATCCCGCTGCAGGCCTACTTCCGGATCAACACCGAGAACATGGGCCAGTTCGAGCGCACGCTGATCATCGTCGACGAGGGTGCCTACGTGCACTACGTCGAGGGCTGCACGGCGCCGATCTACCAGTCCGACTCGCTGCACTCGGCGGTCGTGGAGATCATCGTGAAGAAGGGCGGCCGCTGCCGCTACACCACGATCCAGAACTGGTCGAACAACGTCTACAACCTGGTCACCAAGCGGGCCAAGGCCGAAGAGGGCGCGACCATGGAGTGGGTCGACGGCAACATCGGCTCCAAGGTCACCATGAAGTACCCGTCGGTCTTCCTGATGGGCGAGCACGCCAAGGGCGAGGTGCTCTCGGTCGCCTTCGCCGGTGAGGGCCAGCACCAGGACGCCGGCGCGAAGATGGAGCACCTGGCGCCGCACACCTCCTCGACCGTGGTGTCGAAGTCGGTGGCGCGCGGCGGTGGCCGCACCTCCTACCGCGGCCTGGTCAAGGTGGCCAAGCGGGCGCACCACTCGCGCTCCAGCGTGGTCTGCGACGCGCTGCTGGTGGACACCATCTCGCGGTCGGACACCTACCCGTACGTGGACATCCGCAACGACGAGGTGTCCATGGGCCACGAGGCCACCGTCTCCAAGGTCAGCGCGGACCAGCTGTTCTACCTGATGTCGCGCGGGCTGACCGAGGAAGAGGCCATGGCGATGGTGGTCCGCGGGTTCGTCGAGCCCATCGCGCGCGAGCTCCCGATGGAGTACGCGCTCGAGCTGAACCGCCTGATCGAGCTGCAGATGGAAGGGTCCGTCGGCTGATATGACGGCTACGACAGAGAACAACGTTTCGGCCGCCGCACGGGAGTCGGTCATTCCGGCCGCCTCCCGCGCGGAGCGGTTCGCCTCCTACGACGTCGAGGCCTTCGAGGTCCCCGGTGGCCGTGAGGAGAACTGGCGCTTCACGCCGATGAAGCGCCTGCGCGGCCTGCACGACGGCAGCGCCGTCGCCGACGGCCGGATCACCGTGGAGGCCGACCTGGCCCCCGAGCTGAAGCTGGAGACGGTCGGCCGGGACGACGAGCGCCTCGGCGCCGCGGGCGTGCCGAGCGACCGGATCGCCGCGCAGGCCTACTCCGCCTTCGAGACGGCCACCGTGGTGACCGTGCCGAAGGAGACCCAGGCGTCGGCGCCGAGCGTGGTGCGCCTGGTCGGCCCCGGCGAGGGCAAGACCGCCTTCGGCCACCTGCAGGTGCGCGCCGAGGCGTTCGCCGAGGCCGTGCTCATCCTCGACCACGCCGGTTCGGGCACCTACGCCGACAACGTCGAGTTCGTCATCGGCGACTCGGCGAAGATCACCGTGGTCTCCGTGCAGGACTGGGCCGACGACGCGGTGCACGTCTCCGAGCAGCACCTCAAGCTGGGCCGGGACGCGGTGCTCAAGCACACCGTGGTCACCCTCGGCGGCGACCTGGTGCGCGTGTCGCCGACCGCGACGTTCGCCGAGCCGGGTGGCGAGGTCGAACTGCTCGGCGTGTACTTCGCCGACGCCGGCCAGCACCAGGAGCACCGGCTGTTCGTCGACCACGCGGTGCCGCACTGCAAGTCGAACGTGATGTACAAGGGTGCGCTGCAGGGCGACGGCGCGCACGCGGTGTGGATCGGCGACGTGCTGATCCGCGCGGCCGCCGAGGCCACCGACACCTACGAGCTCAACCGGAACCTGGTGCTCACCGAGGGCGCGCGCGCCGACTCGGTGCCGAACCTGGAGATCGAGACCGGCGAGATCGAGGGCGCGGGCCACGCCAGCGCCACCGGGCGGTTCGACGACGAGCAGCTGTTCTACCTGCAGTCGCGCGGTATCGCCGAGGAGCAGGCGCGCCGGCTGGTGGTGCGCGGGTTCTTCCACGAGATCCTGGCGAAGATCACCGTGCCCGAGGTGCGCGAGCGGCTCGAAGCCGCGATCGAGGCCGAACTGCAAGCCGTCGGCGCCTGACGGCGCCTGAACCCTCCCGGACTTAGGAAAAGAAAGATTCATGGCCACTCTGGAAATCAAGGACCTGCACGCCTCGGTCACCACCGACGAGGGCGCCAAGGAGATCCTCAAGGGCGTCAACCTGACCATCCGCTCGGGTGAGACGCACGCGATCATGGGTCCCAACGGCTCCGGCAAGTCGACCCTGTCCTACGCCATCGCCGGCCACCCGAAGTACGAGGTCACCTCGGGCCAGGTGCTGCTCGACGGCGAGGACGTGCTCGAGATGAGCGTGGACGAGCGCGCCCGCGCCGGGCTGTTCCTCGCCATGCAGTACCCGGTCGAGGTGCCCGGCGTCTCCATGTCGAACTTCCTGCGCACCGCGGCCACCGCGGTCCGTGGCGAGGCCCCCAAGCTGCGCCACTGGGTCAAGGAGGTCAAGGAGGAGATGGGCAAGCTGGACATCTCCGCCGAGTTCGCCGAGCGCAGCGTGAACGAGGGCTTCTCCGGCGGCGAGAAGAAGCGCCACGAGATCCTGCAGCTGGCGCTGCTCAAGCCGAAGTTCGCCGTGCTCGACGAGACCGACTCCGGCCTCGACGTGGACGCACTGCGCGTGGTCTCCGAGGGCGTCAACGACTACAAGGCGAACAACGAGGTCGGCGTCATGCTGATCACCCACTACACCCGGATCCTCAAGCACATCACGCCGGATTTCGTGCACGTGTTCGCCGGCGGGAAGATCGTCGAGTCCGGCGGCGTTGAACTGGCCGATGAACTCGAGGCCAACGGCTACGTGAAGTACGCGGGCAAGGCCGAGACCGCCAAGGTCTAGGTCGCCCAGCGCCGCCCCGGAATCCACCACACGATCGAGAGGAGCCGGCTTGACCACCACCGCCGCCGACTCTGTGCCCTTGGACGTCGCCGCCCTGCGCGCCGACTTCCCCATCCTGTCCCGCACCGTCCGGGACGGGAAACCCTTGGTGTACTTGGATTCCGGGGCCACCGCCCAGCGACCGGCGCAGGTGCTCGACGCCGAGCGCCGGTTCCTCGAGACGGCCAACGCCGCGGTGCACCGCGGTGCGCACCAGCTCGCCGAGGAGGCGACCGACGCCTACGAGAACGCCCGCGCGCGCATCGCGGAGTTCGTCGGCGCCACCCCGGGTGAGCTGGTGTTCACCAAGAACGCCACCGAGGGCTTCAACCTGGTCGCCTACGCGATGAGCAACGCGGCGACCTCCGGCCCCGAGGCCGCGCGGTTCGCCATCGGCGAGGGCGACGAGATCGTCATCACCGAGATGGAGCACCACGCGAACCTGGTGCCGTGGCAGCAGCTGGCCCAGCGGACCGGGGCGAAGCTGCGCTGGTTCGGCGTGACCGACGAGGGCAGGCTCGACCTGTCCGAACTGGACTCGCTGATCACCGAGCGCACCAAGCTGGTCGCCTTCACCCACCAGTCGAACGTGCTGGGCACAGTCAACCCGGTGGCGGAACTGGTCGCGGCGGCGAAGCGGGTCGGCGCGCTGACCCTGCTCGACGCCTGCCAGTCGGTGCCGCACGCGCCGGTCGACCTGACCGCGCTCGGCGTGGACTTCGCCACCTTCTCCGGGCACAAGATGCTCGGCCCGTCCGGGATCGGCGTGCTCTACGGCCGCCGGGAACTGCTCGAGGCGATGCCGCCGTTCATCACCGGCGGCTCGATGATCGAGCTGGTCCGGATGGAGGGCTCCACCTTCGCGCCGCCGCCGCAGCGGTTCGAGGCCGGTTCGCCGATGACCTCGCAGGCGGTCGGCCTCGGTGCCGCGGTGGACTACCTGTCCGCGGCCGGGATGGACGCGATCGCCGCGCACGAGCACCGGCTCACCGAGGCGGCGCTGGCCGGGCTCGGCGAGATCGCCGGGGTCCGGATCATCGGGCCGACGGACCTGGCCGACCGCGGCGGGGCGGTGTCCTTCGTGATCGACGGGGTGCACCCGCACGACGCCGGTCAGGTGCTGGACAGCCTGGGCGTCGCGGTGCGCGTCGGCCACCACTGCGCGTGGCCGCTGCACCGGCGGATGGGCGTGCCCGCCACCGTGCGCGCGTCGTTCTACCTGTACAACGAGCCGTCCGAAGTGGACGCACTGGTGCGCGGCGTGCGCGAGGCGCAGCGCTTCTTCGGGGTGGCTTGATGCAACTGCAGAGCATGTACCAGGAAATCATCCTGGACCACTACAAGAACCCGCACGGCCGCGGCCTGCGGGAGCCGTTCGACGCCGAGTCGTTCCAGGTGAACCCCACCTGCGGTGACGAGGTGACGCTGCGGGTCAAGCTCGACGGCACGACCGTCGCGGACATCTCCTACGAGGGGCAGGGCTGCTCGATCAGCCAGGCCTCGACCTCCGTGCTGAACGATCTGGTCGTCGGGCATACCGTGGAGGAGGCGATGACCACGCTGGACGCCTTCGTCGAGCTGATGCAGGGGCGTGGCCAGGTGGAGCCGGACGAGGACGTGCTCGAGGACGGCATCGCCTTCGCCGGGGTGGCGAAGTACCCGGCGCGCGTGAAGTGCGCGCTGCTGGGCTGGATGGCGTTCAAGGACGCCGTCGCGCGGACTGCGAACGGAGAGGCGAAATGAGCGAGACCGAGGTTTCCGGGGTTCCCGCCCACCGCGAGGGGCGCACCGCCGCCGACCTGCCGGAGCAGCAGGCGCCGGCCGCCGACCTGGCCAAGGTCGAGGACCTGGAGGAGGCCATGCGCGACGTGGTCGACCCCGAACTGGGCATCAACGTGGTCGACCTCGGGCTGGTGTACGGCATCCACGTGGAGCCGGACAACACCGCCACCATCGACATGACGCTGACCTCGGCGGCCTGCCCGCTGACCGACGTGATCGAGGACCAGACCGCCTCGGTGCTCACCGGCGGTGCCGGGCTGGTGTCGGACTTCCGGATCAACTGGGTCTGGATGCCGCCGTGGGGCCCGGAGAAGATCACCGAAGACGGCCGGGACCAGCTGCGCGCACTCGGCTTCACGATGTAGCCCCTCGGGCGAGCCCAATGCTATGAGTGGGGCATTACTTGCATTCAACGCAAGTAATGCCCCACTCATAGCATTGGTGCGCGTATAACGAACTATACTGCCGCGCTCCGGGCGTTCAGGTGGTGCACGGCGGCGAAGGCCAGTGCCCGGACGATCGGGTGCGGGGAGAGGTCCTCCCGCGCCAGTTCCGGCTGGAACAGGGTCGCCAGGAAGAACGGGTGCCCCGGCAGTTCCACCACCCGCGGGTCCCCGGCCTCGTCGGCGCCGGTGAAGCGCAGGCCGTGCGAGCTCAGCAGGTCCAGGTACTCCGGGTTGCACCCGTACGAGCAGTGGTACCGCTCGACCGTGCGCGCCGCCCCCAGGATCCGGCCCGCGAGCGAGTCGGGTTCGACGATGATCGCGCCCTCGTGCCCGGCCAGTGAGCAGGCGAGGGGGACGACCACCGGGGACGACCCGGACGGGTCGGTCTCCGCGTGCGAAGCCGAGTCCAGGTCGCACACCTCGCGCGCGAACTCCAGCAAGGCGTGGTGGAAACCGGCGCAGGTGCCGAGGAACGGGATGCCGCGCGTCCGCGCCGTCGTCACCGCGGCCAGCGCGCCCGCCTCGCTGGCGTACGGGCTGCCCGGCAGCAGCCAGACCGCGTCGAATCCGTCGACCGCCGCGGCCTCCTCGGTCGGGATCCAGTAGGCGTCGAGTACCAGGCCGTCGCGTTCGGCGAGCTTTTCCAGCAGGCCGGGAATGCGCGTGTGCGAGCGGACGTGCGGGGAGCGGTCGCCGACCAGGGCGATGCGGGCGAGTGGAGTGGTCACGGGCTCCATCGTGGTCCGCGGGCGAGTTCAGGTCCAACGATGAAACGTGCTGGCCGCATTAGCGATAATGATTGTTATGGATCCGCACCTGCTCCGTACCTTCGTCACGGTGGTGCGCCGCGGCTCCTTCAGCGCCGCGGCCCGTGAACTCGGCTACACCCAGTCCGCGGTCTCCCAGCACATCGCCAGCCTGGAGGCCGACCTGGGCACCGTGCTGCTGTTCCGCCGCCCGGTCGCGCCGTCGGAGGCGGGCGCCCGGCTGCTCGAACACGCCGGCCCGCTGCTCATCCGCCTCGACGCCGCTCGTGCCGACATCACCCGGATGGCCGCGACCCCGAACGCGGCGGTCGCCGTCGGCGCGTCCCCGCTGGCGGTGAAGCCGCGCCTGCCCGCCGCACTCGCCGAACTGCGCCGCCAGCACCCGCGCACCGAGCTCACCCTCCGCGTGCTCAGCCGCCAGGCGGTGCTCGACGAGGTGTCCACCGGCGCGCTCACGCTCGGCCTGGTCGACGGCATCGCCGCTCCGAGCGATCCGCTGCGCCTGCCCGAGGTCGCCCCGCTGACCGGCGTGGTCCGCGCGGCCGGTGACGACGAGCTGGTCGCCGCGGTCCCGGCCGACCACCCGCTGGCCGGACGGACTTCGGTGCGCCTGCCCGACCTCGCCGACGCGCGGTGGATCGACGCGCCGGAGGCCGGGCTGCCGCTGGCCCAGTTGCGCGCGAACGCCGAGTTCGGCGGCTTCCGCCCGGCGCTGGCCTACGACGGCACGGACGTCGCCACGCTCGCGGCGCTCGTCGCCGGTGGGCACGGGCTGGCCGTGCTGCCCCGCCCGGTCGCCGAAGCCGCGCCCGGCGTGATCGGCGTGCCGATCGCCGAGCCGCGGCTGGTGCACTGCGTGGAGGTGGTGCACGCCGGTGGCCTGGACGGCCCGGCCGCCGGGTTGTTCAAGGCGCTCACCTGAGCCGCCGCCGCTGCCCGCGGAACACCACGAACAGCAGCCGCAGGCCGACCAGCAGGCTCACCACCAGCAGGTTGTAGCCGAACATCTGGTTGAGCGTGACGTCGGGCAGCACTCGCGGCCCGGCCGAACTGCCGAGGAGCAGCACCGCCATCAGCCCGGTGGCGGCGCCGGTCGCGGCGAGCAGGATTTCGTGCAGCCAGCCGGTGATCACGTCGCGATCGCGCTCGTCGGCGAGCAACCGCACGCCGACCGACAGCCTGCCCTGCTCCAGCGCGGTGCCGATCCGGTCCAGCCGCCGCGGCAGCCGCCGCACCACCGGCAGCAGCGACATCAGCTCGTCGGTGGCGGCCTGCCGCAGTGAATCGGGGCGCAGCTTCTCGCCCACCTTGGCCATGGCGAACGCGCGGGACTCGGTCATCACGTCGAACCCCGGCGAGAGCAGGCCCAGCGTGCCCTCCATGGTGGCCAGCGCGCGGAACACCGCGGCGATCGGCGGCGGCACCGACAGCCGGAAGCCGGTGATCACCTTGAACAGGTCGGTGAACAGGTCGAGGTCGGCGGCCTGCCGGTGGCTGAAGTGCTTGGCCACCAACGCACCCAGCGCGCGTTCGAGGCGCCGCTCGTCGATGTCGTCCGGGCGGTCGACGATCTCCAGCAGGCCGTCGCGCAGCGCGGCCGGGTCGCCGCGGTCGACCGCCGCGAGCAGGTTCTGCAGGCCGCCGCGCAGTCCGGCGTCGAGTCGTCCGACCGAGCCGAAGTCGAGCAGGCCGAGCCGCCCGTCACCGAGCACCAGCACGTTGCCGGGGTGCGGGTCCGCGTGGAACACCCCGTGCAGCATCACCTGGTGCAGCAGGCAGTCCAGCAGCGAACGCGCCAGCGCGGGCCGTCGCTCGGCGGACACCGCGGCCGAGCCGAGCGGGACGCCGTCGAGCCTGCTCATCACCAGCACGCGCTCGGTGGACAGTCCTTCGTGGACGGTCGGCAACGCGACGGCGTCATCCGGCCGGGCGGCCGTCACCGAGGCCAGATTCCTTGCCTCCACGCGGAAATCGAGCTCCTCGACGAGTGCCGAGGCGAACCCTTCGGCGAGTTCGGCGACGCCCAGGGAGCGCGCCCACTTCGTGCGCTGCTCCAGCGAGGCGGCGACCCGGTGCACGATGTCGAGGTCGCGCTCGACCACGCGGCGGACGTCGGGGCGCTGCACCTTGACCACCACGCGCTCGCCGGAGTGCAGCTTCGCGCGGTAGACCTGCGCGATCGACGCGGCGGCGATCGGCTCGGGGTCGAACTCGGCGAACACCTCGGTGGGCGGGGCGCCCAGCTCGTCGCGCAGGACCTGCTCGATCAGCTCGGCCGGAGCGTGCGCCACGCTGTCCTGCAGGCGGCTCAGCTCGTCGATGAAGGGCTGGGACAGCAGATCGGGCCGGGTGGACATGAGCTGCCCGAGCTTGACGAAGGTGACCCCGGCGTCCTCCAGCGCCATCCGCAGGGACCGGGCCAGCGCGGCCTCGCGGCTGCCGTCCGGGTCGCGGCGCCCGGTCAGGTACGGGCCGAGGCCGTGCTTCACCGCGATGCGGGTGATCTGCGAGTACCGGCGGCCTCGCGCGCCCTTGGCGCGGGCGGCGCGCCACCGGCCGAGCAGGCCGAGCCCGCCGCCGCTGGGCAGGGCGAGTTCCGCGACGAACAGGAAGATCAGCGTGGTGACGAACGCGGCGCCGGCGATCGGCACGAGCAGGCCGACGAAGGCGGCCGGGCTGGCCGGGTCGACCGGGGGCAGGAGGCTGAACACGCCGGTGACGACGGTCCAGCCGAGCAGGGCGCCGGTGAGCGCGCGGACCGCGCCGATGCGCACGCCGAGCACCCGGCGCGACGCGGCCACCAACGGCCAGAGGAACACGACGTAGAACGGCAGGCTGAGCACACCGAAGAGCAAAGAGGACACTCGTGCAGTAGACCGGCCCGCCGCACTGCGCGGGTCCCGCCGGCGCGGGTGGGGCCTCCCGCCGGAGAGGCAATCCGGTGGTACCGAGGTGTCCCGCCAGCGCGGGTGGCGCCTCCCTCCGAAGAGGGAACCCGGCCCCCTACGGGGCCGCCTACGATCACCAGGTGCGCCTGCTGAACCCGGTGGTGAACCGGTCGACGTACCGCCGCTGGGCCTACCTGATCCTCGGCGGCGCCCTGATCGTGCCCTACCTGATCTTCGCCTCGATCGCGATCCCGTCGGTGGCGCCGTTCGCCGCTGACATCGGGACCGCCTCGGCGGTGGGCGGGCTGGCCGCGATCCTGGCCATGGTGGCCAGCTCGTTCATCCCCGCCGTGCGGGTGCTGGAGGGCACGGCCGTCCGCGAACTGCTGGACGACCCGGCGCCGGGCGTCACCTTCGGCCGCGCGGAGAACTGGCCGGTGCGCCTGCGGTCGAGCGCCATGTTCGTGGCGCACGTGCTGGCCGGCGGCATCCTGAGCTTCCTGAGCCTGGCGCTGCCGGTGTTCTTCGTCCTGTCGCTCTCGGGACCGTTCACCGGGCGGATCGCGATCGCCACCGAGGAGGGCATCCCGGTGCCGCGCGGCTGGGCCGGCGCCTGGGTACCGGTGCTGTTCCTGGCGCTGGTGATCGGGCTGGTCTACGCGATCTGGGCGGTGGGCGGCCTGCTCGCCCGCGCCGCGGCGATCCTGCTCGGCATCTCCGCCGCCGACCGGATCGCCCAGCTGGAGAAGCGCACCGAACAGCTCGCCGAGCGCAACCGGCTGGCCAGGGAACTGCACGATTCGGTGGGGCACGCGCTGAGCGTGGTGACCATCCAGGCCGGGGCCGCCCGGCGCACGCTGCGGCGGGACCCGGACTTCACCGAGCGCGCGCTGGAGGCCATCGAGGATTCCGCGCGGTCGGCGCTGGAGGACCTGGACCACGTGCTGGGCCTGCTGCGCGAGGAGAAGTCCGGCAAGGCACCGCAGGCGGGCCTGACCGAACTGCCCGGCCTGCTGGCGGCGACCCGGCTGGCCGGGGTGCCGGTGGAGGCCGAGATCAGCGGCGAGGTGACCGAGGTGCCCGCGGTGGTCTCCCGCGAGGCGTACCGGATCCTGCAGGAATGCCTGACCAACGCGCTGCGGCACGCGGGTAAGGTCCCGGTCGCGCTGCGCGTGGCGATCGGCGGGGACCGGCTGGAGCTGCTGGTGCGCAATCCCGCCGGGGCGCCGGTGGCGTCCCGGCGCACCGGCGGGCGCGGGGTCCGCGGCATGGCGGAGCGGGTCGAGGTCCTGCGCGGGGAGTTCAGCGCGGGGCGCAACGGAGAACACTGGGAGGTCGTGGTGCGGTTGCCGTGGGGAGCCGGGAAGTGATCGGGGTGCTGCTGGTCGACGACGAGCAGCTGATCCGGGCCGGGCTGCGGGCGATCATCGAGTCCGAGCCGGAGCTGAGCGTGGTGGGGGAGGCCGGGGACGGCGCCGAGGTGCCCGGCCTGGTCGCCCGGCTGCGGCCCGACGTGGTGCTGATGGACGTGCGCATGCCCGCGGTGGACGGGATCCGCGCCACCGAGCACCTGATGTCCACCATGGACAACCCGCCGAAGGTGGTGGTGGTGACCACCTTCGAGAACGACGACTACGTCTACGACGCGCTGCGTGCCGGGGCCAGCGGGTTCCTGCTCAAGCGTGCCCGGCCGGAGGAGATCGTCGCCGCGGTGCGCACGGTCTCCGCGGGCGACTCGCTGCTCTTCCCGGCCGCCATCCGCCGCCTGGCCGCCACGCACGGCGACACCGGTGGCCACCAGGACGGCCTGGCCGCCGCGGGCCTGACCGAACGCGAGTCGGAGGTGCTCCGCCTGGTCGCCAAAGGACTGTCCAATGTGGAAATCGCCGGGGAGCTCTTCCTCGGTGTGCAGACGGTGAAGACCCACGTGGGCAACCTGCTGGCGAAGCTCGGCGCGCGGGACCGCACCCAGGCGGTGATCAAGGCCTACGAATCCGGGTTCATCAAACCCGCCTAATACCAGGCGAATGCCGCGCGCCAGAGCCAGGGGCCGACGAGCACGGCGGCCCACACCACCCCGGCGGCGAAGGCGACCGCGCCGCCGGTGAGCAGGAGGCGGTTCACCCGGACGGAGAACGCGGGCCGCTCGGGTTCTTCGTCGGTCATCGCGCCTCCAGGTCGGTGGTGAGGCCGCGCCTGCCGATCAGCCAGCGCAGCGGGGCGGCCGCCGACAGCGGGTGCCCCGGCGTCCATCCCTCCAAAGAGGACACCAGGAAGTAGCCCACCGCCCCGAAATCCCGGTCGGCTGCGAGCACCAGGTTGTCCAGGCCCGCGCCGGCCAGCCAGGCGCGGATCGCCGGGCCGTCGGGGGTCAGTTCGGCCGCGGCGGCGACCTCGGTGAGCAGATCGGCCTTCACCACCGCGACGGCCAGCGGCAGCCGGTCGATCGGCACCCGGAACAGGCGGAGCCGCTGCACGGTGAGCTGGTAGGTGGCCTCGGCGTCCCTGGTGGCCGGGTGCGCGCGGCCCAGCACCTCCTGCCCGGCCGTCTCGGCCAGCACCGCGGGCACGGTGAACGGGTCGAGCACGAGCACCAGCCCGGTGGCGTTGTCCAGGAAGGACAGTGCGGCGTTCTCGTCCCAGTCCTGGTAGAACTCCCCGGCGGCGTCGAACAGGTGCAGGTAGGCGTGCTCGCCGACCCGCCCGAACCGACGGCGCACCGGCAGGCGGACGGTGACCGCGGCGGGGAAGTGCCCGGCGGCGGTCTTCGAGGTCTCCTCGCGCTCGCGGATGATCCGCGCGCCCTCGTCGAACACCCGCCTGCTGGCCTCGTCGTCGAATTCGACGTCGCCGAGTTCGAGCAGGGCCGCGAAGGTCAGCCGCGTCTTGCCCGCCGACACCGCGCCGATCACCGGCAGGCGCACCTCCGGGATGGTGGCCGCGCGCTCGCGCAGATCCGCCGAGCAGACCGGGCAGTAGGCGGTCAGCCGCCGGGCCGCGCGGAAGACCGTGGTCGGCAGCAACCGCCCGCACCCGCACCGCCGCCACCACGCGCCGAGCGCGCCGGGCCGGAGGTCGTGGTGCGTGCGGTCGCAGTCCCGGCCGGAGCAGCGGAACCACGGCAGGGGCACCGCCCGGTAGCACTCCGGGCACCCGGACGGACCGCCGAGCCGGGACCGCACCAGCGCGTCGAGTCCGCGTGCCCCGCCCACGACGGCCAGCCGCAGTGCCTCCAGCGAGCCGAGCAGGAGCAGGACGACCACCAGCAGCGCGGTCCCGCCGAGCACCACTCCGGCCGACCAGGCGAACGCGACGCCGAGCACCACGGCCGCCACCGGCCAGCCCACCACCAACAGCGTCCACTGCACCCGTTCGTGCAGTTCCCGGACTAGCCGGGCGCACTGGCGGACCGGGTACCAGCCGCCCCGGCTGAGCCCGCCCAGCCTGCCCGCCACCGCCCACAGGTCGACCTGCGCCTGCCCGGGCAGGTAGGCGGGCCAGGCGTGGTCCCGGCGCCCGGCCCGGTGGCGCGGGACGAGCAGCGGGAAGTCCTCTTCGGACACCATCGCCGGGGTCACCGTCACGGGCCGGTGCCGGCGCGGCCCGCTCACGGTGAGCACCGCGGTGCCCGCGGCGGTGAGCGCGCCCGCCGCGCCCGCCGCGGGCAGCAGCAGGACGAAGGCGGGCCAGACGAAGTAGCCGACGGCGAGTTCGGCGAGCAGGTAGTACCCGATCAGCACACCCGCGCCCGCCACGATGGCGAGCACCACGATGCCCACGCGTTCCACGACTCACTCCCGCGGGTGCTTGGCGGCCCGCGACCGCGCGCGCCGGGACCGGACGCCGTACCGCTTGATCCAGCTCTGCCACACGTGCAGGTTCTCCTCGTCGAGTTCGCCGACGAGCGTGGTGATGCGCTGGCGCCCCGGCCGGTCCAGCAGCCGGGTCCAGTCGGCGAGGATGGACAGCAGCGCCTCGTTCTCGGCGTCGGGCAGCACGCCCGACCACTGGAGGTCCAGCGCGAGCACGGCGAGGGAGTCGGCGCCCGCCTCGCGCTTGAGCAGGCGCGGCAGCCAGGTGAGCAGCAGCCGGTGCACGGCGTTCCCGGCGCCGCGCAGCGCGCGGGCGGCGTACGGGCCGCGCGCCCCCATCAGCACCGGGATCACCTCGTCCTCCCTGGCCACCAGCACGGCTTCGCTGAGCTGGTCCAGTTCGTACGGCTCCGGCCCGGGGCGCCGGGGCGAGCGCAGGTGCGCGAGCCACGCGCTGAGCAGGCGGTCTTCGTGGTGCCACCCGCCGAACGGGTGCCGTCGCGGTTCGTGGCCGAGCGCGGCGAGCCGGTTCAGCAGGTCGAGCTTGGCCGCGGTCGGCAGGCCCCGGTTGCCGCGGGCGGCCAGGTCGAGCATCCGCTCGGCGAGTCCGTCGGAGATCCGGTGCCCGGCGGGCAGGCCGCCGAGGAACACCGCCGCTTCGGTCAGCCCCAGCCGGGTCTGCGAGGTGAGCGCGGTCCACGCGGCGAGGTCGTCGTGCTCGGTCGCCTTGCGGGCCACGTGCGTGAGCACGTCGCGCCGGAGCCCGGGGTCTTCGGTGGCCGCGGCGGCACCGGCGAGTTCGCGGTCCAGCGGCTGGGCCGGTTCGTGGATCGAGGTCCAGAGCACCCGCCACCACCGCGTCCGGAGCGCGGTCAGCGTGGTGCCGCGTTCGCCGGGGTCGTCGAGCCGCCGCCGCAGTTCCTCGCGAAGCAGCAGGACCAGCGCGGGCGCGCAGTTCCACCGCGCCGGGTGGATGTCCAGGTCCGGGTGGTCGGCCCACCAGCGGCAGAACGCGCGCTGCCGCCGGTCCACCGCGACCGGCACGCCGTGGCGGGTGGCGATCTGGAGCAGGCCGTCGCACTGGGCGGGTTCTGCCCGTTCCAGAGCCGCGGCCACCTCCCGCCGGGCGGCGTCCCCGGTGAGCTCGCCGGACGGCAGGCCACGCAGGCCGCGCAGGTGGCGCTGCGAGTCCTCCCAGGTGTGGTGGGTGCTCGCGGCGAGCAGTTCGGCGGCCAGCACGCCGAGCCGGAGTTGTTCGCGGAGCCGGGCGTCGCTGCGTTCGTAGAGCGCTTCGTACAGGTCGTACCGCGCTTCCAGGCCTGGCGAGGTGGCGAGGATCTGCGTGGCCAGCGGCTGGCCCACCTCGGCGATCACCTCCGGCGGCTGCCGTTTCAGCCAGTTCGCCAGCGCCGCGGCGTCGGCGGCCCGTACCGGTTCGCGCAGCCGCAGCGTGCTCGCGGCCAGCCGGTCCTGCGCGGCCAGTTCCTCGCCCGGATCTGCCGCCCCGCCGAACTGGTCGGCCAGTTCGACCGCGTCGATCACGTCCAGCGGGTCGGCGTCGAGGAAGCGCGGCACCCAGAACTCCGCGACCGGTGCCGTCCTGGCCACGGTGTGCGTGCCGTCGCGCAGGTCGAACACGCAGAACCCGGACTCCCGCACCGAACCGGCCCAGTCCGGGTGCACCGCCAGCACGTCGTGCCTGCTGTACTGCAGGTTGCTGACGAACGCGCGGAAGCTGACCCGCAGCGCCACCCGTTGCGGCAGCAGCAGGGTCCCGGCGATGAGCCAGCAGAACACCGGCTCCGGGTCGTCGGCGACGAACACGATCCGCTGCGGGCTGCCGGACCTCAGCGCGGACAACGCCGACACCACGGCGATCAGGAAGGCCGCGGCGCCCGGCCGGCCGGCCACCCAGGACCGCACGGCGTGCGCGGTCCACGGCCCCGGCTGCGGTTCGGCCCCGACCCCGTCGCACCGGGTGGTCGGGGCCGGGTGCTCCGCCCACCACGGCGCGCCCCACAGCTGCGCCGGGCGGAGCTGGCCGTACGCCTCGGGGTCGCCGGTGGTGATCGCGTGGGTGAACTGGTTGCCCTCGCGCATGCCGTTGGCCTCGGTGCCGAGGTAGATGCCGCGCGCGGTGACGAACCGGTCGTCGAAGACGTGCGCCAGCGATGGCGGGTACAGCTCGACCGGGCGCCGCCGCCGGATCCACTCCGGCGGCGGCTCGTACAGCGCCGACCGCTGCACGAGCGACATCTCGTCGTGGCCGACCTCGGGGGAGGTGGCCTGGAACTGGAACCCGGCCACCCCGCGCAGGCCCTGGCCCGGCAGGCAGTCGGTGTAGTACAGCGAGCCGAAGGCGGCCCGGCGGGCGCTCACTTCCGCGTCCTGGCGACGATCCCGGACCGGCTGAGCAGCCACAGCAGCGGCTCGTCCACCCGGTGCGGCTGGATGCCGCGCGCGTTCACCGAGTTGCTGGCGTAGTCCGGGGTGGCGCCCAGCGCGGACACCGCGAAGTACCGGTACGTCTTGTAGTTGAGCCGGAGGTGCGCGTCGATGGCGTCCGCGCCCAGATCGCCGAGCAGTTCCAGGACGTGCTCGTGGGTGGCGGCACCCGCCCGCTCGTCGTAGGCCGGGCCCGCCGCGGGCGGGCGCATCAGCGGGTGCGCCGGGCCGAGCGAGTCGAAGAAGGAGTCCATCTTGGCGAACACCACCGCCATCGGCACCGGGATCAGCCCGGAGTTCGTCCGCTGCCGCAACGCCTCGGTGACCCGGTTGAGCACCTCCTGCGGGGGTTCGTTCTCCCGGATCGCGTTGTCCGGCACGGTGATCCGCCCGCGCGCGCCGGGCAGCTGCCACGGGTCGAGCACCACGATCAGCGCGCTGGTCCACCGCAGGTAGTGCTGGGTGTACACGCTGTCCTGCGTGGTCATGTCCTCGCCGGCGGCGTCGTAGAAGGACAGCGTGCTGCTCAGCGGCCTGCTCCGGCGGCCGAGGCGGCGGCGGGAGGTGCGCCATTCGAAGACGATCGGCGCGCGCACGCCGTCGATCGCCGACCTGGTCGTCTCCGGCAGCACCTTGTCCACGAAGAGCGCGCGTTCGTAGGTCTCGAACCAGCGCTTGGTGGACGCCTCGCCGGCGTGCTGGTCGCCGATGAGCCGGGTGTCGGCGCCGAACCGGCGGCGGATCGCGTGCTGCAGTTCGTGCATGAGCACGGTGAGGAACACCGTCTTGCCCGCGCCCTTGCCGCCGATCAGCCCGACGAGCGGGCTGCGCGGGTCCTCGCCGAAGGTGGTGGGCAGCGTGGTGTGGCAGTTCGGGCAGGCGCGGATCCGGGACACCGCACCGCATTCGGGGCAGACCCCGGCCTTGGCGCGGCCGTTCGCCGGGAAGGTGGGCCAGGACTCCAGCGCGTAACCGGTGAGCTGGCGCCGGTTCTCGTCCACCCGCTTGCGGCAGCCGTTGCCCGCGGCCGAACCGCGGCCGTGGCACTGGAAGTGCAGTCCCGACAGGGAGACTTCTTCGTAGCAGTATGGGCAGACGAGCTTTCTCACCGGCGCACCTCCGCCCGTGCCGAGGCCGTGCCCAACTCGACCGCGCCGGGGTCGGCCGCGAAGCACACCACCCAGCGGTGATCGGCGGGGAGTTCGACGGCGAACTGCTCGCTCCCGGACGCTTCCAGCGCGAGCCGGTGCCGGGCCACCTCGACGCCTTCGGCGGGGTGTTCGGGTGGCAGCGGTCCGGCGGCGGCGATCACCACGACCTCGCCGTCGCGCACCGCGTCGATCGCGGCGAAGGTGATCGTCGCCTCCCGGCGGCGCCAGCGGCTCCGCTGCACGGTGTAGTCCACCCTGGCGGCGTATCCGGGTGCCTCGACGATTTCCGGTGCCGACAGCGCGACCCCGTCGGACGAGGTCGCCGTGCCGCGGATCTCGACGCGGATCGGGTCGGTCCCGGCCTGGATGCGGCAGCCGTTCGCTTCGTAGGCGTACGCGGAGATGTCCACCGACTGCGGTTCGCCGTCCCGGTCCGTCCAGCTCACCCGGGCCCCGGCCAGTCCCGGCGGCCAGATCCAGGAGAGCACGATCTCCGCGCCACGCCGTTGCGCCACCGGCTCGCTGACCGGTAGCGCGGTGCCCAGCCGGGCCGCCACCCCGACGGTGGCTTCGGCACCGGTCACGGCCACCGGCAGGTACCACTGCCAGCCCGGCGCGACCTCCCCGGTCAACCGGACGCGGTCGCCGTCCGGTTCCGGCCGCCCGCGCAGCTCCTCGCCGTAGGTTTCCAGTGCGGTGGCGGAGATCCGGTCGCCGGGGTGCCAGTCCGGCGGTGCCGGGGCGAAGCGGACCCGGACCGCACCGGTCGCCCGCCGGTCCCACCGCGCGGTCACCCTGGGACCGAAGCCCGGTGCCGCGGGCTCCAGCTCGACGGTGACCGGTTCGTCCGTTGTGGACAACACGTCGGCCTTGAAGTGCAGGGGTTCCCCGGTGTGGCGGCTGCCGTCGGCGAGTTCGTAGACCGGCTGCACCTGGTAGGCCGCGTCCCCGGCGGCATTGTCCTGATAGGACACCCGGCCGTGGTCCTCCCGGCGCACGGCCCGGTGCACCACCACGTCACCGGGGGTGCGCCGGATCCGCACCTCGGTGGTCTCCGGCCGGACCTGCCAGACGAGTTCGAGGCGGTCCCCGTCGCGGCGGGTTTCTCGAAGCTCGACCGACGGGAACACCGGGATCGACGTGCGTGCCGGTGCCGACCACTCGTCCTCCGCCGAGGAACGGGCGAACACGGCGTAGTGCACGCACGGGCCGACCGGCGCGTCGGCGTCGAGGAACTCGGTCCCGGCGGTTTCGGTGACCACCACGCCCGTGGTGGGCCCGGGCGGTTCGTCCTCGTGCCGGCCCACGCGGTACCGGGTGGAACTCGTGTGCCCTTCGCCCGGTTCCCACCGGAGCAGGGCGCACAGCCCCTTCGTCGCCGCTTCGAGTTCGCGCGGCGGGGTTCCCGCTCGTTTTGGGGCCACCACGGCGGTTTCCGGCGGCGGCGCTTCCTCCGTCGCCCGCTGGTCCAGCGCCGCGAGCAGGACCTCGGCGGACGCGATGCGCTCGGCGATCCACCGCAGCGGCAACCCGGCAGCCAGCGCGGCGGTGACCCACGACGGCACCGGGACTTCGTGTGCTTCCCGGACCGACAACCCGGCCAGTTGCACCGCGCGCTCGACTTCGTGGGGTGGGACTCCAGGGAAGGCACTGTGCAGCAAGGAAAGCAGGCGCGGGGTCAACGCGCTCAGCGGCTCGTACGCGTCCTTCAGGAACGTGGCCAGTTCGTCCGGCGCGGCCGTGGTTTCCCGCGAACGCCACCACTGCGCGGACTCCAGCATCGCGCCGTAGGTCGCGCGCAGTTCGGCGTCCTCGGCCAGGAAGTGGTCGTAGACCCGTTTGAGCGGACGGGGACAGGTGACCGCGGCCGAGGTCCGGCGCCACAGCGCGCGTACTTCCTCGGTGCGGGCGACCAGTTCGTCGTCGGTCATCTCGCCGGACAACGCGTACCGCGCGAAGAGCTCGTCCTCCGCGGCCGGGACGGCACCGGTGCGATGGGGTTTGACCACGTGGTCCTCGTAGGCGATCGGGTCGAGCGGCTCCATCAGCTGCCTTCCCGGCTCTGGGCACCACAGCAGGTGCGGATGAGTTCGGCGGTGAGCGTGACCGGGGCGTGCTCGAGCACTTCCCCGAGTTCGGGGTCGGTGAGCAGGGCGAGCAGCTCCTCGTCGTAGTCGGACTTGCCGACCGAATCGGGGTACCGCTCCAGGTAGTCGGCCAGTACCGGCCAGCGCACGCGCAGCACGGTCCACAGGGCCAGCGCGTCGCTGTCCACCACGACCCCTTCGAGCGTGCGCGTCGCGCGGAGCACGCTGTAGGTGTTCACGAACCGCTTCATCCCGCGTGGATTCCGGTGCAGCAGCCCGGCGAACTTCTGCAGCGCGTGCTCGCTCAGATCGGCGGACTCGGACTCGGCGAGCTTCTTCGCCGTGGCGGGCGCGGTGTACTCGCGAACCGGCGGGCTGGCGCCCTCCCACGCCCGCATCGCGTCCAGCACGTGCGAGCTGCGCTCGACCTGGCTGGCCACCAGCTCGGCCTCTTCGGCCGCGGCCGCGGCGGGGGCCGGTTCGCGGATGTTGAGGATCCGGTTGAAGTAGGCGCTCATCGCGTCGGTGCCGATCGCGGGCATCGGCACGGACAACTGGAAGAGCTTGTCCAGGAACAGATATCCCAGCGGCCGCGTCGGTTCCTCGGCCGCCGGCGCCAGTTTCTCGTACCGCACCTCGTAGGCCCGGCGCAGCCAGTTCCCGTGCGCGGCCACCAGGAAGTAGGCCGAGCGCTGGCCCTTGCGCGGTTTGCCCGGCGCGTCGCGGACCAGGGTCTGCACCGCGTCCAGCAGGTCGACGACGTAGTCCTCCGAACAGCGGTCCAGGTCGTCGACGAAGAACACCACCCGGCGCTTCGACCGCGAAACCAGCCAGGCGAACTGCTCGGCCACTTCCTGCATCGGGTTCGTGTGGATCTGCTCCAGCCGCCGCGCGCCCCGGGCCGAGTTCCACAGCAGGAAGCGGCTCGCCACCAGCCCCGCCACCCAGATCGCGGTGATCGCGGCGAAGATCGCGGTGGCCGCCCGCGCGGTGTCGCCGACGTCCTTCGGCGTCTTCCACAACGGGCTCAGCCACAGGATCGCCGCGGCCACCACGACGGCCACCAGCAGGCCGGAGACCAGGAACGGCACCCCGCCGGTCCGGCGGACCCGGCGAATGGTCTCGACCAGGCGCAGCCGGGTCCGGCCCCAGCCGGACAGGTCCCGCGCCACCCGCTGGCGCAACGCGGTCAGCAGCGCCCACCACGGCGGGTCGACCCGGTTGTGCCGCCAGGCGTCGAACTCGACCACCAGGAACTCGTCGGCCAGCTTCGGGCTGAGCAGGCCGAGCAGGGTGGTCTTCCCGGAGCCCCACGGGCCTTCCAGGTGCACCAGGAACGACGGTTTCGGTTCGCTGAGCGACATCCGCTTGAGCCGGACGGCGAGCACGTCGGCGAGCGCGTCGCGCTTGAGGTCGTCGTGCACGGCGGGGGAGTCGTTGAGCCAGCTGACGAACTCCTCGCGGCGGACGCTGCTTTCGGCGAGCCGCCGGGCGGCCGCGGTCCGGGTGGCGGCCGGTTCGCCCGCGCGCAGCCTGGCCCCGGCGTAGTCGGCCAGCGCGGCGGGCAGCCGGTACTCGGCGGCGTCGCCCGGCCGTTCGAGCAGCCCGCGCTGGTGCAGTTCGGCCAGCGCCCGCCCGGCCTCGGCGGTGGAGATCTCGGCCAGCGCGGCCAATCCGGCGGCCACGATCGTGCGGTCCCCGGCCAGCGACAGGAGGGTGAGGCGGCGCCGCTGGTCGGCCGACAGCTTGCGGAAGCGGAGCACGCACCGGGCGACCACCGTCTCCGGCGGGTCGTCCGCCGCTTCGAGCGGACGGCTTTCGTCGGCCAGCGCGGCGAGCCGTTCGCTCACCGTGCCGGTGGTCATCGCCCCGACCCCGGCGGCGAGCAACCGGATGCTGCCGGGGAAGTAGTCACCGGCCCAGGCCAGTTCGTCGGCGTCCGCATCCGAAACGTCCACAATGGACTTCACCAGGGCGGCCGCTTCGGTGCGCGGCAGCACGTTCAGCGCGATCTGGGGCACGTTGGTCTTGGCGAGCCGCTTCGGTGACTCGTTCGCGACGGTCACCGTGAACGAACCCGTTCCGTAGGTGCGGAGGCGGAGGACCTCCGTCGCCGTGCGGGGGTTGTCCAACAGCAACAGGATCGGTCCGGTGAGCCGGGCGCCGTAGGCCTTCGACCTGGCTTCCGGTGCATCGGGGATGTCCGCCGGTGAAACGCCGAGGCTCCGCAGGATGCGGCCGTGTGCCTCGTGCACCGCGGCTTCGGGGTCCTCCGGCAAGGCGGCCAGATCGAGGTAGCACACACCACCGGTGAACCGCGCGGCGTTGTGGCGGGCCCAGTGCACCGCCAGCGCGGTTTTGCCCAGTCCGGCCCGGCCGGTCAGCAGGACGAGTTCGGCGTCGTCCCGGTGGTACTCGTCGAGCCGGGCGAGCGCGTCCGCGCGGCCGACGAACTCGGCCGGACCCGGTGGCAGCGCGGGAAGCGCGGGTTCCGGCCGGCGCGCCAGATCCGGGGCGTCGCCGTGGAACCAAACCCGCACCTGCTCGGTGTGGTAAAGCGTTTGCACCGGGTGGAACGCGTCGAGGTCGGCTTCCGGCAGGCGGCGCAGCACCCGGTGGGCCTGCTCCGACACCGCGAGTTCGAGTTCGGCGCAGCTCCCGCCGACGAGGGCGTCCCCACCGGCCAGCCAGTGCCCGTAGTCGGTTTCGTCCGCCAGGTGCAGCGACGCGCGGACGCGCAGCCGGTTCGCTTCCCCCGATTGCTCGTTGTACCGGCGCACTTCGGTGCGCAGCGGGCCGTCGAGCAACCCGGTGACCGAGGTGACCGTGGAATCGTCCGGGATCGGCGCGAGCAGGCCGTCGCGGCTCGCGCGCGGGGTCAGGCCGCTGTTCGCCGCGGCTCGCTCGAACAACGAAGCCAGCGCCTCCCGGTTCGCCCGCCGCCGGAGTTCGTCGGATTCCTCGCCGGCCAGGCGCAGGGTGAGCGCCAGCGACTCACTACCGGGCAACGGACGTGCCTCCGTTCGGTGCGCACGAGTGGGGACTCACCCACCACAGTCGCCCGGGCGGCGCTTTTGTTTCAGTACCAAGGCCGGTACCGCTGTCCGGGTGAAGCTCAGGCGCCGACCGGGCGGACCTCGCGGCCACCCCGGCCGCGCAGCACCTCGACGCGGTCGGAGCCGGGGCGGCCGAGCACCCAGCTCGACCCCGGCACCTCCTTCGCGCGCTTTTTCAGCGGTGCCAGCAGTTTCGACACGTCGCGGTAGGAGCCGACCGAGGAGGTCATGCAGACCAGGGTGGCCAGTGACACCGAAACCGGGTGGCCGTCGGCCGACCACGAGGTGTCCAGCACCGCCGCGGCCAGCGTGGCGATCTCGTCCACGTCGCAGGCGACCAGGAAGTCGTCGCCGCCGACGTGGCTGACGGTGACCCGGTGCAGCCGCGCGGCCGCCTCGGTCAGCGTGCGGCCCAGTTCCCGGATCAGGTCGTCGCCCGCGGCGAACCCGGCGTTGTCGTTGACCGACTTGAACGCGTCCACGTCGAGCCAGGCGGTGACGAACGGCTCGCCGGCGGCGATCCGGCGGTCGATGTCCCTGGCCACGGTTTCGGTGCCGGGCAACCGGGTCAGCGGGCTGAGCGCGGTGGCCTCCTCCACCTTCGCCTCGGCCACCCCGCGCACCACCTCGGTCACCAGCACCACGCCGAGGCAGCGGCCGCGCCGGTCGACCACCACCACGTCGTCCCCGGTGCGGTCCCAGTCGGCGTCGGCCACCACGTCCAGCAGTTCCAGCGCGGAGGCCTCGGCGTCGATCGTGTGCGGGATGTCGGCCAGCCGGTCGGCGGAGCGCTTGGCGTGCAGCGCGTGCCCGTACGGACCGGTGAAGGCGAGCAGGAACCGCGCCCGGTCGACCGACCACAGTGGACGGTTGCGGTGGTCCACCCCGATGATGCCGGTGGCCCGCTCGGACGCGGCCAGTGCCGATCGGACGTCCTCGCAGGTGGCCGTGGCGGGCAGGGTGGTGGCCGGTTTGAGGAAGTCCTTCACCCGCGGCGCGGCGGGGGCGGTGCCCCGCTCGCCGGTCACCGGCAGCGGTGTGGTCACGCCGTCGAGCCAGCCGCCCTGCTCGGTCCCGGTGAACAGCGGTCCCTGCGCGACGCGGATGCCGAGCCCGCGCACCACCTCGAAGTGCGCGGTGTTCTCCACGCCGGTGGCCACCAGCCGGGCGCCGGTGCGCGAGGCGAAGTGCAGCAGCGACTCGAACACCACCGCGGACGCGGTGTTGCTCGCGGCGTGGGCGGTCAGCGTGCCGTCCACCTTCAGCGTGTTGACCGGGGCCGCGGCCAGCAGGGCCAGCGGCAGGTCGCTGCGGCCGAGCCCGTCCAGCGCCAGCCGGAAGCCGAGATCGGTCAGCGCGGCCATGCTGTCGAGCAGGTCGGCCGGGCGCACCCGGCTGAACGGCGGCCCGATCTCCAGCACCACCTCGCGCGGGCGCCTGCCCACCTCGTCCAGCACGTCGAGCAGCGGGGTGAACCGCGCGGCGCCCTCGGCCACCGAGGCGGCGGTGAGGTTCAGGTGCAGCGGCAGCAGGGCTTCGGCGGTCTCGGCCCCGCTGTCGGCCTCCTGGCGGACGGCGTGCGCGGCCAGTGCCACGTCGGTCTCGGCGAGCCTGCCCGCGCGGGCGGCTTCGTCGAGCAGCCTGGCCACCGAGTGCTCCCCGGTTCCGGCGCGCGCGAGTGCTTCCAGTGCCACGGCACCGCCGGTGTGCAGGCTGTACAGCGGCTGGAAGGCGAAGCTGACGGCGATCTGGGTCGGGCCCACGACCGCATCGTGCCGAGTCCGGGGCGAGATCGGGTGGTCTGTAAACAAAAGTTCACCGGCTGGTCGCGCAATTAGACCATCCGGGTGCGGATCCGCCATGGCGCGCGCCGGAAAAGCCCCGTCATCGCGGCGGCCGTTCCCGCCAGGTCTTCACGGCCGGACAGATAGGCGCGCTGCCGATCCGGTGGCAGGGAGAAGAACATTTCGAAGAATTCCGGAACCTGCGCGGAGGGTAACCGGGTCAATACCCGGAGGCCGAATCGGCGCAGCGCGTGCACTTCGCGCGCGGCCGCGGAGGCCACCACGGCACGGGCGGCGCGATCGGCCTCGCGCGGGGTCGACGCGGCCGCGATGGCCTGTGCCACCGGGGAAGCGAGCCGCAACGCGGTGCCGAGGCTGTAGCCCGTGGCGGGATGTGCGAAGCCACCGGCGACGCCGAACGCGAGCGTGCGCGGAATGGGCAGATCGAGCGGAATGCGCACGCGTTCCGGTCCGCGTGGTTCAACCACTCCGGCGGCGGTCAGCCGCGCGCGCAAGCGGGCGGAAAGAATGTGTTGCGGCAGCCCGGGTTTCGCCGCGAGACAGGTTTCCTCGACCAGCGTCCGGCCGTTGCCGAGCGGCAGGGAATAGAGGAATGTCGGGAAATCGGCGTGGGCGGGCCGCCAATCCATGAACACGGCGGTGCCGGGGGAGTGGCCGGTGACCCGTTCCGCCGCCGCTTCGTCCAAGGCGAGGCCGAACGCGGTCTGCTCGGCCGGTCGCCGGGCCGGGCCGCCGGTGAGCGCGCGCCGGGCGCCGGTGGCGTCGACGGCCACCGCGCAGGCGAGCCGCCTGCCGTCGGTGAGCCGGACGGTGGCGCCCCGATCGCCCCGGGTGACGCTTTCGGCGCGGCCGGTGATCACCTCCACGGCGGGGTGGTCCAGCCACGCGCGCAGGCCGGCGTTGTCGATCACCACGTACTCGCGGTCGAGGGTGTGCGTGGTGACCGCGGTGGCCAGCACGGTGTGCGGGACGGCGGCGACGGCGGAGTCCGGCAGGCCGGGCACTTCGTCGCGCCACACCCCGTAGACCGGCGCCCAGGCCCGCCGCGGCGCGGGGTCGACCAGCGCCACGCGGACCCCGGCGCGGGCACAGGCCGCGGCCAGCGCCCACCCCGCTGGCCCACCCCCGGCGATGATCGTGTGCATGCCCCGATCCCACCACGGTCGTGACGGCGGGCCCGGCCGGGCCCGGTCATCTAGGGTGTGGGCCGTGCTGAACTCATCCGCCGAAGATCCGCGTGCGCGCCGCCGTGACCACGACCGGCAGGCCGCGCGTTCTTCGGCGGCCGCGGACCTGGCCAGCAGCCCGTTCCGGATCGACCGCGACCGGATCGCCGCCTCGCCCTTCTTCGCCCGGCTCGGCGGGGTCACCCAGGTGGTCAGCGCCGGCGGCGCCGGCCTCCTGCACAACCGCCTCACCCACAGCCTCAAGGTGGCGCAGGTGGCCAGGGCGATCGCCGAACGGCTCGGCTCCTCGCCCGACACCGCCGAACTGGCCGAGAAGCTGGGCGGCTGCGACCCCGACGTGGCCGAGGCCGCCGCGCTGGCGCACGACCTCGGGCACCCGCCGTTCGGCCACCTCGGCGAGCAGGTGCTCGACCGGATCGCCCGGCACCGCTACGGCCTGGCCGACGGCTTCGAGGGCAACGCCCAGACCTTCCGCATCCTGACCACCACCGACGTTCGCGGGCCCGCCGCGATCGGCCTCGACCTGACCGCCGCGGTGCGCGCGGCGGTGCTCAAGTACCCGTGGGCCCGGCTGCACGTGCCCGATCCGCACCCGTCGGGCATGCGCGTGCCACCGCGCGGCGCCGCCGAGCCGGAGGGCGCGCCGGGCACCGGGGCGAGCAAGTTCTCCGCCTACAGCACCGAACTGGACGACTTCGCCGAAGCGCGGGCGCCGTTCACCGGCAGGCTCGAGCACTGGCAGCAGACCGTCGAGGCGTCCGTGATGGACACCGCCGACGACATCGCCTACGCCATCCACGACCTGCAGGACTTCCACCGCATCGGGGTGCTGCAGCACGCGTCGGTCGCGGCCGAACTCGGGCAGTGGTCGGCGAAGATGACCGAGCTGTCCGAACTGGACGGTGCGACGCTGGCCGCCGAACGGCGCAAACCGGGTTACTCCCTGGAACGCCTGCGCCGCCGCATGCACGCCAAGGACCGCTGGGTGGTCGACGACGAGGCGTTCGCGCTGGCGGTGGCGCGGGTGCGCGGGGAACTGGTCGACGACCTGCTCGCCGGCGCGTTCGACGGCTCGATCGAGGCCGAGCAGGCCACCGCCGCCTTCTCCGCGCGCTGGACCGCGCGCCTGGTCGGCGGGGTCTCGCTGACCCCGTCGCCGTCCACCCGGTCCGGCCACGTCACCCTGCGCCCCGCCCAGTGGCACGAGGTGCAGGTGCTCAAGTTCGTGCACCGGCGGTTCGTCCTGCTCCGCCCGGACCTGGCGCTGCACCAGCGCGGCCAGGCCAGCCTGGTGTCCACTTTGGTCGATGCACTGGACGCCTGGCTGGTCGACCGCGACGAGGCCTCCCGGCTGCCGAGGCGGCTGCACGACCTGGTCGAACTGGCCCACCGCGAGTACGCGCAGCTGGCCGCGCACTCGCCCGAGCTGCTGATCGGGGCCACCGGCGAGCCGGTGCGCGGGCAGGACGAGGTGCGCGCGCTGGCCCGCGGCCGCGCGGTGGTCGACTTCGTCGCGTCGCTGACCGACAAGCAGGCGGTGAGCCTGCTCGACGCGCTCACCGGCCGGGCGTCGCAGCCGTGGTCCGATTCGTTCGTCCTTTAGCACCCGTCAGAAATTCACCGATCGACGGTCACTCGAAAGGCTGCTGCCAAGCAGTGCGCTCTGCACTTAAGTGGTGTCAGCCGGTGATCACCGGCGATCGGCCAGCGTGAGTCGGGGCACGCGCCTAGCAAACCGGAGGCGCATGTGCGTCCAGCTCAACGACCCCGCGGGAGAACGCGAAGAGGCCTGACCACCGCGGCCTGCTTCGCGCTGGTGGCCGGGGTGCTCACGCCCGCGGCCGCGGCGGCGGATCCCGCTGTGGATGGCCAGGACGTCCAGGAGAAGGTGTTCGAGCAGATCGCCGCGCTGCAGCAGCTCAAGCGCGCGCAGCCGCCCGCCGACGCCAAAGTGGACAGCCACCTGCTGGTGGAGCGGGACCGTCGCGCGCAGCGGCTGCCCGCCGGTGAATTGTCCGCTTTGGACACCGGTGCGAAGGTCAGCGACCGCGGCACGGTCACCGTGGACGTCCGGGCCACCGCGGTCACCGGAGACCTGCTCGCGGCACTGGGGGCCGCGGGTGCCGAACTCCGCACCGTCTCGGAGAAGGCGGCCAGCATCCGGGCCGAACTGCCGCTCGACGCGGTCACCGGCCTGGCCCAGCGCGCCGACGTGCGGTTCGTCGAACCGGCCGTGCAGGCGATGACCGCGCACCAGCTGAGCGATCCGTCCGCGCGCGCCCCGCGCTCGGACGACGCCCCCGCGCAGACCAAGGAGCAGTTCGCCGAGAAGCTGGAGGCTGAACTGGCCCAGGCCGAGGTCGGCATCCAGGCCGGTCCGATCACCAGCGAGGGCGACCGGGCGCACAACGCCGACACCGCGCGCCAGCAGTTCGGCGTCAGCGGCGCCGGGGTGAAGATCTGCGCCCTGTCCGACGGGGTCGCGTCGCTGGCCGCCTCCCAGGCCAAGGGCGAGCTGCCGCCGTCGATCGACGTGCTGGCCGGCCAGGAGGGCTCGGGCAACGAGGGCACCGCGATGCTGGAGATCATCCACGACGTGGCGCCCGGGGCCGACCTCGGTTTCGCCACCGCGTTCAGCTCCGACGCCGGGTTCGCGGACAACATCCGCAAGCTCCGCTTCGACGCGGGCTGCGACATCATCGTCGACGACGTCCTGTACTTCAAGGAATCCCCGTTCCAGGACTGGATCATCGCGCAGGCGGTGAACGAGGTGACCGCGGACGGCGCGCTGTACTTCTCCTCGGCCGGCAACGAGGGCAACACCAGCGACGGCACCACCGCGCACTGGGAAGGCGACTTCGCCGATTCCGGGCTGCAGGCGGGCAAGTTCTCCGGCGCGGCGCACGACTTCGCCGGCGCCGCGGGCACCCAGATCTTCCAGCCGATCTCCGACGCCTCCTCGGCTTCGGTGGTGGTCACGCTGTTCTGGTCGGACCCGGTGGGCAGGTCGGCCAACGACTACGACCTGTACCTGTTCAACGCCACCGGCGCGGTGGTGGCGATGAGCCAGAACAACCAGACCGGCACCCAGGACCCGTACGAGCGCCTCGACACCCCGCTGTTCGGCGGCACCGGGCTGCGGCTGGCCGTGGTCAAGTACTCCGGCGAGAACCGGTACCTGTCGCTGTCCGGCCTCGGCGGCCGCTTCAAGGACTCGGCGGACGGCCTCAAGGCCTACACCACGCCGGGCGTGACGGTGGGCCATTCGGCCGCACGACAGGCCTACAGCGTGGCGGCCACCCCGGCGGCCAAGCCGTTCGGCTCGCCGCTGGAGCCGGGCGACCCGGCCAACCCGACCGGCCCGTTCCCCGGTGCGTTCGGCCCGAACACGCAGATCGAGCGGTTCAGCTCGGACGGCCCGCGCCGGGTCTTCTACGAATCCGACGGCACCCCGATCACCCCGGGCGACGTCTCGGCGACCGGGGGAGAGGTGCGGCAGAAGCCGGACCTGACCGCGGCCGACGGGGTGAGCACCAGCGTCAGCGGGTTCACCACGTTCTACGGCACCTCGGCGGCGGCCCCGCACGCGGCGGCGATCGCCGGGCTGGTGCTCTCGGGCAATCCGGGGCTGCACCCGAAGGAGATGCGGGAGGCGCTGGTCAACACCGCCGCCGACATCGAACTGGCCGGGACCGACGTGCTCAGCGGCGCGGGCGTGCTGCTGGCCGACCGGGTGCTCGACTACACCGGCGCCAGCCCGCAGCCGGTGACCGTGGCCAGGGCGCCGTCCGTGCTCGGTGCCGACAGCTACCTCGACCCGGGGGAGACCGCCAAGCTGAGCCTGCCGGTGACCAACACCGGTGACGGCGCGTCGGTGTCCACCAGCGTGGTGCTGAGCACGCCGACGCCCGGGGTGACCATCACGCCGCGGTCGAAGTCCTACGGCACGATCAGCCCGAAGCAGACCGGGATCAACGAGTTCGGCATCACCGTGCCGCCGACCCACGAACTCGGGGTGCCGATCCTGCTCGACGCCAAGGTGAGCTTCGCCGGGGCGCATTCGCCGACCACGGTCCGGTTCCCGCTGGCGGTCGGCAAGCCGTCGCCGGTGGCCAGCGACTTCGCCTACGCCGGTGCGCCGGTGGCCATCCCGGACAACAACCAGGTCGGGGTGAGCGTGCCGATCACGGTGTCCGGGGTCGGCCGGGCCTCGAAGCTGACCTTCTCGGCGGACGGCAGCACCTGCAGCACCGACCAGACCTCGACCACGGTGGGGCTGAGCCACTCCTACGTCGGTGACCTGGTCGGCACGCTGACCGCGCCCTCGGGCGCGCAGGCGGTGGTGTTCCAGCGCAACGGCAGTTCGGGCAACAACCTGTGCCAGGTGGTCTTCACCGACGCGGCGGCCCGGGCGTTCAGCTCGGTGTCCTTCTCGGACGCGCCGTTCACCGGGTCGTGGCGCCCGGCGGCGGTGCTGTCCGGGCTGATCGCCGACGGTGTGGACGGCACCTGGACCTTCCACGCCAGGGACGTGGCCGGCGGCGACTCCGGCGCGATCCGCGCGGTTTCCTTGCACATCAACGGATATGTCCCCGGTGCGGCGGCGGCCAAGCCCGCCCAGGTGCACCAGGAAGTGCGCAACGGGCCGGTTCGCCCGGTCTGATCCACCGCCCGGCCCCGCACCGTCCGGAGTGGACGGTGCGGGGCCGGGAGGGTGATCCCGGTCATGGGCCGGGTAAACCGGTGGACACCGGGCCGTACACTGGGGTGGTGGACATCCTCCTGGAGTAGCGCGCCGCCCGCGTGAAGGCACCGCGGGCGAGGTCGACGCTGTCCTGAACATCCACCCTCCCACCTCGGAGTTTCCCTTGATCACGGCCTCCGGCCTCGAGCTGCGCGCCGGCTCCCGCATCCTGCTGTCCGACGTCACCCTGCGCATCCAGCAGGGCGACCGCATCGGCCTGGTCGGCCGCAACGGCGCGGGCAAGACCACCACGCTCAAGGTGCTCGCCGGTGAGGGCGAGCCCTACGCCGGCGAGGTCCGCCACGCCGGTGAACTCGGCTACCTGCCGCAGGACCCGCGTGAGGGCGACCTGTCGGTCACCGCGAAGGACCGCGTGCTCTCCGCGCGCGGGCTCGACGCCCTGCTGCGCGACATGGAGAAGGCCCAGTCGGCGATGTCCGAACTGGTCGACGAGAACGAGCGCGACAAGGCGATCCGCCGCTACGGCAGGCTGGAAGAGCGCTTCGCCGCCCGCGGCGGGTACGCCGCCGAGAGCGAAGCCGCGCGCATCTGCGCCAACCTGGGCCTGGCCGACCGCGTGCTGGCGCAGACCCTGCGCACCCTCTCCGGCGGCCAGCGCCGCCGCGTGGAGCTGGCGCGCATCCTGTTCGCCGCCTCGGAGGCGGGCGCCAGCGGCCGCTCGGACACCATCCTGCTGCTGGACGAGCCGACCAACCACCTCGACGCCGACTCGATCACCTGGCTGCGCGGCTTCCTCAAGGCGCACGACGGCGGCCTGGTGGTGATCAGCCACGACGTGGAACTGCTCGCCGAGGTGGTCAACAAGGTCTGGTTCCTCGACGCCACCCGCGGCGAGCTGGACCACTACAACATGACCTGGCAGCGCTACCTGGACGCGCGCGCCACCGACGAGAAGCGCCGCCGCCGCGAGCGCGCCAACGCCGAGAAGAAGGCGTCCGCGCTGCAGCAGCAGGCCGCCAAGCTCGGGGCCAAGGCGACCAAGGCGGTGGCGGCGAAGAACATGGCCCGCCGCGCCGAGCAGATGCTGGCGAACCTGGACGAGACGCGCCAGGCGGACAAGGTCGCGCACATCAAGTTCCCGGCGCCCGCGCCGTGCGGGAAGACCCCGCTCACCGCCGAGGGGCTGTCGAAGTCCTACGGTTCGCTGGAGATCTTCACGGGGGTGGACCTCGCCATCGACCGCGGGTCCAAAGTGGTGGTACTCGGCCTCAACGGGGCCGGGAAGACCACGCTGCTGCGGCTGCTCGGCGGAATGGAGCGGCCGGACACCGGCGAAACCGTGCCCGGCCACGGCCTGCGGCTCGGTTACTACGCCCAGGAACACGAAACCCTCGACCACGACGCGAGTGTCTGGGAGAACATCCGCCACCTCGCGCCGGACACCGGTGCGCAGGAACTGCGGAACCTGCTGGGCTCCTTCCTGTTCACCGGGGAGCAGCTGGACCAGCCCGCGGGCACGCTCTCCGGTGGTGAGAAGACGCGCCTCGCGCTGGCCGGGCTGGTTTCCAGCGCCGCCAACGTGCTGCTGCTCGACGAGCCGACGAACAACCTGGACCCGGCCAGCCGCGCCCAGGTGCTCGACGCGCTGCGCACCTACTCCGGGGCCGTGGTGCTGGTGACGCACGACCCCGGCGCGGTCGAGGCGCTCGAACCCGAACGCGTGATCCTGCTGCCCGACGGCACCGAGGACCATTGGTCCGCCGACTATCTGGACCTCGTGCAACTGGCCTGAGGTACTTCCGCGGGGATAACACCTGTCTGGTTGATCATGTGCTTAGTTGATGTTCAACAAGCATGGGACAGGCACTGGAATGGCCCAATGTCAGGCCGGTTTCCGGATGTTTTTCGCCTGTCGTCTGGCATTCCGCGGCTCAGTGTTCGATCATTGCGGCGGCAGGGGTCGAATGTGGCCCAGAACACGCTCATGCGGAAGGCGGAGAGACGTGGCTGACCTGAAGAAGGGCGCGCGGATCACCGGTAACACGCGCGACAAGCTGGCCGCTGACCTGAAGAAGAAATACGAGAAGGGCGCGAGCATTCGCGCGCTGGCCGAGTCCACCGGACGGTCCTACGGATTCGTCCACCGGGTGCTTTCGGAATCCGGCGTGCAGCTTCGCGGGCGCGGTGGGGCCACCAGGGTCAAGAAGAAGTAACAATCCGCTCGTCCGGGGTTTCGCGCGGAAAACACAGCATCGCGCCGAACAACGCCACCGGGTACACCAGATAGCCGAACCGGGTGGCGGGGGTGAGCAGGATCGAGGTGCCCAGCCCGACGGCGATGCGGAACATCGCGTCCGCGCCGGTGACCGGGGGACGGCGCAGCAGCCACCAGCTCAGCGCCAGCGCGGCGGCGGCCAGCAGGGCGATGGCGAGCACGTGGCCTGCCTCGCCGGTGCTCGCGATGAGGTAGCCGGGGAACGGGCTCGTCGCCGGCGAGCCCACCACGCCGAGCCCGGCCGGGAAGCGGATCACGTGTTCGGCGAAGGCGGCCGGGTCGGCGAGCAGCACGGGCAGGTTCACCACCGCGCACACCCCGGCGAAGGCGAGGGTCGCGGTGCCGAGCGCGCGGGCGCCGAGCCGGGCGGCGATCAGCACCGCGACCACCACCGCGGCGGGCAGCGCGGTCAGCTTGGCGCTGACCACCAGCGCCATCACCGCCGCCGCGGGCAGGTGGCGGTCCGTCGCCGCGAGCGCGGTGCCCAGCACCACCAGGCCGATGATCGCCAGGTCCGGCCCGGCCACCGCGAAGGTCAGCGCGGTGAGCGGGAAGGCCACCGCCAGCTGCGCGGCCGCCACCGGGACGCGCGGCCTGCCGAGCAGCCGCAGGCTCGCCCACACGCACAGCGCGGCGGTGAGCGCGAACATCAGCCGCGCGTCGGTGACCGGGCTGTCGCCGAACAGCGCCCTCGGCATGCCGAACACGGTCATCACCGGGCCGTAGGGGGTGTAGTCGTTGACCTCGGGCAGCCTGCCGAGCGCGTGCACGTCCACGTACGGGGTGCCGGTCTCGACCAGCAGCCGCGCCGAACGCTCGATCACCCAGACCTCGGGCTGCGCGCTCCACGACCACGGCGTGATCAGCCAGTCCACCCCGGTCAGCCGCCGGACGACCAGGGTGAGCAGCGGCGCGAGCATGCCGACCACGCCGACCGCGGCCACGCCCACCCAGCGGCTGCGCCACCACCCGTGCCGGTGCCCCGTCCGCGTGGCCAGCAGCCAGGCGGTGTGCGCGAAGGCCAGCCCGTAGGCGGCGGTGGCGAAGTTGCCCCAGACGCGGAAGCCGTAGAACTCGTTGGTGCGGGCCAGGATCAGCGCGTAGACCGCACAGGCGAAGTAGACCGCGAGGTCGATGGCGAGCGGGTGGGCGGACACGAGCTGCCGCAGTCGCTCGGAAACGGTGCGGACCACGCGATTCTGCTCACCTTCGCCACGGAAACCGGTCTTGTGGCATGCAGGTTACCGAGCGGACCGGGAAGAATTCCGCTGGATTGGGAACAACGGGTTGGATTTCACTGTTGTCCAGGGCATATCCGGTGAAAACCTCTATTTTACTTGAGGTTCTGGGGCGAAGGATGGGGCGCAGATGGAGAACACGTGGTCGCTGATGATGGGCGCGATGCAGGCGGAGACCGCGCCGAAGGGCCTGACCAGGGGGACGGTCAAGCGGGTGGCCAAGTTCGCCAGGCCGCATTGGCGAAGGCTCGCGGTCTTCGGCGGACTCACGGTGATCTCCGCGGTGCTCGCGGTGAGCACCCCGCTGCTGGCCGGCCGGGTGATCGACGTGATCACCGGCGGCGGGCAGGCCTCGGTGGTGGTGTGGCTGGCGCTGGCGATCGCCGGGCTGGCGGTGCTCGACGCCGCGCTGGGACTGGCCGAGCGGTGGCAGTCCGCACGCATCGGTGAAGGGGTGATCTTCGACCTGCGGCGCGCGGTGTTCGAGCACGTGCAGCGCATGCCGGTGGCGTTCTTCACGCGCACCCGCACGGGCGCGCTGGTGAGCAGGCTGAACAACGACGTGATCGGCGCGCAGCGGACGTTCACCGCGACGCTGTCCGGGCTGCTGACGAACTCGATCCAGCTGGTGCTGACCCTGGTGGTGATGCTGGCGCTGTCCTGGCAGGTGACCCTGCTGGCGCTGGTGCTGCTGCCGGTGTTCGTGCTGCCCGCGCGGCGAATCGGCAGGCGGATGGCCGGGCTGCAGCGGGAGGCGTCGGTGCTGAACGCGTCGATGACCACGCAGATGACCGAGCGGTTCTCCGCGCCGGGCGCCACCCTGGTGAAGCTGTTCGGCCGTCCGGCGGCCGAAGCCGACGAGTTCGGCGCGCGGGCCGGGCGCGTGCGGGACATCGGCGTGCGCACGGCGATGCTGACGCGGTGGTTCATGACCAGCCTGACCCTGGTGTCCGCGCTGGCGCTCGCGCTGGTCTACGGCCTCGGCGGCTGGCTCGCGCTGAACGGGCAGCTCGCCGCGGGCACGGTGGTCGCGCTGGCGCTGCTGCTGACCCGGCTGTACACGCCGCTGACCGCGCTGGCGAACGTGCGGGTGGACGTGATGACCGCGCTGGTGTCGTTCGAGCGGATCTTCGAGGTGCTCGACCTCGACCCGATGATCAAGGAGAAGCCGGAACCCAAGCGCCTGCCCGCCGACGACGCGGTGTCGGTGGAGTTCGAGGATGTGCGGTTCGGCTACCCGGCGGCGGACCGGTACTCGCTCGCGTCGCTCGAGGAAGTGGCCACTGTGGACGGTCGTGGTGGCGAGGAGGTGTTGCACGGCATCAGCTTCCGCGCCGAACCGGGGCAGATGGTGGCGCTGGTCGGGTCCTCGGGCGCGGGGAAGTCGACCATCGCCTCGTTGCTGCCGCGGTTGTACGACGTGGATTCCGGGGCGGTGCGGCTGTCCGGTGTGGACGTCCGTGACCTGAGCTTCGACGCGCTGCGGTCGACGGTCGGCGTGGTCACCCAGGACGGCCACCTGTTCCACGACACCATCCGCGCGAACCTGGTCTACGCCCAGCCCGGTGCCGAGGACGAGGAACTGTGGGACGCGCTGCGCCGGGCGCGGCTCGCCGAGACGATCGCCGCGCTGCCGGACGGACTGGACACGGTGGTCGGGGAACGCGGTTACCGCCTGTCCGGCGGGGAACGGCAGCGCCTGACCATCGCGCGGCTGCTGCTGGCGCGGCCGCGGGTGCTGGTGCTGGACGAGGCGACCGCGCACCTGGACTCGTCCTCGGAAGCCGCGGTGGGGGAGGCGCTGACCGACGCGCTGCGCGGGCGGACCGCACTGGTCATCGCGCACCGGCTGTCGACGGTGCGCGCGGCGGACCAGATCCTGGTGGTGGAGGGCGGCGCCATCGTCGAACGCGGGACGCACTCGGAGCTGCTGGCCGCCGACGGCCGGTACGCCGAACTGCACCGCACCCAGTTCACCAGCGACCCCACCCCGGTCTGACCGGAAGCCACGCTGTGAATGTGGCTTTCACAGCACCATCCGCTGTGAAAGCCACATTCACCGCATCCGGGGCCGCGCCCGGGATCAGCCCAGCATCGGCACGCGCGGCTGGTACCGCTCGAACAGCGCCGCGTTCGCCGCGTCGCCACCGTCCACGTTGGAGCTGCGCCACAGCGGGACCTCGACCCCCTCGGCCGCCGCCTGCTCCAGCACCGCGGTGAGCACCTGGCTCCACAGGAAGGCGTTGACCACAGTGGACAGCGGGCCGGTCACCGGGTTCTCGGCCGGGTAGCTGGCGTCACCCGGCCGGATACCGGTGTCCAGCACGATGGTGCCCTGCTCGACCAGCGTGCTCGCCGACCGCCGCGGCGCCGCCTCGACCGAGGCCCGCGAGCTGACCGCGATCACCGGGGCACCCGCTTCGCGCGCCGCCATCGCCAGTTCCACCGGGTACGGGTTCACCCCGGAGGTGGAGAAGACCACCAGGAGGTCGTCCGGGCCCGGCGCCTTGGCCGAGAGCACCTCGGCGGCCAGCCCGGACCGCCGCTCGGCCTTGGTGCTGCGTTGCGCGCCGTGCAGCGGCAGCAACTCCTCGTGGTAGAGCGGGTAGACGTTGGCGAGCCCGCCGGCGCGGTAGAAGGTCTCCGCCACCGCGGCCAGCGAATGCCCGGCGCCCGCGGTGAAGATCAGCGCGTCCGCCCGGATGGTCCGGACGATCTGGGCGGCGGCCGCGGTGACGGCCTCGGCGTTGTCCTGCCGCGCCCGCTCCAGCGCGGTCGCGGCGAGGTCGGCGAAAACGGGGGATTGGGTGGTGCTCACCACATCGTCCCTTCCTGGGAATGGTCGGCTACGAAGCAACCTTGCCATGATCGGAGCAGGAGGTGGGCGTGAGCGAAAGACAGGCCGCTGTCACGATCCGGCGGGCACGCGGACCAGTTCGCGCGGTGGTACTGGTGCTGCACGGCGGTGCCGAGCACGGCCGCGCCGTGGTGCGCCCGTGGCGGCTGGCCTACCTCCGGATGGTGCCGATCGCGAAGTCGCTGCACCGGGCCACCGCGCGCCACGGCGTCGAGGTGCGCCTGCTGCGCAACCGCGTCCGCGGCTGGAACGCGCCCGGGCTGGACGCGGTGCGCGACGCGCGCTGGGCGCTCGACGGCATCCGCGCCGACCACCCCGGGGTGCCGGTGGTGCTCGTCGGTCACTCGATGGGGGGCCGGGTCGCGCTGCGCGTGGCCGACGACCCCGCGGTGGCCGGGGTCTGCGCGCTCGCCCCGTGGACGCCGGAGGGCGAACCGGTGGCGGCGGTGCGCGGCCGCGCCGTGCTCATCGCACACGGCACCCGGGACCTGATCACCAGCCCGGCCGATTCCTACACCTTCGGCAGCCGGGCGGAGACCGTGGCTTCGCGGCTGGCCCGGTTCGAGGTCTCCGACGAGGGACACGCGATGCTGCGGCGCTCGCCGGTATGGACCAGGCTGGTCTGTGCTTTCACACTGGACACACTCGGATTGCCGCCGGCGGACGGCGTGCTGAGCGGGGCCTGGACCAGGCCGGCCGCGGAACGGCTGCGAATTCCGCTTTAGACGGCGCTATCGGTGGGAGGGTTTTTCACGGTGACCAGTTCCAGGGTTGATTCGGGGGCGGCGGAGGACGGCGCGTGGCGCGAACTGGCCACGCCGCCGCATTCGCCGATGCGGGCGAAGATCGCCGAGGCGTTGTTCCGGCGCGCGGTCCGGCCGCTCGACGTGCGCGTGGTCCTGCCCGGCGGCCGGTGGCTCGGCGCGGGCGGGCCCGAAGCGCCGTGCATGTACCTGCGGCGCCCGGCCGCCTTCTTCCACCGCCTCGGCGTGGACGCGAAAATCGGTTTCGGCGAGGCGTACATGGTCGGTGACTGGACCTCCGACGCGCTGGCCGAGGTGCTCACCCCGTTCGCCGAGCGGATGGCCACGCTGATCCCGCCGGTGCTGCAGCGGTTCCGGCGGCTGGTCGACCGGCGCCAGCCCGCCGACGAGGAGAACACGGTGGACGGCGCGCGGGCCAACATCCACCGGCACTACGACCTGTCCAACGACATGTTCGCCACCTTCCTGGACGAAACGATGACGTATTCGTCCGCTTTGTACGGTTCCTCCGAGGAGGCGCTGACCACCGCGCAGCACCGCAAGATCGACGGCGTGCTCGACTACGCCGGGGTGCGCGAGGGCAGCGAGGTGCTCGAGATCGGCACCGGCTGGGGCGAGCTGTCCATCCGGGCGGCCCAGCGCGGCGCCAGGGTCACCTCGCTGACCATCTCCGAGGAGCAGGCCGCGCTGGCCACCAAGCGGATCGCCGACGCGGGCCTGGCCGACCGGGTGGACGTGCAGCTGCGCGACTACCGCCTGTCCGAGGGGCAGTACGACGCGGTGGTCAGCGTGGAGATGATCGAGGCGGTCGGCGCGGACTACTGGCCGGCGTTCTACCGGACCATCGGCGAGCGGCTGCGCCCCGGCGGCAAGCTGGGCCTGCAGGCCATCACGATGAGCCACGACCGCATGGTGGCCTCGGCGTCCTCGTACACCTGGATGCACAAGTACATCTTCCCCGGCGGGCTCATCCCGTCGCCCGAATCCATCGAGACCGGGCTCGCCGAGCACGCCGGGCTGAAGCTGCGTGCCGCGCGCGAGTTCGGCCAGGACTACGCGCGCACGCTGCGCGAGTGGCGCGAGCGGTTCACCCACCGCTGGGCCGAGGTCTCCGACCTGGGCTTCGACGAGGTGTTCAAGCGGATGTGGGAGTTCTACCTGGCCTACTCCGAAGCCGGGTTCCGGTCCGGGTACATCAAGGTGCGCCAGCTCTCCTTCGGCAGGTAGACGGCCACTTCAGGGTGGTCGGCACAACCGGAAGGGGGTGTCGCACGTCCTTGTCTCCGGGAGCTGCGGTTCACTGTGCACCGCAGGCATGTCGGACGGCAGGAAACGGTGAGGTTGATGACCTACGGCGGAGACTACGGCGGGCAGGAGCCCCGCCCGGCCCCCCGAGGCCCGCGGCAACACCAGCGCGCGCAGATGCTGCCCATCCCGGGGCGGGAACAGCCGCCGCGGCGTGACGAGTACCCGGCGCCGCGCGAGGAGCAGCACATGCCGCCGCAGCCGACCATGCGCGCCCCGGTGCCGCCGCGCGGGCCGGAGGCGCCGCCGCGCCGGCCGATGCCGCCCGAGCGGCCGCCGCGCCGCCGCCGGTGGAGCTTCGGCAAGGTGCTGCTCAGCCTGCTGATGGTGTTCGTGGTCTTCCTCGCCGGGGTGTGGATCTACCTCGAGTTCTCCATCAACCGGATCGACGCGCTGGCCGACTACGAGGGCCGTCCCGCCGCGGGCGAGGGCACCAACTGGCTGATCGTCGGCTCGGACTCGCGGGCGGGGCTGGACCCGGAGGACGAGGCGCGCCTGTCCACCGGGGACACCGCCGGGCAGCGCACCGACACCATCATGCTCGCGCACATCCCGGACAACGACACCCCGCCGACGCTGCTCAGCCTGCCGCGCGACTCGCAGGTGAAGATCCCCGGCCACGGCACCAACAAGATCAACGCGGCCTTCTCCTTCGGTGGCCCGCAGCTGCTGGCCAAGACCGTGGAGGGCGCCACCGGCCTGCGGATCGACCACTACGCGGAGATCGGCTTCGGCGGGTTCGCCAACATCGTCGACGCCATCGGCGGGGTCGAGATGTGCCTCGACACCGAGATGAACGACACGAAGACCGGCGCCAAGCTGGCTGCGGGCTGCCAGGAACTCGACGGCGCGCAGGCGCTGAGCTTCGTGCGCATGCGCTACAGCAGCGCGACCCCGCGGTCGGACCTGGACCGGGTGGCCAACCAGCGCAAGTTCATCGGCGCGATGGTGTCCGAGATGGCCAGCCCGGGCACCCTGCTCAACCCGTTCTACCTGTTCCCGCTGCTGTCGGAGGCGCCGGAGGCGCTGACCATGGACGAGGGCGACCACCTGCACAACCTGGTCGGGCTGGCGTTCGCGATGCGCGGTATCTCCAGTGGTGGCGTGGTCACCACGACCGTGCCGGTCACCAACGCCTCGGCGGAGAACTGGGACAAGAAGAAGGCCGAGCAGCTGTTCGACGCGCTGAAGACGGACAAGGCGATCCCGGACAGCGTCATCGTCAACTGACGGTGGCGCCGCCCGGGACGGATGCGGTTTCCGGGCTCAGGCGGTGCGGCGGGCCCGCAGCGCGGCCAGCGCGCGGTCGGCGTGCACGCCCATGCGCAGTTCGCTCTTGATCACCTCGAGCACCTTGCGGTCGGTGTCGATGACGAAGGTGTGCCGCTTGGTCAGCAGCGGCCCGAACTTGCGGCGCACGCCGAACTGCGTGGCCACCGCGCCGTCCGGGTCGGCCAGCAGCGGGTAGTCGAAGCCGTGCGTGGCCGAGAAGAGGTGCTGCTTGGCCACGTCGTCGGGGCTGATCCCGACCCGCTGCGCGCCGACCGCGGCGAACTCGGCGGCCAGGTCGCGGAAGTGGCAGCTCTCCGCGGTGCAGCCGCTGGTCATCGCGGCGGGGTAGAAGAAGAGCACCACCGGCCCGTCGGCGAGCAACCCGCTCAACGACCGCGGCTGCCCGCGATCGTCGTCGAGGGTGAAGTCCGGGGCCAGGTCTCCCTGCTGCATGTGAAGAACTCCTCTGCCGTGCGCGGTGGACCGGTCGATCCTCCCTGGTCTTCGGAGCCACCCGCACGGCGGCCTGGTCTCACCCCGCCGCGGCGTGCCGGTCGATGAGTTCCTCGACATCGGACTTGGTGGCCGATTCGGCGATGAACGGGCCCCGCCCGGCGAGCACGCCCAGCGCCCGCAGCCGTTCCGCGTGGGCGGCGTCGCGCACGCCTTCGGCGCCGATCCGCAGGCCCATCTCCTTCGCGCGGGCGACCAGCTGCCCGAGGTGGCGCGAGGCGACCTCGTCGTCGCGGTCGGCGAGCGCGTCGACCACCTCGCCGGTGAGGATGACGTGCCGGACCGGCAGCTGGTGCGTGCGGATCAGCTCCAGATCGGCACTGCCGGACACCGCCAGCACCAGGTGCGCGCCGAGATCCGCGAGCACCGCCAGCGAGTCGATCACCTCACCGTGCGGGTCGAGCACCGACGGCCCGTCCGTGCACAACCGCAGCGCGCCCGCGGGCAGGTCGTTGCGGTCCAGCTCCTCCTTGACCAGCAGCACCAGATCCGGGTCGGTGGCCAGCCGGTACGGCAACCGCACGCACACCTCGGGCGCGGCGTCGCCGAACTTCTCGCGCCAGCGGGCCGTGGCCGCCAGCGACTCGGTGAGCAGCCACCGCCCGAGCGGGATCATCATGCCGGTGGTCGCCGCCAGCGGGTAGAAGTCCTCGGACTCCAGCGCGCCGAACTCCGGGTGGTCCCAGCGCAGCCCGGCGTTGACCACGGCCAGCTCGTGCTGCCGGGCCAGCCGCACGGTCGGCTGGAACACCAGCGAGAACTCACCGTTCTCCAGCGCGCCGGCGATGGTGGCGCCGAGCCGGTAGCGGCTGCGGTCGCGCGCGTCCAGCTCCGGGTCGAACAGCATCCACTGCGCCTTGCCCGCCTCCTTCGCGCGGTGCAGCGCGATCTCGGCGGCGCGGAGCAGTTCGTTCGCCGAGCCGCCCGCCGCCTTGCGGACCACTATCCCGGCACTGGCGCTCACGCCGACGCCGAGCTCGTCGTAGTAGACCGGCTCGGTCAGCTCGTCGAGCACCCGCTGCACCAGCGCGATCACCTCGGTGGCGTTCAGCTCGCCGTGCAGCAGCACCGCGAACCCGTCACCGGACAGCCGCGCGATGAACGCGTCGTGGTCGGCGAACACGGTGCCCAGCTTGCGGCCCACCGCGCGCAGCACCTGGTCGCCCAGTTCCGCGCCGAGGCCGTCGTTGATCACCTTGAACCCGTCGATGTCCAGGTACACCAGCGCCAGCTGGCCGGGGGAGTCCGCCGCCACCGCGGTGTCGAGCTTGGTGGAGAAGCTCAGCGCGTTGGGCAGCCCGGTCAGCGCGTCGTGCAGGGTCTGGTGCCGCAGCCGCTCCTGCAGCAGGTGCAGGTCGTTGACGTCCTCGACCATCAGCACCGGGTACACCCGGTCGGTGTTGTCGCCCGGCAGCTGGGACAGCGTGATGTTGACCCACAGCGGGTCGTCCTCGGCGTTGGAGAGCACGATCAGCTGGCGGTACAGGGAAAGATCGGCGCCGTCGAGTTCGGCCAGCCCGGTCCGCAGCGTCGCGGCGCCCTTGTCGGTGGAGGCCAGGCTCGGGATCGGCGTGCCGCGCAGCGACTCGGACCGGCGGCCGAGCATGCGGCCCAGCGCCGGGTTCGCCTCGACGATCACGCCGTCCTGATCGGCCAGTGCGATACCCAGCGGTGAAGCCGAATACAGCGCGGCGAACCGGAGTTTGGCGCCTTCGCGCGCGGGATCGGTGTCCTCGCTCAACTCCTGGGCGAAGGAGAGCAGGCTTCCCTCGAGTTCCTCGGGCGGAAGCGATACTCCTTCCGTGTCGGCCAATGTGGCCGCCCATTTGCGGGCGATCTCCACCAATCCTGGCGCGTCACCAGGTCTCGGCACACTCCACCTCTTCATGCGATGCAAAGGCCAGCTCAAAGCCCGTGCGGGGATCGGTGCGCCCGCACAGCACACGAGCCAGCCGAGAGTCATGTCACGTCATCACGCAGCACGCTGGGTGTCTACCGGCTGAAAGGGTGATGATCGGTACTCGAACGGGTACTCTGAGTGTGACAGATTATCGCCTGGTCAGGAGGATCGGGAGTCCGTCGGCGGGCACCGGTAGCGAAACGTAGTCCCAGCGCGCCTCGTAGCCCGCCGGGACCGACCAGCGGAACCGCCGCAGCATCTCGTGCAGCAGTGCCTTCACCTCGAACATGCCGAAGTGCAGGCCGATGCACTTGTGCGCGCCGCCGCCGAAGGGCATCCAGGCGAAGCGGTGGCCCCGATCTTCCCGCCGTGCCTCGGAAAACCGGTCCGGGTCGAAGCGCAGCGGATCGGTCCAGTACCGCGGGTCGAAGTGGTTGATCGTCGGCGACACGCCGACCAGGCTGCCCGCCGGCAGGTGGAATCCCAGAACTTCGGTGTCGTGCAGGGTTTTGCGGGCCATCGACGGTACCGGCGCGACCAGCCGCAGTGCCTCCTTGACCACCAGTTCCAGTGTGGACAGTTCACCGAGTGCGGCCACGTCGGGGATGCCGTCGCCGAGGCGCAGCGACTCCTCGCGCACGCGTTCCTGCCACTCGGGGTGCTTGGCCAGGTAGAAGACCGCGGCGGTGCTGGTGATCGTGGTGGTGTCGTGCGCGGCCATCATCAGGAAGATCATGTGGTTGACCACGTCGGCGTCGGAGAACCGCTCGCCGTCCTCGGTGGTGGCGTGGCACAGCGCGGAGAACAGGTCGTCCCCGTCGTCGCGGCGCTTGGCGGGCAGGTTCTCCCGGAAGTAGCGCTCCAGCACCTTGCGGCCGGTGAGCCCGGCGGCCCAGCGCCCGCCCGGCACCGGGTGCCGCACGATCGCCGTCCCGGCGCGGACCGAGTCGACGAAGGCGCGGTTGAGCTGTGCCGCCTCCGGGCCGCTGGGCGTGTCCATGAACACGCGGCTCGCCACGTCGAGGGTCAGCCGCTTGAGCGACCAGTACAGCCGCGGGCGCGAATCCGGTGACCACGCGCCGATCCCGTCGCGCAGCGCGGGCCCCATCTGGGCGACGTAGCCGGCCAGGCGGTCGCGGGTGAACGCCTCCTGCATGATCCGGCGGTGCCCGAGGTGCTCGCCGAAGTCGAGCAGCATCAGGCCGCGGTGGAAGAACTTCTCGATGAAGAACTCCCAGCCCTGCTGCGAGAACGCCTTGTCCTTGTTGACCAGCGCGATCTGGGTGGCCTCCGGCCCGCTGAGGCTGACGATCCGGCGGCCGAAGGCGCCCATCCAGGAGACCGGCCCGTACAGCTCGTGGCGCCGCAGCGCCCATTCGACGCCGAAGCGCATGAAGTCCAGTGAGTGCCCGATCAGCGGGGCGCCGTCGTCGCCGGGAATGGCCTTGAGGCCGCTGCCCGCCGGGGGCGCGGCGAGCTCCCTGGTCGGCCAGCGCTGCCCGAGCAGCCTGCGGTCGACCGCGCGGGGGAGCGGGATCGAGGTGAGCGGCGGGACGCGCTCGCGCAGCGCGCTGGTCACCTTGCTGACGGCGGGGCTCGGCACGGTCGGCTCCTCTCGTCGCTGAGAGAGATCACTGCGTGACCTGGTCCGTCCAGCTTGCCCGCTTGTTGGCGCTCTGACAAGAACGCGATCGGGTCAGTTCGCCGTGCGGCGCGGTGCCGTGAATGATGCTCCTATTGAGGTCAAGGGGTTGTTGTGAGGTTGGCCATGTCTGTGGTGATGGTTCGGTGGATTTCGCGTGCGACGTAGCGTTTGAGGCAGCGGATGATGTGTCGTTTGGGGAGGCCTTCGCGGGTGCGTCGTTCGAGGTAGGCGCGGGTGCGGGGGCAGTGGCGCAGGCGGACGATCACTATTCGGTGGAGGGCGGCGTTGGCGTGGCGGTCGCCGCCGCGGTTGAGGCGGTGGCGGTTGTTGCGGCCGCTGCTGGCGTCGATCGGGGCGGTGCCGCAGAGGTGGGCGAACTGGGCTTCGGTGGTGATGCGGTCGGGGTTGTCTCCGGCGGTGGCCAGGAGCTGGGCGGCGGTGTCGGGGCCGACGCCGAACACGGCGGTGGTGGCGGGCAGGACCTGGCGGGTCAGGGTGTTCAGGTCGGTTTTGGCGTCGGTGATCTCGGTGGTGAGGTCGGTGATGCGCCGGGCGAGGCGGCGGAGCGCGGTTTTCGTGGCGTTGACGGGGCTGGTGAGGTCGGTGCCGGGGCGCAGCCGGGCGCAGGCCCTGATCAGGGTTGTGCCGGTCAGGCCGGACAAGGATTCGCGTAGCGGGGCGGGGGCGGTGACGATCAGGGCGTGGAGCTGGTTGAGCGCGGCGGTGCGGGATTTGACCGCGCTGGTCAGCGCGGTGCGCAGGGCGGTGATCGCGGCGGCGGGCCCGGTGCCGGCTTTGGGGGTGGCCTCAGCGTGGCCGGCCAGGACGGCGCGGGCGGTGTTGATCGCGTCCTGGGTGTCGGTCTTTCCCTTGCGGCGGCGGGCATGCCGGTCGGGCTGGTTGACCTCCACCACCGTGACACCCTCGCCGGCCAGGTAGCGGGCCAGGCCCGCGCCGTAGGAACCGGTGCCCTCCACCCCGGCCGCGGACACCGTGCCGAACCCGGCCAGCCAGGTGCCCAGCGCGGTGTAGCCGGCGGTGGTGGCCGGGAAGGTGTGCGTGCCCAGTACCCGGCCGACAGGATCGAGCGCGGCGGCGGTGTGGGTGTCTTTATGGGTATCGACCCCGGCGATCACCGCGGTGTGCTGGGCAGTGTCGACGCCGGTGTGCTGATCAGTCATCCTGGTCTCTGCCGTCCCGTGGTGTTCAGTGGTCAGGGAGGGCACGTACCGGGCCAGCAGGGGTGGACAGCACAGTGATGGGTGTCCTGGTGGCACAGGCTCCTATCAAGTCACATCCCCTGGCCTGGTGACGTGCACGAACGGAGACCACCCCGGAACCGGCAGATCATTCGCAAGACAACCCCGGCCAGGGCATCAGTGGCTTTCCGGGCCAAGCCCCGGGGCAGCCCCCGTCCATACACACCATCATCACTGTGGCTTTCACAGCGGCAAGTGCCGTGAAAGCCACATTCACGGCGTGGGGCTAGTCGGTGGCGAGTTCGGCGCGCAGGCGGCGCGCGGCGGTGACCAGGTTCCGCAGCGCCGGTTCGACCTCGGCGTACCCCCGGGTCTTCAGGCCGCAGTCCGGGTTCACCCAGATCCGCTCACCCGGGACCGCGGCGACCGCCGTGCGCAGCAGGCCGGTCACCTCGTCGACGCCCGGCACCCGCGGCGAGTGGATGTCGTACACCCCGGGGCCGACCCCGCGCGCGAAGTCCCCGAGGCCGTCGAGGACCTCCATGCGCGAGCGCGCGGCCTCGATGCTGGTGACGTCCGCGTCGATCGCGTCGATGGCGGGCAGGATGTCCCCGAACTCCGAGTAGCACATGTGCGTGTGGATCTGCGTCGAATCCGCGATGCCCGAGGTGGCCAGCCGGAACGACTCCACCGCCCAGCCGAAGTACGCCGCGTGCTCCGCCGACCGCAGCGGCAGCAGTTCGCGCAACGCGGGCTCGTCGACCTGGATGATCCGGATGCCCGCCGACTCCAGGTCGTGCACCTCGTCGCGGATGGCCAGCGCGACCTGCCGCGCGGTGTCCGCCAGCGGCTGGTCGTCGCGCACGAACGACCACGCGAGAATGGTCACCGGCCCGGTCAGCATGCCCTTGACCGGCTTCGCCGTCAGCGACTGCGCGTACGACGCCCAGTCCACCGTCATCGGCGCCGGGCGGGACACGTCGCCGAACAGGATCGGCGGCCGCACGCACCGCGAGCCGTAGGACTGCACCCAGCCGAACTCCGTGGCCGCGAACCCGGCGAGCTGCTCGGCGAAGTACTGCACCATGTCGTTGCGCTCGGGCTCGCCGTGCACCAGCACGTCGAGGCCGAGATCTTCCTGCAGCCGCACCACCTTCTCGATCTCGTCGTGCATCTGGGCGCGGTAGGCCGCCGCGTCGATCCGCCCGGCCCGCAGCGCCGCGCGTGCCTTGCGCACGTCACCGGTCTGCGGGAACGACCCGATCGTGGTGCTCGGCAGCGGGGGCAGGCCGAGCGCCTCGGCCTGCGCCGCCGCGCGCCGGGCGTAGTCACCGCGGCGGCTGTGCTCCGGCTTCAGCGCGGCGAGCCGGGCCCGCACGCGGTCGTCACGCAGGTCACCGGCGTTCGCGCGCTCCGCAGTGGCCGCGCGCGCCGAGGTCAGGTCGGCGGGTTCACCGGCGAGCGCCCGGCCGAGCAGCACCACCTCTTCGACCTTCTGCTTGGCGAAAGCGAGCCAACCACGCAGTCGTCCGTCCACATCGGACTCGCGAGCGGCGTCGTAGGGCACGTGCAGCAGGGAGGCCGAAGTGGACACTCCGACCGCGGCCGCGGTGCCGAGCAGGGTCGCGGCCTTCGCCAGCGCGGCGTCGGCGTCGACCCGCCAGATGTTGCGACCGTCCACCACGCCGGCCAGCACTTCCTTGTCCCGCAACGCGCTTTCCGCCGCGACGGCGTGCACCGCGGCCGGATCGGTGACCAGGTCCACGGCCAGCGCCTCGATGGGGGAGCGGGCGAGCACGCCGAGCGCGTCCCCCAGCGCGCCGAAGTACCCGGCGACCAGCAGCTTCGGGCGACGCGCCAAGCCGCCCAGCGCCGCGTACGCCTGCCGGAGCGCCTCCAGCTCCTCGGGGGCGCGGTCGGCGGCGAACGCCGGTTCGTCCAGCTGGACCCACTGGACCCCTTCGTCGTGCAGCGTGGTGAGCAGCTGGGCGTACGCGGTGACCAGCCGCGGGAGCAGGTCGAGCGGCCGGAAGCCGCCGGGCGCGCCCTCGGCCGCCTTCGCCAGCAGCAGGTAGGTCACCGGGCCGACGAGCACCGGGCGCGTTTCCACGCCGATCGCCCTGGCCTCGCGGTACTCGTCGAGCGGCTTGCCACCGGTTGCGCTGAACTCGGTGTCCGGGCCCAGTTCCGGCACCAGGTAGTGGTAGTTCGTGTCGAACCACTTCGTCATCTCCAGCGCGGGTGCCTCCTGGACCCCGCGCGCCGCGGCGAAGTAGGTGTCGACCGGCGAAAGGCCGAGGCCGGTGAACCGGCGCGGCAGCGCGCCGAACAACACGGTGGTGTCGAGCACCTGGTCGTAGAAGGAGAAGGTGTTCGACGGGATCGTGTCGAGCCCGGCCTTCGCCAGGCCGCGCCAGGTGTCCAGGCGCAGTTCCCGCGCCACCTTCCGGAGTTCGGCCTCGTCGATCCGGCCTGCCCAATAGCCCTCGACGGCCTTCTTCAGTTCCCGGTCCGGACCGATCCTCGGGTAACCGAGAACGGTCGAACCCAGGCGGTTCTGCTCTGCCACAGCTCTCTCCTCGCGAGCTCGTCCGACGAGCCCGGGACGGCAAGGAGGGCACAGCACAGCACGAACCGGCGACACCTGGTTCGGCCGTGTCCTCCCGCGAGACCCGGACCCGCGCGCGCCGGCGGCGCGCGCACCACGGGCAGGTATTCGGACTCGCGGGCGGGGCTCCCAGAACGTGGGAGCCGGACCTACTGGCTGTCGCTTCCCGGGCGGTGCCCAGTGCTTGACCGCTTGCGCGGTGACAGCGTTCGTTCCCGCTTACCGCTGCGGGGCAGTCCCGGATTCGCACCGGGTTCCCTGTTGCCTCCCCGGCACGCGGCACGAAAAAAGCTCGGCCACGCCACCGGGGAACCAGTGGCGTGGCCGAGCCTAGCGGGCGGGATCAGTCCCAGTCGAGCGCGCCACCGCTCTGGTACTCGATGACGCGGGTCTCGAAGAAGTTCTTCTCCTTCTTCAGGTCCATCGCCTCCGACATCCACGGGAACGGGTTCTCGTTCTCGCCGTAGATCGGCGCCAGGCCGATCTGCTGCGCGCGGCGGTCGGTGATGAAGTGCATGTACTGCTCGCACAGCTGGGCCGACAGCCCGAGCATGCCGCGCGGCATGGTGTCCCGGGCGTAGGCGACCTCGAGCTCGCACGCCTCGGTCAGCATGCCCCGGATCTCCGCCTGGAACTGCTCGGTCCACAGGTGCGGGTTCTCGATCTTGATCTGGTTGATGCAGTCGATGCCGAAGTTCAGGTGGATCGACTCGTCGCGCAGGATGTACTGGTACTGCTCGGCGATGCCGACCATCTTGTTCCGGCGGCCCAGCGACAGGATCTGCGCGAAACCGGTGTAGAACCACATGCCCTCGAAGATCACGTAGAACGCCACCAGGTCGCGCAGGAACGCCTGGTCGGCCTCCGGGGTCCCGGTCTCGAAGTCCGGGTTCTCCAGGTTCTGCGTGTACTTCAGCGCCCACGCGTCCTTGTCGGAGATCGACGGCACCTCGCGGTACATGTTGAACAGCTCGCCCTCGACCAGGCCGAGGCTCTCGCAGATGTACTGGAAGGTGTGCGTGTGCACGGCCTCCTCGAAGGCCTGGCGCAGCAGGTACTGGCGGCACTCCGGGTTGGTGATCTGCCGGTAGACCGCGAGCACGATGTTGTTCGCCACCAGCGACTCCGCGGTGGCGAAGAAGCCGAGGTTGCGCTTGAGCATCTGCCGCTCGTCCTCGGTCAGCCCGTCGGGCGACTTCCACAGCGCGATGTCGGCCTGCATGGCGACCTCGGTCGGCATCCAGTGGTTGTTGCAGCCGGCCAGGTACTTCTCCCACGCCCAGGTGTACTTGAGCGGGAGCAGCTGGTTGACGTCGGCGCGGGCGTTGATCATGCGCTTGTCGTCGACGCTGATGCGCTCGGCTCCGCGCTCGATCTCGCCTAGGCCGGTGGCGTCGGTGAGCGGTGCTTCGGTGTTGGTCATCGTCAGGGGTTCCTTACTGGCAGGCTTCGCAGTCGGGGTCGTCGATCCGGCAGGCCGCGCCGTCGGTGGCGGCGAAGTCGACGTCCTCCACCTTCGGCATCTCCTTGGGCTCCGGCTGGGCCGGGGGCACCGCGGGCACGGAAGCCGACGGCGACGGCGACGGGGAAGGCGACGGCGAGGGGGCCGGGGCCGGGGTGGGCGAAGGAGCGGCGGCGGGTGCCGGGGCCGGCGTGGCCGAGACGGCGTTCAGCTTGCCGTCGGTGCCGCGCAGGGTGCTCTTCTCCACGTGCGTCGCGGACTGCGCCCGCAGGTAGTACGTGGTCTTGAGGCCCTTGTGCCAGGCGTAGCGGTACAGCTCGTCGAGCTTGCGCCCGCTCGGCGCGGCGATGTAGAGGTTCAGCGACTGCGCCTGGTCGATCCACTTCTGCCGCCGCGAGGCCGCGTCGACCAGCCACTTGCTCTCCACCTCGAACGCGGTGGCGTAGAGGGCCTTGAGGTCGTCCGGCACGCGGTCGATCTGGCCGAGGCTGCCGTCGAAGTACTTCAGGTCCGACACCATCACCTCGTCCCACAGGCCCCGCTCCTTGAGCGAGCGCACCAGGTGCGGGTTGACCACGGTGAAGTCACCGGACATGTTCGACTTGACGAAGAGGTTCTGGAACAGCGGCTCGATGGACTGCCCGACCCCGCAGATGTTGGAGATCGTCGCGGTCGGCGCGATCGCCATCACGTTGGAGTTGCGCATGCCGACGGTGCGCACGCGCTGGCGCAGCGGCTCCCAGTCCAGCGTGGTGGAGGTGTCCACGTCCAGCGCGTCACCGCGGCGGGCGTCGATCAGCAGCTGCATCGAGTCGATCGGCAGGATGCCCTTGCTCCACAGCGAACCCTCGAAGGTCTGGTACTGCCCGCGCTGCTCGGCCAGGTCGGTCGAGGCCGAGATGGCGTAGTAGCTGATGTGCTCCATGCTGCGGTCGGCGAACTCCACCGCGGCCTCGGACGACAGCGGCAGGCCCAGCTCGAACAGCGCGTCCTGGAAGCCCATCAGGCCCAGCCCGATCGGGCGGTGGCGCAGGTTGGACCGGCGTGCCTCGGGGATGGTGTAGAAGTTGATGTCGATCACGTTGTCGAGCATCCGCACCGCGGTGCGCACGGTCTTCTCGAGGCGCTGGGTGTCCAGGCCGTCCGGGCCGACGTGCTTGAGCAGGTTGACCGAGCCGAGGTTGCACACCGCGACCTCGTCGGCACTGGTGTTCAGGGTGATCTCGGTGCACAGGTTCGACGAGTGCACGACACCGGTGTGCTGCTGCGGCGAGCGCAGGTTGCACGGGTCCTTGAAGGTGATCCACGGGTGCCCGGTCTCGAACAGCATGGTCAGCATGCGGCGCCACAGCTCGACCGCGCGGACCTTGCGGAACACCTTGATCTCACCGCGCTCGGCGGCGGCCTCGTACTCGCGGTAGCGCTCGGCGAACGCGTTGCCGTAGAGGTCGTGCAGGTCGGGGACCTCGTTGGGGGAGAACAGGGTCCAGCCCGCGTTGGCCTCCACCCGGCGGAGGAACTCGTCGGGCACCCAGTTCGCGGTGTTCATGTCGTGGGTGCGGCGGCGGTCGTCACCGGTGTTCTTGCGCAGGTCGAGGAACTCCTCGATGTCCACGTGCCAGGTCTCGAGGTAGGCACACGCCGCGCCCTTGCGCTTGCCGCCCTGGTTCACCGCGACCGCGGTGTCGTTGGCGATCTTGAGGAACGGGACCACGCCCTGCGACTGCCCGTTGGTGCCCTTGATGTGCGCGCCGAGGCCGCGGACCGGGGTCCAGTCGTTGCCCAGCCCGCCCGAGTACTTCGCCAGCAGCGCGTTGTTCTTGTACGCCTGGAAGATCGAGTCCAGGTCGTCGTCCACCGTGGTGAGGAAGCAGGAGGACAGCTGCGGGCGGGTGGTGCCCGAGTTGAACAGCGTCGGCGTCGAGGCCATGAAGTGGAACGACGAGAGCAGCTCGTAGAACTCGATGGCGCGGGCTTCGCGGTCGTCCTCGCGGATGGCCAGGCCCATCGCCACGCGCATGAAGAACGCCTGCGGCAGCTCGAACCGGGTGCCGTCGTGGTGCTGGAAGTAGCGGTCGTACAGCGTCTGCAGGCCGAGGAAGCCGAAGTCGAGGTCGCGCTCGGGGCGCAGCGCGGCGGTGATCCTGTCCAGGTCGAACGAGGCCAGCTCGCTGTTGACCAGCTCCAGCTCGATCGCGCGGCGCAGGTAGTCGCGGAAGTAGCCGGGGTAGACCTCGGCCATCTCGTCCTGGCTGGCCTGGCGCGGGCGGCCGGCCAGGTAGCTCAGCGCCTCGGCGCGCAGCTTGTCGGCCAGCAGGCGGGCGCTGACGTAGGAGTAGTTCGGCTCCTGCTCGACCAGCGTGCGGGCGGCCATGATCTGGGCCAGCGCCAGCTCGTCGGCGGAGATGCCGTCGTAGAGGTTGCGGCGGGTCTCGGCCAGCACCGGCTCGGCGCTGACGTCGGACAGCCCGGCCACGGCCTCGCCGACCACGTGGGCCACGCGGTCCCAGTCCAGCGGGCGCAGCGCGCCGTCGGCGGACTTGACGTGCAGCACGTTCTCGTCACGCGCGGGGGCGGCGGCCGCGGCGCGGGCCTTGGCGCGCTCGTCGCGGTACAGCACGTAGGCGCGGGCGACCTTGTGGTGCTCGCCGCGCATCAGCATCAGCTCGACCTGGTCCTGGATCTGCTCGATGTGCAGCGAGGTCTCCGGGCCGGCGTGGCGCAGCAGCGACTGCTCGACCTGCTCGGTCAGCTCCGCGACCAGGTGGTGGATGCGCGAGGACGCGGCGGCGTCGTCACCTTCGACGGCGAGGAACGCCTTGGTCATCGCCACCGAGATCTTGTTCGCGTCGAACGGCGACACACTGCCGTCACGGCGGATGACGCGCACGGTGGCGGTCTGGTCCGTGACGGACGGTGGCCGCTGGGTTGTCTCGGTGATGTCCAGTGACATGCGTGGCTCCAAAAGGGCGCGTTGGTTCCCCACACCGTCTCGAGAGGCGGTGTGCTGTGCGGTGGTGCAGGTCTGGCCGAGGGAGCTGAACAGCGGTCTCCCGTCGCTGCTGCGCTCTCGGTGCCCAGAGACTACATGTAGGGGTGTCGGCGCGCACATGCCCCAACGGGTGGCGTGTCGCGGCGTTCCCGAATGCTGAACTCGACCCTCCCCCAGGCAGGTTAGGGGCTGGTGCTCGGCTGCTGCTCAGGGGAGGTTTGGCCGTTGTTGAACAGTGTGCGGATCACCCGCGGCGCTGGGCCGTTCGGCATCCGGAACGCCACTCAGAGTGATGCCCCGGCACCAGGCGGTACCGGGGCATCCCTCGTCCGGGAGGGCGGTGATCACCCGCCCCGGGGGGGCTACTCGCCGAACGTGAGGCGGAAGTCGGCCAGCGCCACGCTCGGGCCGGGACGGCGGCCGTCGAGGAAGCCGAGCGGGCCGTCCGGATTGAGGTTCCAGCTCGCCGAAGCCAGGTGCGGGCGGGCGGCCGAGCGGACCGGGGTGTACTTCAGCGCGCCCGAGAGTTCCTGCGCGATGCTGAACGCGGCAGGCGGCGCGAACGGCAGCCCGGCGCGCCGGGTGAAGGCCGCGGTGGCGATCCAGCCGCCGGCCAGGCTCGCCGAGGCGGTGAAGGTGCGGCCGTGGGTGAAGTCGAACGCGGCGAGGTCCTTCGGGATGCCCCACAGCCCGCGGCCACCGGCCAGCGACACCTCGCTGTCCACCCAGATGTCGGTGATCGACCCGGTGGCGCGCGTGCCGTTGCGGACCGCGACGGTGGCCAGCAGCTCGTGGTAGGAGAGCTGGCCGGGCGGCTGGTAGTCGAGCCAGGCGGTGACCACGATCGCCTGTCCGGCGAGCACCACCGGGTCCAGTCCGGACGGCAGCGCGGGCAGCGCGTCCACCGGCACCCGCCAGGTGGTCGCGTACGCCTGCCCGGCCAGGTTCCAGGGTTCGGGCGGGTAGGCGGTCACTTCCCGGCCACCCACGGCAGGTGGCCCGGCAGGTCCTCGGGCACGCGCAGCTTGAACTCCGGCCGGCGCTTCTGCAGGAACGACAGCACGCCCTCGACCGCGTCCGGATTGGTGGACAGGCCGCCGATCAGCTTCGAGTCGACCTCGTGCACCGGGAACGGGGAGTCCGCGGAGGCCATCCGGTAGAGCAGTTGCCGGGTGACCGCGACCGAGACCGGCGCGGTCGTCTCGATCAGCTCGCGGGCCAGTTCGTACGCCTTGTCCAGCAACTCCTCCGGTTCGTGCACGCGCTGCACCAGACCGGCCTCGAGCGCCTCCTCGGCGCCGAACACGCGGCCGCTGATCATCCAGTCCATCGCGGTGCCCATGCCGACCAGGCGCGGCAGGAACCACGCCGACGCGCCTTCGGGATAGATCCCGCGGCGCACGAACACGAAGCCGAAGCGGGCGTCGGTGGAGGCCAGCCGGTAGTCGGCGGACAGCGTGATGGTGATCCCGCCGCCGATGGCCGCGCCGCGGATCGCCGCGATGACCGGCTTGTTCATCGTGAACACGCGCTTGGAGCAGCGGCCGGCCGGCTCCTGCCACTCCGGGTCGGGGCCCTTCTCCGCGTCGAAGTCGAACCCGCCCTGGGACAGGTCGGCCCCGACGGAGAAGTTGTCGCCCGCGCCGGTCAGCACCACCACGCGGACCTGCTCGTCGTGGTCGGCCCGGTCGAAGGCGTCGCCGAGCTCGTCGGCCATCTTGATGGTGTAGCCGTTGCGTGCTTCCGGCCGGTTCAGCGTGATCGTCGCGATCCGGTCGCTGACCTGGTAGGTGATGTCGGTGTACCCCGTGTGCGACACAGGTGCTCCTTTGCTCCGCGTGCGACGAAGATAAGGCGGTTCCCGGCTTACTGGCAAGCTGTCAACAAGCTGCCGAGGAACTCGCTCGCCCGCCGCGCGGCGTCGCGGCCCTCCGGCAGGTTCGAGAAGATCGGGAACACGTGGATCTGCCCCGGCCAGACCTCGAGCTCGGTGCGGTCGTGGGTGCCGGCGAAGCGGTGCGCCTCGTCCAGCAGTGATTCGGTGTCACCGACCTGCAGCAGGATCGGCGGCCAGCCCGTCTTGTCGGCGCCGAGCACGTCGAGGCGTGGATGGCTCCACGGCGTGCTGGTCAGGTAGGCGTCGCGGCATTTGGCGGCGTAGGCGGGGGAGAGGAACGGGTCGCGCTGCTTGCCGTCCCGCTCGGCCGCCGAAGCGACGCTCAGGTCCAGCCACGGCGAGATGAGGTAGGCGCCCGCGGGCTGCGGCAGGTGCAGCCGAGCGAGGTCGCCGAGCAGGCAGGCGGTCAGGTGCCCGCCCGCGGAATCCCCGGCGACCAGCAGCTTCTCCGGCGGGTACCCCTGCGCCAGCAGCAACCGGTAGGCGTCGAGCGCGTCGTCGGCCGCGGCCGGGAACGGGTGCTCCGGCGCCCGGCGGTAGTCCAGCAGGAACACCGGCACGCCGACCTGCTTGGACAGCCGGTAGGCGAAGGTGCGGTGCGACCGCGGTGAGCCGAACACATACCCACCGCCGTGCAGGTAAAGCAGCGCGCCGCGGGTCGGGTCGGCGCCGGGTGCGCGCATCCACACCCCGCGCACGCGGCCGTAGCGGGCGGGCCAGGCCCTGGTGCCGCGGGGGAGCCGGGTCAGCCCGGCGCTGTCGGCGATCCGGCGGATGCCGCGCAGCTGGTAGCCCCTCGGCGCGGAGCGATCGGCGAGCGGGCGGACGCGGGTGGCGAAGGCGGTGCGGAGGCGGACACTTTCCGGGCTGGGCGCTTCTCGCGGCATGCCCCGACTCTAGCCCCGGTCCGGCGCAAAACAATCATGCACGCTTGATTTTTCTTGGTCCCGGTGCCACGCTCGGCGGCGGGGCAGCAGTGGACGAGGAGGTGCCACCGTGGCGGATGTGGGCGCGATCCTGCGGGATCTCGCGGCCGAGAGCGCGGAGCTGGACGACGTGGTCGCGGCGCTGCCGACGGCGGACTGGGCCCGGCCGACCCCGGCCGAGGGCTGGACGATCGCGCACCAGATCGCGCACCTGGCCTGGACCGACGACAAGGCGCTCATCGCCGTGCGCACCCCGGAGAAGTTCGCCGCCGAGGTGGAGAAGGCGTTCGCCTCCGGCGGCAAGGACGTGGACGAGGGTGCCGAAGCCGGTGCCACCGCACCGCCCGCCGAACTGCTCGCGCGCTGGCGCCGGGGCCGTGAGGACCTCGCGCGGGCGCTCGCCGAGGTCCCCCACGGCCAGAAGGTGCCGTGGTACGGCCCGCCGATGAGCGCCGCGTCGATGGTCACCGCGCGGATCATGGAGACCTGGGCGCACACGCAGGACGTGTTCGACGCGCTCGGCCGCACGCGCGAGCCGACCGCCCGGCTGTGGCACATCGCCCGCTTCGGCGTGCGCACCAGGGACTTCGCCTACACGATCAACTCACGCACCCCGCCGGACGGGGAGTTCCGCGTGGAGCTGACCGCGCCCGACGGTTCGACCTGGGCGTGGGGCCCGGAGGACGCGGCGGACCGGATCACCGGCTGCGCACTGGGTTTCGTGCTGGTGGTCACGCAGCGGCGGCACCCCGGCGACACCGATCTGCGGACCGAGGGCGAGCAGGCCAGGGCCTGGCTCGGTTTCGCGCAGGCCTTCGCCGGGCCCCCGGGATCCGGGCGCAAGCAGGGGCAGTTCGCGTGATGGCCCCGATCCGCATCGGCAACGCCTCCGGTTTCTACGGCGACCGGTTCAGCGCGGTGCGCGAAATGCTCACCGGCGGCCCGCTGGACGTGCTGACCGGTGACTACCTGGCCGAGCTGACCATGCTCATCCTCGGCCGCGACCTGCTCAAGGACCCGGACCGCGGGTACGCCAAGACCTTTCTCCGGCAGATGGCCGAGAACCTCGCGCTGGCCAAGGAACGCGGCGTCAAGGTGGTCACGAACGCGGGCGGGCTGAACCCCGCCGGGCTCGCCGCCGCACTGCGCGAGCTCGCCGCGAAGTCCGGTGTGGACGTCTCCATCGCACACGTCGAGGGCGACGACCTCCGGCATCGCGCCGAGGAGCTGGGCTTCGGGGAACCGTTGACCGCCAACGCCTATCTCGGTGCGTGGGGCATCGCCGAATGCCTGAACGCGGGTGCCGACGTGGTGGTCACCGGGCGGGTCACCGACGCTTCGCTGGTGGTCGGCCCGGCCGCCGCGCACTTCGGCTGGGCGCGGACGGACTACGACCGGCTCGCCGGCGCGGTCGCCGCCGGGCACGTGATCGAATGCGGTGCGCAGGCCACCGGCGGCAACTACTCGTTCTTCACCGAACACGACAGCGCCCAACTCGCCCACCCGGGGTTCCCCATCGCGGAGGTCCACGAGGACGGCAGCAGCGTGATCACCAAGCACGAGGACACCGGCGGCGTGGTCACCACGGGCACGGTCACCGCCCAACTGCTGTACGAGATCACCGGTGCGCGGTACGCCGGTCCCGACGTCACCACGCGGTTCGACAGTCTCGTCTTGGCGCAGGAGGGTCCCGATCGCGTCCGGATCAGCGGGGTCACCGGCGAACCACCGCCGCCCACGCTGAAGGTGTGCCTCAACGCGCTCGGCGGCTTCCGCAACGAAACCACGTTCGTGCTCACCGGTCTCGACATCGAGCAGAAGGCGGCGCTGGTGCGCGACCAGCTCACCGAGGCGCTCAAGGCGAAGCCGCCGGAGAAGGTGCGCTGGACGCTCGCCCGCACGGACCGCGAGGACGCCGACACCGAGCAGACCGCGAGCGCGCTGCTGCACGTGGCCGTCACCGACGCCGACCCGAAGGTGGCCGGACGCGCGTTCAGCCAGGCCGCGATCGAACTCGCCCTCGCCAGTTACCCCGGCTTCCACGTCACCGCGCCGCCGTCGGACGCCTCGCCGTACGGGGTGTACCGAGCGTCCTATGTGGACGCAGGAGAAGTGCCGCACGTGGCGGTGGTCGGCGACTCGCGGATCGATGTGGCACCGGCGGCCGAGACGCTCGAACTGGCCGACGTGGCCGACCCGGAACTGCCCGAACCCCTGCCGGACGGGCCGACCCGCCGGGCGCCGCTCGGTGCCGTGCTCGGTGCCCGCAGCGGGGACAAGGGCGGGGACGCGAACGTCGGCGTCTGGGCCACCACCGACGAGGGCTGGCGCTGGCTCGCGCACACGCTGACCGTCGAGGAATTCCGCAGGTTGCTGCCGGAGACCGCGAAACTGTCGGTGCGCCGGCATATGTTGCCCCACCTGCGAGCGATCAACTTCGTGGTGACCGGCATCCTCGGTCAGGGGGTCGCCTCGCAGGCCAGGTTCGACCCGCAGGCGAAGGCGCTCGGCGAATGGCTGCGCGGCCGGTACGCCGAGATCCCGGAGGTGTTGCTGTGATCGACCCGTTCGCCACGCCGGAGCGGAAAGCGCTCCGGGAAACGGTGCGCGGCTTCATGAAGACCGACGTGCTGCCGTATCTGGACCAGTGGGAGCGCGACGGCGAGCTGCCCAGGGAGTTGCACCGCAAGGCCGGGGCGCTGGGCCTGCTCGGCATCGCCTTCGACGAGAAGGCCGGTGGTGCCGGCGGTGACTTCCTCGACGCGATGACGGTCACCGAGGAGATGCACTACGCCGGCGGTTCCGGTGGGCTGATCGCCTCGCTGTTCACCTGCGGGATCGCGGTGCCGCACATCGCCGCCGCCGGGGACGAGGCGCAGCTGGCCAAGTGGGTGCGCCCGACGCTGGCCGGCGAGCTGATCGGCTCGCTCGCGGTCACCGAGCCGGACGGCGGTTCCGACGTCGCGGGCATCCGCACCACGGCCCGTCGCGAGGGTGACCACTACGTCGTCAACGGGGCCAAGACGTTCATCACCTCGGGCTGCCGCGCCGACTTCGTCACCACCGTCGTGCGCACCGGCGGCGAGGGCGCGCACGGGCTTTCGCTGCTGGTGGTGGAACGCGGCACGCCGGGGTTCACCGTGGGCCGCAAGCTGGCCAAGATGGGCTGGCACTGCTCGGACACCGCCGAACTGTCCTACGCGGACGTCCGCGTTCCGGTGGAGAACCTGGTCGGACCGGAGAACTCCGGCTTCGCCCAGGTCGCCACCCAGTTCGTCGCGGAACGGCTTTCGCTGGCGGTGCAGGGGTACGCGCACGCGCAGCGCGCGCTGGAGCTGACCCTGGACTGGTGCCGGCTCCGGGAGACCTTCGGCCGCCCGCTGATCTCCCGCCAGCTGGTGCAGCACAAACTGGCCGAGATGGCCCGCAGGATCGACGTGGCCAGGACCTACGCCCGCCAGGTCGGGATCCGCCACGTGGCGGGTGAAGAGGTGATCGCCGAGGCCTGCTTCGCCAAGAACACCGCGGTGGAGACCGCGGAATGGGTGGTCAACGAAGCCGTGCAGCTGCACGGCGGGCTCGGCTACCTGAGCGAGACCGAGGTGGAGCGCCACTACCGCGACGTCCGCATCCTGGGCATCGGCGGTGGCACCAACGAGATCCTCGCCGGGCTGGCCGCGAAACGATTGGGATACACCGCATGACCACGTTGAGGTCCATGGTGGACAGCCGGGGCGCCGACTTCGCGGCGAACCGCGAGGCGATGCTGGCCAAGCTCGCCGAACTGGAGGCCGAGCAGGCCAAGGCCGTCGCCGGGGGCGGTGAGAAGTACGTCGAGCGGCACCGCAAGCGCGGCAAGCTGCTGGCCAGGGAACGGGTCGAGCTGCTGCTCGACGAGGACTCGGCCTTCCTGGAGCTGTCCCCGCTGGCCGCCTGGGGCTCGGACTATCAGGTCGGCGCCAGCCTGGTCACCGGCATCGGCGTGGTCGAGGGCGTGGAGTGCATGATCTGCGCCAGCGACCCCACGGTGAAGGGCGGCGCGAGCAACCCGTGGACGGCCAAGAAGTCCTACCGGGCCGCCGACATCGCCGCGCAGAACCGGCTGCCGACGATCAACCTGGTCGAGTCCGGCGGCGCGGACCTGCCCACGCAGAAGGAGATCTTCATCCCGGGCGGGCGGATCTTCCGCGACCTGACCCGGTCCTCGGCGGCCGGGGTGCCGACCGTGGCGCTGGTCTTCGGCAACTCCACCGCCGGCGGGGCCTACCTGCCCGGCATGTCCGACCACGTGGTGATGGTCAAGGAGCGGGCCAAGGTCTTCCTCGGCGGCCCGCCGCTGGTGAAGATGGCCACAGGCGAGGAGTCCGACGACGAGTCGCTCGGCGGTGCCGAGATGCACGCGCGGACCTCCGGCCTGGCCGACTACCTCGCCGAGGACGAGCAGGACGCGATCCGGATCGGCAGGCGCATCGTGCGGCGGCTCAACTGGACCAAGCGCGGCCCGTCGCCGAAGCCGGACTACGCCGAACCGCTGCACGACCCCGAGGACCTGCTCGGCATCGTGCCGGCCGACCTGAAGGTGCCGTTCGACCCGCGCGAGGTGATCGCCAGGGTGGTCGACGGGTCGGACTTCGACGAGTTCAAACCGCTCTACGGGTCCAGCCTGGTCACCGGCTGGGCCGACGTGCACGGCTACCCGGTCGGCATCCTGGCCAACGCGCGCGGGGTGCTGTTCTCCGAGGAGTCGCAGAAGGCGGCCCAGTTCATCCAGCTGGCCAACCAGAGCGACACCCCGCTGCTGTTCCTGCACAACACCACCGGCTACATGGTCGGCAAGGAGTACGAGCAGGGCGGCATCATCAAGCACGGCGCGATGATGATCAACGCGGTGTCGAACTCGCGGGTGCCGCACATCTCGGTGCTGATGGGTGCCTCCTACGGCGCCGGGCACTACGGCATGTGCGGGCGGGCCTACGACCCGCGGTTCCTGTTCGCCTGGCCCAGCGCGAAGTCCGCGGTGATGGGCCCGGCGCAGCTGGCCGGGGTGCTCTCCATCGTGGCGCGCCAGGCCGCGGCGAGCCGGGGCCAGGAGTACAACGAGGAGCACGACGCCGCCATGCGCGCCATGGTGGAGGGCCAGATCGAGGCCGAGTCCCTGCCCACCTTCCTCTCCGGCATGCTCTACGACGACGGCATCATCGATCCGCGGGACACCCGCACGGTGCTCGGGCTCAGCCTGTCGGCGATCCACAATGGACCGATCAGCGGCGCCGGTGGCTTCGGCGTCTTCCGGATGTGAGAGATGATCGAGAATCTGCTTGTCGCCAACCGCGGGGAGATCGCCCGCCGGGTGTTCCGCAGCTGCCGTGACGCCGGGATCGGCACGGTGGCGGTGTTCGCCGACGCCGACGCGGACGCCCCGCACACCGCCGAGGCCGACGCGGCGGTCCGGTTGCCTGGCAACGCGCCGTCGGAAACTTACCTGCGCGCGGACCTGCTGATCGAAGCCGCGGCGAAGGCCGGCGCCGACGCGGTCCACCCCGGTTACGGGTTCCTCTCGGAGAACGCGGCCTTCGCGCGTGCGGTCCTCGACGCCGGGCTGACCTGGGTCGGGCCACCGCCGGAGGCCATCGAGACGATGGGTTCCAAGGTCGAGTCGAAGCGGCTGATGGCCGCGGCCGGGGTGCCGGTGCTCGCCGAGCTGGACCCGGCCGAGGTCACCGAGGCCGATTTCCCGTTGCTGGTCAAGGCTTCCGCCGGGGGTGGCGGGCGCGGTATGCGGGTGGTGCGTGCGCCGGGTGAGCTGGCGGACGCGGTCGAGAGCGCCCGCGCCGAAGCCGGTTCGGCCTTCGGGGACCCGACGGTGTTCTGCGAGCGCTACCTGGAGACCGGGCGGCACATCGAGGTCCAGGTGCTCGCCGACACCCACGGCACGGTCTGGGCGCTGGGGGAGCGGGAGTGCTCCATCCAGCGGCGCCACCAGAAGGTGGTCGAGGAGGCGCCGTCGCCGCTGGTCGGCGCGGCCATGCGCGAGGAGCTGTTCGAGGCCGCGCGCAAGGCGGCCAAGGCGATCGGCTACGTCGGCGCCGGTACGGTCGAGTTCCTCGCCGGGGCCGACGGCCGGTTCTACTTCCTGGAGATGAACACCCGGCTGCAGGTGGAGCACCCGGTCACCGAATGCGTCACCGGGGAGGACCTGGTCGCCCGCCAGCTCCGGATCGCCGAGGGCGACCGGCTGCCGGTCGATCCTCCACAGTGGACGGGGCACGCGATCGAGGTCCGGCTCTACGCCGAGGATCCGGCGGCCGACTGGCAACCGCAGAGCGGCACGCTGCACCGGTTCACCGTGCCGGGGGTGGACGCGGAGTTCCGCATCCCGGCCGGGTTCGGGCTCCGGCTGGACTCGGGTGTGGTCAGCGGGTCGGTGGTCGGCGTGCACTACGACCCGATGCTGGCCAAGGTGATCGCCTGGGGCCCCGACCGCACCTCGGCGGCGCGGCGGCTCGCCACCGCGCTGGCCGGCGCGCAGGTCCACGGCGTGCGCACCAACCGCGACCTGCTGGTGAACGTGTTGCGGCACCCGGCTTTCCTGGCCGGGGACACCGACACCGCGTTCTTCGCCACGCACGGACTCGACACGCTGTCGCGGCCGCTGGCGTCGCCGGACACCACCCGCACGGCGGCACTGGTGGCCGCGCTCGCGGGTGCTTCGGCGAACCGGCGGGCGGCGACCGTTCAGGGCCGGTTGCCCGGCGGCTGGCGCAACGTCCGCTCGTCGCCGCAGCACAAGCGCTTCGCCGCCGGAGACGCCGAATTCGACGTGCGGTACGTGCTCGACCGCGGCGGACTGCGGGCCGAGGAGTATCCCGGGGTGTCCCTCGTTTCCGCCCAGCAGGACCGGGTCGTGCTGGAGGTCGACGGGGTGCGCCGCGAGTTCTCGGTGGCGCGCTACGACGACCGCGTGTACGTCGACTCCGCGCTCGGGCCGGTGGTGCTGGACGTGGTACCGCGCTTCGCCGACCCGTCGGCCGCGCTGGCCGCGGGTTCGCTGGTGGCGCCGATGCCCGGCACCGTGGTCCGGCTCGCGGTCGCCGCCGGGGACCAGGTCGAGGCCGGGGCACCGCTGCTCTGGCTGGAGGCGATGAAGATGGAGCACAAGATCGCCGCGCCCGCCGCGGGCGTGGTCGCCGAACTACCCGTCGAAGTGGGACAACAGGTCGAGCTGGGCACGGTTCTCGCCGTGGTGCGGGAGAAGGAGTCGGAATGAGCATGAACTTCACCGAACCGGAAGAGCGGATCGCGCTGCGCAAGGCGGTGCACGAGCTCGGCAAGAGCTACGGCCACGAGTACTACCTGGGCAAGGCGCGCTCAGGCGGCAAGACCAAGGAGCTGTGGGACGAGGCCGGGCGGCTCGGCTACCTCGGGGTGTCCGTGCCGGAGGAGTTCGGCGGGGGCGGCGCGGGCATCGGCGATCTCGCCGCGGTCTGCGAGGAACTGTGCGCCACCGGCACGCCGCTGCTGCTGATGGTGGTGTCCCCGGCGATCTGCGCCACGGTGATCGCGCGGTACGGCACCGAGGAGCAGAAGAAGCACTGGCTGCCCGGGTTCGCCACCGGCCAGGTGCGGATGGCCTTCGCCATCACCGAACCCGACGCCGGGTCCAACTCGCACCGGATCACCACCACCGCGCAACGCGACGGGGACGGCTGGGTGCTCAGCGGGCGCAAGGTCTACATCTCCGGCGTGGACGAGGCGGACGCGGTGCTGGTGGTCAGCCGCACCGAGGACGCCAAGACCGGCAAGCTCAAGCCCGCCCTGTTCATCGTGCCCACCGACGCGCCCGGCTTCGAGTACCGCGAGATCGAGATGGACCTGGTCTCCGCGGACAAGCAGTTCGGCCTGTTCCTCGACGACGTGAAGCTGCCGCGCGAGGCGCTGGTCGGCTCGGAGGACGCGGCGATCGCGCAGCTGTTCGCCGGGCTGAACCCCGAGCGCATCATGGGCGCGTCGTTCTCGCTCGGCATCGCTCGGTACGCGCTCGACAAGGGCGTGGCCTACGCGAAGGAGCGCCAGGTGTGGGGTGCGCCGATCGGCACCCACCAGGGCCTCGCGCACCCGCTCGCCCAGGTGAAGATCGAGCTGGAGCTGGCGAAGCTGATGACCCAGAAGGCCGCCACGCTCTACGACGGCGGCGACGACTTCGGGGCCGGTGAGGCCGCGAACATGGCCAAGTACGCCGGGGCCGAGGTGGCCATCCGCGCGGTCGACCAGGCCGTGCAGACCCACGGCGGCAACGGGCTCGCGTCGGAGTACGGCCTCGGCACGCTGCTCGCCGCGGTCCGGCTGGGCCGGATCGCGCCGGTGAGCCGCGAGATGGTGCTCAACTTCGTCGGGCAGCACTCGCTCGGCCTGCCCAAGTCCTACTGAGAGGTTTGACCCGTGTCTTCTCTTTCCGGCAAGACCATCATCATGTCCGGCGGCAGCCGGGGCATCGGTGAGGCGATCGCGTTGCGCGCGGCCGCCGACGGCGCGAACGTGGCGCTGATCGCGAAGACCACCGAGCCGCACCCGAAGCTGCCCGGCACCATCTACACCGCGGCCAAGGCGATCGAGGAGGCGGGCGGGCAGGCACTGCCGATCGTCGGCGACATCCGCGACGACGAGTCGGTGGCCGCCGCGATCGAGCAGACGGTTTCGCGCTTCGGCGGCATCGACATCGTGGTGAACAACGCCAGCGCGATCGACCTGACGCCGACCGAGCAGGTCAGCATGAAGCGCTACGACCTGATGCAGGACATCAACGCGCGGGGCTCGTTCCTGCTGGCGAAGCTGGCGATTCCGCACCTGCGCAAGGCGGAGAACCCGCACATCCTCACGCTGTCGCCGCCGATCAGCCTGGACCCGAAGTGGTTCGAGGCCGGGCACCTGGCCTACAGCATCGCGAAGTACAGCATGAGCCTGGTGACCGTCGGGCTCGCCGCGGAACTGCGCAAGGACGGCGTCGCGGCGAACTCGCTGTGGCCGCGCACCACCATCGACACCGCGGCCATCCGGAACGTGGTCGGCGCGGAACTGGCCAACCGCTCGCGCACCCCGGAGATCATGGCGGACGCGGCGCACGCGATCCTGGTCCGGCCGAGCCGGGAGCACACCGGCAACTTCTACCTCGACGACGAGGTGCTCGCCGCCGAGGGCGTCACGGACTTCTCGAAGTACCGCATCGCCGGCGAGGAGTCCGACCTGCAGCTCGACTTCTGGGTCGAACCGGCCTGAGGCGTCATGCGAGAACCACAACAGGAACGGAGCCGGACCACCCGGCGGCGGCTGGTCGAAGCCGCCGTCGAGTGCCTGGCCGCCCGTGGCTGGCACGGCACCACGGTGGCGATGGTGGCGGAGCAGGCCGGGGTGTCGCGCGGGGCCGCGCAGCACCACTTCCCGACCCGCGAGGACCTGGTGGTCGCCGCGGTCGAGCAGGTGGGGGAGGTGCAGCTGGCCGAGTTGCGGGGGCACGTGGAGCTGCTGCCCGGTGGGGCGTCACGGAGTGAAGCGGTCGCGGAGATGCTGCTGAACCTCTACACCGGGCCGATGTTCCGCGCGGCCCTGCAGTTGTGGGTGGCGGCTTCCACTGACCCGAAGCTGCTCGCCGTGCTCGCGCCGCTGGAGGCCCGCGTCGGCCGCGAGGCGCACCGGGTGGCGCTGGACCTGCTCGGCGCGGACGAATCCCGGCCGGGGGTCAGGGAAACCGTGCAGGCCACGCTGGACCTGGCCCGCGGGCTGGGCCTGGCGAACCTGCTCACCGACGACACCCGGCGCCGCCGCCGGATCGTGCGGCAGTGGGCGCGGATGCTGGAGCCGGCGCTGGCCGGCACGCTGCCCGAACGGGCGGGAACCAGGTCGGTGTGAACTCCGTCTCAATGACTGGCTAACACTTTCGGAGCAACGTCCGATAGCCAGGTAACAGAGGGTTACGCACCAAGGGGGACAGTCCGATGTCCGAGCAAAATGATGAACTGAGTCATCGCGCGCTGGCCATGCTGCGCGCCGTGGGCGAACGGCGGGCGATGATGTCCGGCAGCTGCGAGCCGGACCTGTTCATCGACGGTTTCGCCTGCTGCGACCAGGTGACCGCGCACACCCTGGCCCACCGGGGCTACCTGCGCCCGGCGGAAACCGCGCGCCCCGGCACGCGAGTCCGCGCCGAACTGACCCCGGCGGGGTGGGCCGCACTCGGCATGGTCGCCGCCGCCTGACCCGCACCCCCGCTCCTCACCGGCGCTGAGACCGGGCTTCGTCGCGGTCAGACCGCACGAGACGGTGGCGGCGGCCCAAGGCGATCCGGCGTAAGCACGGAGGAATGAGCTCCGCCCGGTGGGTCGCGCCAGGGCGAGGTCCGCGGCATCAGCTGCCGGTAGAACGGCTCCCGCAGCGGGTGTTCGCCGGTCAGCACGTACGGCCTGCCGATTCCGCGGCTGCACGCGAAGGGTGCCGGAGTGCGTCACCTTGGTTTCCTCCCCTGAAACCTGGCTGCTGGTGGTAGTGAACCGTGCCCGTTGTGTATTCGGTTTCCTCCGATTGACCGAGTGAATCGGCGGCGAACAGTGGTTTCCTTGACGAGGTGGAGGGGGAGCGGACCCAGCCCGGCTGGGGGCCGTTCGGGGTGCTCGCGATCAGCCGCTGGCGGTTGTGGGGCCTGCCCGACCGGTTCCTCGTCGGCTACGTGCTCGCGGTCGACCTGACCGCGCTGACCGGCGCCGCGGTGGCGTTCCACGCGCTGCCGGTGCCGGCGCGCGACTGGCGGCCGTTCTGGATCCTGCTCGCCTGCTGCGTGGTCTACGTCGAGGTCTCCCGCTCGATCGAACGCAGCCGCGCCGACTTCCTCGATGGGCCCCACATCGACCTCAACTCGGTCTGGATGTTCGCCGCCGCGCTCCTGCTGCACCCCGGGTTGGCCGCGGTGGTCATCGCGGTCTCGTTCGCCTACCGCTGGCTGCGCGTGCGCCACCGCCCGGTCTACCGCCAGACCTTCAGCGCCGCCGCCTCGATCGTGTCCGCCTTCCTGGCGAACCTGGTGCCGTTCGCGCCGCAGGAGTTCGCCATCTTCGCCGCCGCGTTGCTCTACGGGCTGAGCAACACCGCGCTGATCACCTTCGCGGTCCAGCGCAGCCGCCCGGGCACCACCCTGCGCGAGGCGATGTTCTCCCCGGCGGACTACGCGCTCGAAGCCTCGACCATCGCGCTCGGTGTGCTGCTGGCCTGGGCACTGGTGGACTGGCCGCCGGTGCTGCTGCTGATCATGGGCGTGACCCTGGTGCTGCACCGCAGCACGCTGGTGCAGCAGTTCCGCGAACAGGCGGGCGCCGACGGGAAGACCGGCCTGCTCAACGCGGCGAAGTGGGCCGAGGTGGCGTCCGCCGAACTCGCCAGGGGGCGGCGCCGCGGGGTGCCCGCCAGCGTGCTGATGCTCGACCTCGACCACTTCAAGGTGATCAACGACCGGCACGGGCACCTCACCGGTGACCAGGTGCTGCTCGCCGTGGCCGCGGCGCTGCGCGCGGAGGTGCGCAGCGCGGACGTGCTCGGCCGCTTCGGCGGCGAGGAGTTCGTGATCCTGCTGCCGGGCACGAACCGGTTCGACGCGGTGACCATCGCCGAGCGCATCCGGCACCGGGTGGGGCAGCTGCTGGTGTCGGTGCCGAGCGGGGAAGTCGGCGTCACCGTCTCGATCGGCGTGGCCGCGCAACCCCGCGACGGCCAGGCACTCGACCCGCTGCTGGCCGCCGCCGACCGGGCCCTCTACGTCGCCAAGGAGGCCGGGCGGGACCGCGTGCGCACGATGCCGTGAAAGCCACCTTCACAGCGCGTCGGGGGTCATGGTGATGGCGTCGAGCTTCTCCTTCAGGTAGTCGGCGGCCACCACTTCCGGGTAGGTGGTCCGGCCCCGCGGCGGGGCCAGTGAGCTGATGCGCGCGTCGTGGTCGGTTTCGTAGAAGAAGATCAGGGAGACCAGGTCCTCGTCGGGGGCGTCGGCGGCCGGGGGCAGGACGCGGTGCCGGGTGGACCGCCAGCGGTCGCCGGTCCAGCGGGCCATCAGGTCGCCGATGTTCACGGTGAACGCCGCCGGGTCGAACGGCGCGTCCTCCCAGTCACCGGCCGCCGTGCACACCTGGAGTCCGCCGACGCCCGCCTGCCGGTCCAGCACGGTCACCGTGCCGAAATCGGTGTGCGGGCCGATGCGGAACTGGCCCGGCTCCGGCGGGCCCACCGCGGTCAGCGGCGGGTACCAGTTGATGTTCATGGTGTAGGTCGGGTGCCCGGTGTGCGCGGTGAAGTGCGCCGGTTCGAGGTCGAGCGCGACGGCGAACAGTGTGAGCAGCTCGTCGGACACCCGCCGCATCTCGGCCAGGTAGGCGGTGACCGTCCTTTCCAGACCCGGCACCTCGGCCGGGAAGACGTTGCGCTGGAACCAGAACGCGTCGACCGCCGGATCGCCGACCCCGGAATCCGCACCGACCGAAAAGGACTCCTTGAGGTCCGGCGGGGTCTCGGTGCCCTCGGCGTACCCGTTCGCCTCCACCCCCGGCGGCAGCCAGCCGCGGCCGCCGACGGTCACCGCGTACCGCTGCTTGGCCGACGGCGGCAGGGCGAAGAACTCCCGTGCCAGCCGCCGGGTTTCCGCCCGCAGCGCCGGATCCACGCCGTGGCCGGTGATCAGCAGGAAACCGGAGTCCTGCAGGGCTTCGTCGACGCGGCGCGCCACGGCGGCGCGGTCGGCCGCGCCGCCGTGGAACCACGGCTCCAGATCGATCAGCGGCACGGCACCCATGATCAGTCCTTTCCGGACACTTCGCCGATGTCTCCGAAGCCGACGTCCTCGAAGCCGATGTCCTCGAACCACAGTTCCGGCCGCGCCGCGATGAACTCGCGCATCAGGTCCACGCACTCCTGGTCGCCGAGCACGCTGATCGCCACCCCGTGCTCGGCGAGCCAGTCGTGCCCGCCGTGGAAGGTCTCCGCCTCGCCGATCACCACCCGGCCGATGCCGAACTGGCGCACCAGCCCCGAGCAGTACCAGCACGGCGACAGCGTGGTCACCATGATCGTGTCGCGGTAGTGCGGGCGACGGCCCGCGTTGCGGAACGCCGAGGTTTCGGCGTGCATCGACGGGTCGCCGTCCTGCACGCGCCGGTTGTGCCCGCGGCCGAGCAGTTCCCCGTCCGCGCCGAACAACGCCGCCCCGATCGGCACCCCGCCCTCGGCCTTGCCGAGGCGGGCTTCCTCCCGCGCGATCGCCAGCATGCTCCCGTCGTCCATGGGCCAAGCCTATTGCAGGGAACCGAAGAACTCCCGGACGTCCGCGGCCAGCAGGTCCGGCGCCTCCATCGCGGCGAAGTGCCCGCCCCGGTCGTACTCGGCCCAGTGCACCACCGTGTGCTCCAGTTCCACGGTCCGCCGGATCGACACGTCGTGCGGGAACACCGCCACCCCGGTCGGCACCGGTGACTTCGCCGCCGCGCCCCAGGCCCCGGCGTGCGCGGTCTCGTAGTACAGCCGGGACGAGGACGCGGCGGTGCCGGTCAGCCAGTAGAGCATCACGTTGGTGAGCAGCCGGTCGCGGTCGACCGCCTTCTCCGGCAGGTCCGCCGCCGGATCGGTCCACTCGTGGAACTTCTCCACGATCCACGCGAGCTGCCCGGCGGGGGAGTCGCTGAGCCCGAACGCGAGCGTTTGCGGCCTGCTGATCTGGATCATCGCGTACCCGGACTGCTCCTGCTCCAGGTATGCCAGCCGGTCGACCCGAGCCCGCTCCGCCTCGGTCAGTTCGGCATCGGGATCCACCGGCGTGAACGCGGTGAGCCCGTTGCAGTGCACGCCGATGACCCGATCGGGGACGAGCCGGGCGATCTCCGGCGACACGATCGCGCCGGTGTCCCCGCCCTGCACGCCGAACCGCTGGTAACCGAGGCGGTCCATCAACTCGACCCACGCGCGGGCGATCCGCGGGGAGGTCCAGCCGCTCTCGCCGGTCGGCCCGGACAGCCCGAACCCCGGCAGCGACGGGATGACCAGGTGGAACTCGCCGGTCAGCAGCTCGATCAGGTCCAGGAACTCGACGATCGAACCGGGCCAGCCGTGGGTGAGCAGCAGCGGGGTCGCCGCCGGCGAAGCCGAGCGGACGTGCAGGAAGTGCACCCGCTGCCCGTCGATGACGGTGGTGAACTGCGGGTACGCGTTCAGCTCCCGCTCCGCCGCGCGCCAGTCGTACCCGGTGCGCCAGTACTCGGCCAGGTCACGCAGGTAGCTCACCGGAACGCCCTGCGCCCAGCCCACCCCGGGCAGCTCGTCGGGCCAGCGCGTCTGGGCCAGCCGGGCCTTCAGGTCCTCGAGGGCGGATTCGGGGAACTCGACGCGGAAGGGCTTGATCTCTTCGTTCATGTTCTCCAAGGTAGGAGCCATTCAGGACAGGATGGGTCCTCGATTGGAGACCGGTGCGAACTTCCGCGAGACTGCTCCGCCTGCTGAGCCTGCTGCAGCTCCACCGCGAGTGGGCGGGTGCCGACCTCGCCGCCCGGCTGGAGGTGGACGTGCGGACCGTGCGCCGCGACGTGGATCGCCTGCGGGACCTGGGTTATCCGGTGCACTCCACGCCCGGGGTGGCGGGCGGGTACCGGCTCGGCGCGGGCGCCGCGCTGCCGCCGCTGCTGCTGGACGACGAGGAGGCCGTCGCCGTCGCGGTCAGCCTGAGCACCGCCGCGGGCGGCACGGTGACCGGTATCGAGGAGACCTCGGTGCGCGCGCTGATGAAGCTCGAACAGGTGCTGCCCGCCCGGCTGCGCCACCGCGTCGACGCGCTGCGCTCGGTGCTGCTGCCGCTCGGCGGCGGGGTGTCCGCGGTGGACCCGGCCAAGCTGACCGCGATCGCCGCGGCCTGCCGGGACACCGAGAAGCTGCGGTTCGCCTACGCCGCCGGGGACGGCACGGCCACCGAACGCCGGGTCGAGCCGCTGAAGCTCGCCTGCACCGGCCGCCGCTGGTACCTGCTCGCGTGGGACGTCGACAAAGCGGCGTGGCGCACCTTCCGGATCGACCGGATCACCGACGAACCGAGGATCGCGGGCCGGTTCACCCCGCGCGAACCGCCGTCGGCGGACCTCGGCGCGTACCTCACGCGGCAGCTGTCCAGCGCGCCCTACCGGTACCAGTGCCGGGTGAAGCTGCACGCGCCCGCGAGCCGCGTCACCGAACTGGTCGGTGCGGCGATCGGTGAGGTGGAGCCGATCGACGAGCACACCTGCCGCCTGCACGCCGGTGGCGCGCGGATCGAGGAAATCCCGTTCTACCTGGCCAGGTTCGGCTGCGACTTCGAGGTGGAGCACCCGCCGGAGCTGGCCGCGCACGTGCGCGAGCTGGCCGCGCGGTTCGGCCGGGCTGGCTGACCGACCGCTTAGTATGTCATCCTGGGGCGGTGCGCACCCCTCGTCAGCCGGACTTGGCGCCCAGCATGTTGAGCACCAGCCCGGCGTACTCGCGGCCCAGTGCCGCCGGTGACTTGCGCATGCGCTCGCTGTACCAGCGCGCCACGTCGACCCCGAGGGAGAGCACCGCCCTGGCGGCCGTGCGCGGCTCCGGCACGGTGAACTCACCCGCCGCCACGCCCTCGGCGATCAGCTCGCGGACCAGCTGCTCGATGCGCCGCCGCAGCCGCCCGACCTCCTCGTACTCGGCCTCGGGCAGCGCCTGCAGTTCGTACTGCACCACCCTGGCCACGGTGTGCCGCCGCGCGTGCCAGGCCACGAAGTCCTCGACCAGCGCGGTCATCTTCGCCGTCGCCGGGTCCGGCCGGGCCATCACCCGCTCGACCAGGTGCAGCGTCTGCTCGTGGCCGTACTTGCTGATCGCGAACAGCAGCGCCGCCTTGGACGGGAAGTGCACGTACAACGCGGCCGGGCTCATCCCGGCGCGGCCGGCGATGTCCCGCGTGGTGGTGGCGTGGAACCCGCGCCGGGCGAAGGACTCGACCCCGGCCAGCATCAGCCGCCGGGCCGCGTCGGGCTGCACGTCGGGCCACAGTTCGCTGGACAGCTCGGCCGACACCGCGCCGCTCGGCTCGCTCATCGCGGCACACCTTTCCGATCCCGGGCGGGCTTGACAGGGCGGCCCGCCGCTGAACAGTGTAAGCGAGCGCTTAGCTCGATCCTGAAGGTGATTAAGGAGAACGCCCCCGTGAACTCGTTGAAGGACCGCGTCGCGATCGTCACCGGCGCGAGCCGCGGCATCGGCCTCGGCATCGCGCGCACCCTGGTCGACCGCGGCGCCAAGGTCTGTATCACCGCGCGCAAGCCGGAACCGCTGGCCGAGGCGGTCGCCGAACTCGGCGGCCCGGACCACGCCATCGCCGTGCCGGGCAAGGCCGACGACCCCGCGCACCAGGCCGAGACGGTGGCCAAGGTGGTGGAGACCTTCGGCAGCCTGGACATGCTGGTGAACAACACCGGCATCAACCCGGTCTTCGGGCCGACGCTGGACATCGACGCCGAGGCGGCGGCGAAGATCCTCGCGGTCAACGTGCTGGCACCGCTGGCCTGGACCCGCCAGGCGCGCGACGCGTGGATGGGCGAGCACGGCGGTTCGGTGGTCAACGTGGCCTCGGTCGCCGGGCTGGGCGCCTCGCCGGGCATCGGCATGTACGGCATCAGCAAGGCCGCGCTGATCCGGCTGACCGTGGAGCTGGGGTACGAACTGGGCCCGGGCATCCGGGTCAACGCGGTCGCCCCGGCCGTGGTCAAGACCAAGTTCGCCACCGCGCTGTACGAGGGCAAGGAGGCGGAGGTTTCGGCCGAGTACCCGATGAAGCGCCTCGGGCTGCCCGAGGACATCGCCGGCGCGGTCGCCTTCCTGCTCTCCGACGAGGCGGGCTGGATCACCGGGCAGACCATGGTGCTCGACGGCGGCCGCACGCTGGCGGGTGGCCTGTGAGCGAGGAGCTGAAGGACGCCGGGATCGTCGTCACCGGTGGTGGCGCGGGCATCGGCGCGGCGATGGCGCGCCGGTTCCACGCCGAGGGCGCGCGCGTGGTGGTCGCCGATCTCGACGGCGACGCGGCCGCCGCGGTGGCCGAGGAGATCGGCGGCACCGCGGTCGCCGGAGACGCCGCCGGGGTGGACGGGGTCGAGCGGTTGCTCGCCCGTGCGCGCGAGGTGCTCGGTGAGATCGACGTCTTCTGCGCCAACGCCGGGATCGCGCCGCTGGGCGGGGCGGACAGCCCGGAGGAGGTGTGGGCGCGCACCTGGGACGTCAACGTGATGGCCCACGTCCGCGCGGCGAACGCGCTGCTGCCGTCGTGGCTGGAGCGCGGGCGGGGCCGGTTCGTCGCCACGGTGTCCGCGGCCGGGATCCTGACCAGCCTGGGCTCGGCGCCGTACTCGGTGACCAAGCACGGCGCGCTGGCGTTCGCCGAATGGCTCAGCGCCACCTACCGCCACCGCGGCATCGACGTGCACGCGGTGTGCCCGCAGGGGGTGCGCACGAACATGCTGGCCAACACCGGCAAGGGCGGCCAGTTGCTGATGGGCGCCTCGGCGATCGAGCCGGAGCAGGTGGTCGACGCGCTGCTCGACGCGATCGGCGAGAAGCGGTTCCTGGTGCTGCCGCACCCGGAGGTGGCCGAGTACTACGCCGCCCGCGCCACCCAGACCGATCGCTGGCTGGGCGGGATGAACAAGCTGCAGCGGAAGGTCGAAGCGCTCGGGGAGTGAGATGAGCGAGGACTGGCTGGCCGAGGTCGCCGAGATCGCCCGGCGGCGGGACCTGGCCCACCGCATGGGCGGACCGGCCAAGATCGCCCGCCAGCACGCGGCCGGGCGGCTCACCGTGCGCGAGCGGATCGAGGCGCTGGCCGATCCCGGCACCTTCGACGAGATCGGCGTGCTGGCCGGCTTCGGCGAGTACACCGAGGACGGTGCGCTGGATTCGTTCACCCCGGCCAACTTCCTGGTCGGCACCGCGCGGCTGGACGGCAGGCGGGTGGCGCTCGGCGCGGACGACTTCACCGTGCGCGGCGGGGCCGCCGACGCCGGGATCATCGGCAAGCAGGTGCTCGCCGAACGGCTGGCGAACGAACTCGGGATGCCGCTGGTCCGGTTGATCGAGGGCACCGGCGGGGGCGGCAGCGTGAAGTCGCTGGAGGACTACGGCTTCACCTACATGCCGTTCAACCCCGGCTGGGATCTGGTGGTGGACAACCTTTCCGCGGTGCCGGTGGTGTCGGCCTGCTTGGGGCCGGTGGCCGGGCTGGGTGCGGCTCGGGCGGTGATGTCACACCTGTGCGTGCTGGTCGAAGGGGCCGGGCAGCTGTTCGTCGCCGGGCCGCCGCTGGTCCGGCACGCCACCGGGGAGGATCTGTCCAAAGAGGAGCTCGGCGGCGCCGCGGTGCACCGGCGCAGTGGGGCGGTCGAGCGGATCGTGGGCAGCGAGGCCGAGGCTTTCGCGGTGACCAAGGCCTTCCTGTCGTACCTTCCCTCCAATGTGGATTCGCTGCCGCCGGTGGTGCCGTCCACGGACGATCCGGCGCGGGCCGAGGAGTCGCTGATCTCGCTGGTGCCGCGCAACCGGCGCAAGCCGTACCGGCTGCGGCCGTTGCTGGACGCGGTGTTCGACGCGGGTTCGGTGTTCGACTACGCGTGCTACGGCGGTTCGGCCTACACCGGCCTGGCGCGGCTGGACGGGCACCCGGTCGGGGTGATCGCCACTGACCCGTACCGCGGAGCGACGCTGACCGCCGAGGGCGCCGACGCGATCACCCGGCTGGTCGACCTGTGCGAGACCTTCCACCTGCCGCTGGTCAACCTGACCGACCAGGCGGGCATGGTGATCGGCCTGGCGGGGGAGAAGCGCGGTTCGATCCGGCGCGGGGCAAGGGCGATCACCGCCGTCTACCAGGCGCGGGTGCCCTCCGCCGAGGTGATCGTGCGGCGGGTGTTCGGCGTCGGCGGGGCCGGGATCACCAACCGGCACCGGCTGGTCCGGCGCTGGGCGTGGCCCTCGGGTGACTGGGGTTCGCTGCCGGTCGAAGGCGGGATCGAAGCCGCCTACCGCGCCGAACTGGAGGCGGCCGAGGACCCCTCGGCCCGGCTGGAAGAGATCCGGGAGCGGCTGGACCGGGTGCGGTCGCCGTTCCGGACCGCGGAGAAGTTCGGCGTGGAGGACGTCATCGATCCGAGGGAAACCCGGGCCCGCCTGTGCGACTGGGTGACCGACGCGTACCGGGTGCTGCCGAAACTGCTCGGCCGCCCCTCGTTCGGGGTTCGCCCCTGAGGCGGGTTTCCGCGGGGAGGGGTCCCGGGCGGCGTGGTTAGCGTCGCGTGAATGGGTTCCGGTGAACAGCCGTCCGCGCGGACCGCGATGCTGGCCGTGGTGCTCGCCGCCGTGATGGGCGCCTTCTTCACGGCCGGGGTGCTCAGCGGCATCGACGACCTCGTGGTGCGGGCCTGGCTCGGCGGGTCGCTGGCGTTGACGCTGGTCTGGTTGTTCCTCGACGCCGTGTGCGCGGTGGGCTGCCTGCTCGGCGCGGTCCTGCTGGGCACCCGCAAGCCGGTCGGCCGGGTGCTCGTCGTCTTCGGCGCGGCGGTGGTCGTGCTCCGGCTGGTGCTGGGCTCGGTCGTCGCGGTGGGCCAGACCGGCGGGGCGGTGGTGCTCCTCGGCGCGGCGGTGCTCGGCCTGGTCCCGGTGAGCACCCTGGTCGCGGTGCTGCGGCCCGCGACGAAGGCCTGGCTCACCAGCCGGCCCACGCAGATGTCGTTTTTCCGCTAGCGCGGGCGCCCCGGCGCGGCGATGCTGGGGCGGTGCAGGAAGTACACGAGGACACCGAACGCTGTGTGCGGGCCGTGCGGTCGAAGGACGCCCGGTTCGACGGCTGGTTCTTCACCGCGGTGCTGACCACGCGGATCTACTGCCGCCCCAGCTGCCCGGTGGTGCCGCCCAAGGTGGAGAACATGCGCTTCCTGCCCAGTGCGGCGGCCGCCCAGCAGGCCGGGTTCCGCGCCTGCAAGCGCTGCCGTCCCGACGCGAGCCCCGGCTCGCCGCGCTGGAACGAGCGGGCCGACCTGGTGGCCAGGGCGATGCGCCTGATCGCCGACGGGGTGGTCGACCGCGACGGCGTCGACGGGCTCGCGCGCCGGCTCGGCTACAGCGTCCGCCAGGTGCAGCGGCAGTTGCTCGCCGAACTCGGCGCCGGGCCGCTGGCGCTGGCCCGCGCGCAACGCGCCCAGACCGCCCGCCTGCTGATCGAAACCAGCGCGCTGCCGATGAGCGAAGTGGCGCTGGCGGCCGGATTCGCCAGCCTGCGCACGTTCAACGACACCGTGCGCGAGGTCTTCGCGATGTCGCCGACCGAACTCCGCCGCCGCGTGGGAAAGGGCGGGCCCGCGTCGGGAACGCTGTCGCTGCGCCTTCCGTTCCGTGCCCCGCTGTACGCCGACGGGTTGTTCGACACGCTCGTCGCCGAGGCGCTGCCGGGGGTGGAGGAGTGGCGCGACGGTGCGTACCGGCGCACGTTGAGGCTGCCGAACGGTCCGGCGATCGTCTCGCTGCGCCCGATGCCGGGGCACATCGCCGCCGAGCTGTCGCTGACCGACCTGCGCGACCTCCACACCGCGATCAACCGCTGCCGCCGGCTGCTCGACCTCGACGCCGATCCGGAGGCGGTCGACGCCCTGCTGGCCGAGGACGCCGCGCTCGCCCCGCTGATCGCCGCGCACCCCGGCCGCCGGGTGCCGCGCACGGTGGACGGCGCCGAGTTCGCGCTCCGCGCGTTCGCGGGGGAGGAAGCGGCGGCACTGGTCGCGAAGCACGGTGAGCCCATCGACGATCCCGCGGGCGGGCTTTCCCTGCTCTTCCCCGAACCGACCGCGCTGGTCGACGAGGAACCGGTCGCCGGGCTGGCGCGTGCCCTCGTCGACGGCGAACTCGAACTCGGCGCGGGAAGCGACTGGACGCGGGCCAGAGAACAGCTGGCCGCCCTCGACCCGGCCAAGGTGGAGCTGATCGCGATGCGCGCGCTGGGCGATCCGGACGCCTTCCCCCGCCCTGGAGGCGGGCAGCGGTGGCGGCCGTGGCGGGCCTACGCCGCGCAATACCTTGAGAACCGTGACATGGAAAGGGAAATCGCATGAACAGGGTCCACGCGGTGGTGGACAGCCCGGTGGGCGAGCTGACCCTGGTCGCCGCGGGCGACCGGCTGGCCGGTGTCTACATGGAACAGCAGCGGCACCGGCCGCCGGAGGAGAGCTTCGGCCTGCGCGACGAGACGCCGTTCGCGGTGGCGCCGTTTACAGAGACCGCGCGGCAGCTCGAAGAGTACTTCGACGGCAGGCGCACCGAGTTCGACCTGCCGCTGCACTTCGACGGCACCGAGTTCCAGCGTTCGGTGTGGACCGAGTTGTCCCGGATCCCGTTCGGGGAAACGGTTTCCTACGCCGAACTGGCGGCGAGGATCGGGAAGCCGAGCGCGGTGCGCGCGGTCGGCGCGGCCAACGGGCGCAACCCGATCAGCATCATCGTGCCGTGCCACCGGGTGATCGGCAGCGGCGGCAGCCTCACCGGTTACGGCGGTGGGCTGCCGCGCAAGCAGTTCCTGCTCGCCTTCGAGGGTGTGCCGGGTCAGCTTTCGCTGGGGTAGGGCGGAAACGCCGGCGGGCGGCGCTCGTTCCAGCTGCGCACGCCCTCGGCGAGTTCCGGGCGGTCGAACGACTCGAGCATCAGCTCGGTGGCCCGCCGGGCGGATTCGGCCAGCGGCAGCGCCGCCTCCTCCCGGAGCTGGTCCTTGATCAGCGCCATCGACCGGGGCGCGCTGTAGGTGGCGAGTTCGCCCGCGTACGCCGTCGCGGCGGCGAGCAGGTCCTCCGGCGGCAGGACCTCCTGCACCAGCCCGTAGTCCAGCGCCTGCTCGGCGGTGAACGTCCGTCCGGACAGCAGCAGGTCCAGCGCGCGGCCCCGGCCCACCAGTTCGGGCAGCAGCTTGGCGATCCCGTACTCGGCGATCAGCCCGCGCCGCACGAACGCGGTGGTGAACTTGGCGCCCGCCGCGGCGAACCGGACGTCGGCCGCGCAGGCGACCACAAAACCGAGCCCCGCGCAGCCGCCGTTGATCGCGGCGACCACCGGCTTCGCCACCGTCGCGGCGGCGAGCACATCGGCGTACCCGCCGTCCTCGGCGGTCAGGTCCTGGTCGGCCACGCCGGTGGCGCCGATGCCGGCGAGCGCGTCGAGATCGGCACCGGGGCAGAACGACCGGCCGTCGCCGGTGACCACCACCGCGCGCACGGCCGGGTCCTGCTCGGCCGCCCGCAACACCTTGCCGTAGCGCGTGCGCATGGCCGGGTCCATCGCGTTGTGCCGTTCGGGGCGCTCGAAGGTGAGCGTGGCGACTCCCGCCGTGAGGGCGTAGCGGACCCCGTCGACCAGAGTGGTTTCGGACATCTGGGACCTCCTTCTCCGTCAACAGACTAAGCGGTTGCTTAGGTCCGCGTCGAGGCGTAGCTTCGCGGGGTGAACTGCGCCGAACGGCTGACCGCGGCCGAAAACCTTCGCTCGATCGAGGTGCTCGGCGAGCTACCGGAGACGGTGAGTGGCAAGATCCTGCGCCGGGAGTTGCGGGCACGCGGATGAGCAGCGGCCCGGTGTACGTACAGTGATCACCGCATCGGTACGCTCAGCGTTCGATGAGGGTCGGCTCGCCGCAGGTGAGCCGGGTGACGTGAAGGGGACCGGGCGATGACTCGAGCCAACACCCGCAAGCCGGGCACCACGGTCGAGGAGAACGGTTACGCTCCGGGGTCGGTGCCGCGGCGGTTGCTTTCGGTGGCCACCAAGCTTTTCGCGAAGAAGGGCTTCGACCGCACCTCGGTGCAGGAGATCGTCGAGGCGGCCGGCGTCACCAAGGGCGCGATGTACCACTACTTCGGTTCGAAGGACGATCTGCTCTACGAGATCTACGCGCGGGTGCTGCGCGAGCAGACCGAACAGCTGGAGCGCCTGATGGCCGGCGACGCGCCGCTGGCCGAGCGGCTCAGCGCCGCCGCGTCGGACGTCGTGGTCAGCACGATCGCCAACCTCGACGACGCCACCATCTTCATGCAGTCGATGCACCACCTGAGCCCGGAGAAGCAGAAGTCGGTGCGCGCCGAGCGCCGCAAGTACCACGAGCGGTTCCGCTCGCTGATCGAGGAAGGGCAGTCCAGCGGCGAGTTCCGCGCCGACAAGCCCGCTGATCTGGTGCTGGACTTCTTCTTCGGCGGGGTGCACCACCTCGGCTCGTGGTACCGGCGCAGCGGCTCGATGTCCGCCCAGCAGGTCGGCGACCACTACGCGGACCTGTTGCTCTCCGCGCTGCGCCCCCTCTAGAGATCTCTTCAATACGGCACGACGGCGCGCGGGAAGATGTCGTCGAGGCGGCGTTCGACGACGGTTCCCGGCGGGTAGTGGGCGGCCAGCCGGAGCAGGCTGGCGGCCAGTTCACCGGCGATGTCGGGCGGGAAGCCCTGCTGGTCGAGGCTGGAGCGGATGGCCTCGGTGTAGTCGGCCTCGGTGAAGCCCGGGCGTTCCACCACCATCGCGGTGGTGCCCGCCCGGTGGGAGTTCATCCCGGAGAAGGCGCGGCCGCACCCGCACCCGCCGTCCGGGTCGGCCTGGTCCTCGCTGCAGACCAGGCCGATCCAGACCAGTTCCCCGTCGGTGCAGTAGCTGAAGTCGTTCCCGCGGCTGCCCTGGGTCACCGAGGTCGCGACGAGCAGTTTCATGGCTTCCTCCGGATCGGCGAATCACCTGCCTCACCAGTACCACCCGCCACCGACAAAACCCACCGCCAGCCGGGCTCCACCCGGTTGCTCGGTCTCAGGCGGGGAGCTCCAGCAGGGTGGCGAGCGCGGCCCGGTGCCGCCCGGCGGTGCCCAGGGCGAGCTGGTTCGCCTTCGCCCGCTTCAGGTACAGGTGCGCCGGGTGCTCCCAGGTCATCCCGATCCCCGCGTGCAACTGGACGCACTCCTCCGCCGCGTGCACCGCGACCTCCGAGCACAGCGCCTGCGCCACCGCCGCGGCCACCGGCAGGTCCTCGTCCCCGCGTGCCAGGCAGTCGGCCGCGTACCGCGCCGCGGCGCGGGCCGAGACCAGGTCCAGCCACACGTCCGCCAGCCGGTGCTTCAGCGCCTGGAACGAGCCGACCGGCCTGCCGAACTGGTAGCGCCCCTTCAGGTACCGCACCGTTTCCTCGAGGCACCACTCCGCCAGCCCCAGCTGTTCCGAGGCCAGCAGCGCGGCCCCGGCGGTCAGCGCCGCGGTCAGCGCTTCGGCCGCCGCCGCGTCGGTGGCGATCGGCGTGCCCTGGGCACCGGACAGCGTCACGTCCGCCACGCGCCGGGTCAGGTCCAGCGAAACCAGCTCCGTCACGGTGAACCCGGACTCCACCACGTAGAGCCCGTCACCGGCGGGCACCACCAGGTAGTCCGCCACCGAAGCGTCGGCGACCGTGCCCACGCGGCCGGTCAGCACCCCGTCCGCAACCTCCACAGTGGACTCGAACCCGCCGGGACCACTGGACAGCGGCACGGCCAGCACGGCGGTCGCGGCGCCCGAGGCGAGCTTGCCCAGCAGTTCGTGGTCGGTGCCGCTGGCGAGCAGCGCGTTGGTGGCCAGCACCGCGCTGCCGAGGAACGGCACCGGCGCCACACTGCGGCCCAGTTCTTCCAGCACCAGCGCGACTTCCCGCGCCGACGCGCCGTGCCCGCCGCGGTCCTCGGGAACCTGGAGCCCGGCGGCCCCGAGATCCCCGGCCAGCGCGCGCCACAGCTTCAGGTCGTACGGTTCGGCGCTTTCGGCCCGCTTCAGCAACGCGGCGGGCTCGCAGTGGTCGGTGAGCAGCGACCGCACACTGGCCCGCAGATCGTCCTCGACGTCGGAGTACAACAGGTCCGCGGTCATCGGGGCAGGTCCTTCCAGGCGACGTCCTTGTCCACGCGCGGCTCGGACGGCAGCCCGAGCACCCGCTCCGAGATGATGTTGCGCAGGATCTCCGAGGTGCCGCCCTCGATCGAGTTCCCCTTGGCGCGCAGGTAGCGGTACCCCGCCTCACGGCCGGTGAAGTCCACTTTGTCCGGACGGCGCATGGTCCAGTCGTCGTAGTGCAGTCCCGCTTCGCCGAGCAGTTCCAGCTCCAGCCCGGAAATCTCCTGGTTCAGGCTGGAGAAGGCGAGCTTCATGCCCGAGCCCTCCGGACCGGGGGAGCCCGCCGCCAGCTGCTGGCGCAGCCGCGTCCCGGCCAGCCGCACGCCCTCGGCACGCACCCACAGCCGGAGCAGCCGGTCGTGCAGTTCCGGCGTGCGCAGCTCCGGCCGGTCCCGCCACAACTTCGCCACGATGCCGATCATGCCGCCCTCGCGCGGGAGCGCGTGCCCGCCGATGGCCACCCGCTCGTTCATCAGCGTGGTCTGCGCGACGCGCCAGCCATCGCCGACCTCACCGAGCCGGTTCGCGTCCGGGATGCGCACCCCGGTCAGGAAAACCTCGTTGAACTCCGCCTCGCCGGTGATCTGGCGCAGCGGCCGGACCTCCACGCCGGGCGCGTGCATGTCGCAGATGAAGTAGGTCATGCCCTGGTGCTTGGGCACGTCCGGATTGCTGCGGGTGACCAGGATGGCGAACCGCGCGGTGTGCGCGCTGGAGGTCCACACCTTCTGCCCGGTCACCACCCAGTCGTCCCCGTCTCGCACCGCGCGAGTGCCCAGCGCCGCCAGGTCCGAACCCGCGCCCGGTTCGGAGAACAGCTGGCACCACACCTCCTCGCCGGTCCACAGTGGACGAAGGTAGCGCTGGTGCTGCTCGGCGGTGCCGAAGCGCAGGATGGTCGGCGCGGCCATGCCGAGGCCGATGCCGATGCGCCGGGGGTCGTTGTCCGGGGCGCCCGCGGCCGCCAGTTCGGCGTCCACAACGGACTGGAGCGCCCGCGGCGCGTCCAGCCCGCCGAGGCCTTCGGGGAAGTGCACCCAGGCCAGCCCGGCGTCGAACCGGGCCCGCAGGAAGGCGAGCCGGTCGGCGAAACCGTGCTCGGCGAGCAGCTTCTTCGTCCGCTCACGCAGTTCGTCGGCGGTGACCGTCATTTCGCACGCTCCGTCCGGTACTGCTTGAGTTCGCGGTGCGCCAGCGAGCGCTTGTGCACCTCGTCGGGGCCGTCGGCCAGTCGCAGCATGCGCGCGGACATCCACAGCTCGGCCAGCGGGAAGTCCTGGCTGACCCCGCCCGCGCCGTGGGCCTGGATGGCCTTGTCGATGATCCACTCCACCGAGGCCGGGGTGGCGATCTTGATCGACTGGATCTCGGTGTGCGCGCCCTGGTTGCCCACGGTGTCCATCAGCCATGCGGTTTTGAGCACCAGCAGCCGCAGCTGCTCGATGCGCACCCGCGACTCGGCGATCCAGTCCTGCACCACGCCCTGCTCGGCGATCGGCTTGCCGAAGGCGGACCGCGACAGCGTTCGCTCGCACATGAGCTTCAGCGCCCGCTCGGCCATGCCGATCAACCGCATGCAGTGGTGGATCCGGCCGGGGCCGAGCCGCGCCTGGGCGATGGCGAACCCGCTGCCCTCCTCGGTGAGCAGGTTCTCCGCGGGCACCCGGCAGTTCTCGAACACGACCTCGGCGTGCCCGCCGTGGTCGCCGTCGCTGTAGCCGAACACCTTCATCCCGCGCTTGACCGTCATGCCGGGGGTGTCGCGGGGGACCAGGATCATGCTCTGCTGCCGGTGCGCGGGCGCGTCCGGATCGGTTTTGCCCATCACGATGAAGATCTGGCAGTTCGGGTTCATCGCGCCGGAGATGAACCACTTGCGGCCGTTGAGCACGTACTCGTCGCCGTCGCGCTCGATCCGGGTGGAGATGTTGCGCGCGTCGGAGGAGGCCACGTCCGGCTCGGTCATCGCGAACGCCGAGCGGATCTCCCCGTCCAGCAACGGCTGCAGCCACTGCTTGCGCTGCTGCTCGGTGCCGAACATGGCCAGCACCTCCATGTTCCCGGTGTCCGGCGCGGCGCAGTTCAGCGCGGCGGGTGCCAGGCGCGGGCTGTGCCCGGTGATCTCGGCCAGCGGCGCGTACTGGAGGTTGGTCAGGCCACCGCCGTGCTCGCCGGGCAGGAAGAAGTTCCACAGCCCGCGCCGGCGCGCCTCGGCCTTGAGCTCCTCGACGACCGGCACGCTGGTCCACTCGCTGTCGCGTTCCTCGAGCTGCTCCTCGAACACCGCCTCGGCCGGGTAGACGTGCTCGTCCATGAAGGACAGCAGCCGCTCGCGGAGTTCCTCGGTCTTCGCGTCGTAGGCGAATTCCATCGTCACTTCTCCTCTTTGAGAATCTCGTTGCCGTGTGCGACCAGCGGAGCCACCCCGGCCCCGACCTTCTCGAACCCCTCGCCGACCGTTTTCCCCTGGGTGAAGCGGAAGTAGATGCCTTCGAGGATCACCGCGAGCTTGAAGAAGGCGAAGCCGACGTACCAGTTCAGCTTCGCCACGTCCCGGCCGGAGCGCTCGGCGTAGCGGGAGACCACCTCGTCCGAGGTCGGGTACCCGGGCGCCGAGGTGGCGCTGGAGACAAAACCGAGGTTCACCGCGTCCCGTTCGGCGTAGGCCAGCAGCAGCGCGACGTCGGTGAGCGGGTCGCCGAGGGTGGACATCTCCCAGTCCAGCACCGCGTTGATCCGGTCGTCGCTCCCGACGAGCACGTTGTCCAGCCGGTAGTCGCCGTGGATCACCGTCGGGGACGGCGAAACCGGCACCGCGGCGGCCAGCCGGTCGTGCAGCCGGTCGATCCCGGGGACCTCCCGGCTGCGCGAACCATCCAGCTGCTTCTTCCACCGCCGCAGCTGCCGCTCCAGGAAGCCGTCCGGGCGGCCGAAATCGCCCAGCCCCACCGAAGCCGGGTCCACCGCGTGCAACTCGACCAGGGTGTCCACCAGCGCGAGCGCGATGTCGCGGGTGCGCCGCTCACCGAGTCCGACCATCTCCTCGCGGGAGCGGTACGGCGTGCCCGCGACGAACTCCATCAGGTAGAACGGCGCGCCGAGCACCTCGGTGTCCTGGCACAGCAACAGGGTTTCCGGCACCGGCACCGGGGTCGGGTGCAGCGCGGTGATCACCCGGTGCTCGCGCGCCATGTCGTGCGCGGTGGGCAGCACGTGCCCCAGCGGCGGGCGGCGGACCACCCACTGCCCGGTGCCGTCACCGACCACGTAGGTGAGGTTGGACCGGCCGCCCTCGACCACGGTGCCGTGCAACGGGCCCGACAGCAGTCCGGGCCGCACCTCGTCCACGTGCGCGCGCAGGCGCTCGAGATCGAGTCCGGGCAGGTCTTCGCGGGTGGCCATCTGCTCTCCTGTCGCCTCGGTCCGGTCCGGATAGCATACCGACTAGTCGGTATGGGGTACAGCCGGGTGGGGCCGCCGCCGTGTGCTCAGCGGATCAGCCTGGCCACGGTCTCGGCCACGCAGGCGGGTTTCGCCTCGCCGTCGATCTCGATGGTCCACCGCACCACGGCCTGCTTGCCGCCGGGCACGTCGGTCACCTCGACCAGTTCCGCGCCGGCGCGCACCTTGGCGCCGACCCGGACCGGCTGCGGGAACCGCACCTTGTTCAGGCCGTAGTTGATGCCCATGGACAGGTTCTCGACCCGGTAGATGCCCTGCCCGAACTTCGGGATCAGCGACAGCGTCAGGTAACCGTGCGCGATGGTGCCGCCGAACGGCCCGGCCGCGGCCCGTTCGGCGTCCAGGTGGATCCACTGGTGGTCGCCGGTGGCGTCGGCGAACTGCTGGACCTGCTCCTGGGTGATGGTGGTCCAGTCGCTGTGGCCGAGGTGCTCGCCGATGGCCGCTTCGAAGGCGTCGACGTCGGGGAAGGTGCGCATCGGCCTCAGTCCTTCGGTCCGCCGGCGACGTAGATGACCTGGCCGGAGATGAACCCGGCGCCGTCACCGACCAGGAACGCGACCAGGTTGGCGATGTCGGCGGGCTCACCGACCCGGCGCACCGGGATCTGCTCGGCGGCGGCCTTCTTGAAGTCCTCGAAGGACATGCCCACCCGCTCGGCGGTGGCCGCGGTCATGTCGGTGGCGATGAAGCCCGGCGCGATCGCGTTCGCGGTGACGCCGAACTTGCCCAGCTCGATCGCCAGCGTCTTGGTGAAGCCCTGCAGGCCGGCCTTGGCCGCGGAGTAGTTGACCTGGCCGCGGTTGCCCAGCGCCGAGGTGCTCGACAGGTTCACGATCCGGCCCCAGCCCTGCTCGGTCATGTGCTTCTGGGCCGCGCGGGTCATCAGGAACGAGCCGCGCAGGTGCACCCCGATGACCGAGTCCCAGTCCTGGTCAGTCATCTTGAACAGCAGGTTGTCCCTGGTGATGCCGGCGTTGTTGACCAGCACGGTCGGCGGGCCGAGTTCGGCGGCCACCCGCTCGACCGCGCGCTCGGCCTGCTCGGCGTCGCTGACGTCGAGGCTCACCCCGACCGCGCGGCCACCGGCCGCGGTCAGCGTCTCGGCGCCCTTCGCGACGGCGTCGGCGTCCAGGTCCAGCAGCCCGACGGCGAATCCGTCCGCGGCCAGCCGGGCGGCGACCGCCGCGCCGATACCACGACCGGCGCCGGTGACGATCGCGACACGGGAAGGGGACTGGGTCACTGGTTTCCTCCTACGAGCGAGTACGAAAGCGCGACGGCTTCGAGCATGCGCCCGGCCGCCGCGCTAAGCAAGCGCTTAGGAAGTTACTACCGCGGGTTCGCCCTCGGGTGTGACCTGCGTCATGCGCTCGGTGACCGGCTGCCGCGCCCGCAGCGCGCCGAAGCCGAGCGCGGCGATGGCGAACATCTCGTTCAGCGCCATCAGCCGTTCCACCAGGCCCAGCGGCACGAAGGTCCACCAGGCCTCGCCGCCGGCCAGCATGTTCACCACACCGAGCAGGATCAGCCCGAACCACATCAGCGAGGTGATGCCGAAGAACACCGCGAGCCGGCGGGCGACGGGGGAGTCGCGGAAGACCGCGCGGGCACCGAAGATCACCGCCAGCGGCAGCGCGACGAAGGCGACCACGCTGGCGTAGCGGTGGATCGTGCCGCCGATGCTCGGGCCGATCGCCCAGTTCGTCTTGGGGAACGCCACGATCAGCACCAGGCTCGCCGTCCACAGCGCGCCGAACACGCTCGCCGCGGAGAACCGCTCGATCAGGCCCCGCCGGATCAGCGCGTAGAACAGCAGCGCCGAGCCGATCGCCACCAGCACCAGGCCGAGGTCGAAGATCCACCGGCTGTCGGTGAGCGCGTACTGGCTGATGGTGCGGCGGACCGGGCTGATGTCCGCGGTACCGGGCAGCACGTGCAGCAGGGCGACCAGCACCACGCCGGTGGCCAGCGCGGCGAAGCCCGCGACGGCGTCGGCGGGTGAGGTACGGGCGGGCGGCGTCATGGAACTCCTCGGCGCGCTCGGTGTTTCGTATGTCCGGTTTCGAGGTTATGGACCGAACATGACGAAATCCTGAGAACAAGCTGTCGAGATGCTGCTTGACGCCGGTGGGCGGGTGTGTCAACTTGTATCGCCATGAGCCTGTCAGACAGGCGGACAGGCGCGGTCCCGCCGCGCCGGGTGACCGCGATGGAAGCCGTGCTCGGCGAGATCCGCGGGGCCATCGAGCGCGGTGAGTACGGGGTGGGGGACAAGCTCCCGGCCGAGGCGGCGCTGGCCCAGTCGTTCGGGGTCAGCCGGTCGGTGATCCGGGAGGCGCTGCGCGCGGCGGCGGCACTGGGGCTGACCGTGTCGCGCACCGGCAAGGGCACCTACGTGCAGTCGGCGGGGGCGGCGCAGAACCCGATCTTCGGCTCGTACTCGGCGCGGGACCTGCTGGAGGTGCGGCGGCACGTGGAGATCCCGGTGGCCGGGTTCGCCGCGGTGCGCCGCGGCCCCGACGACCTGGACCGGCTCGCGGAGCTGACCGAGCGCATGCGGCACGAGACCGACGACCTGGCGTGGGTCGCGCTGGACACGCTGTTCCACATCAGCGTGGCGCAGGCGTCCGGGAACCCGGTGTTCGCGAAGGTGATCGAGGAGATCAGGGACGCGCTGCGGCAGCAGTCGTTCTTCCTGAACAAGCTGGGGGACCGGCGGGAGCGGTCGAACCGGGAGCACGAGGCGCTGGTCACCGCGATCCGGGAGGCGGCACCGGAAGCCGCCACCGCCGCCATGACCACGCACCTGGAGCAGGTGGAGAAGACCCTGACCACGATCGTCGCGCCCGGCTGATCGGCCGCGCCGCGGCCGCCGCGATTGCTATGAATGGGGCATTACTAGCGTTGAATGCAAGTAATGCCCCACTCATAGCAATCGCGGCGGCGGGGTCAGAAGGCCGTCGGGGTGGTGGAGCCGACCAGTGACTGGGTCAGCTGGTTGCGGCGGGAGATGCCGAGCTTGCGGTAGATGTTCGTCAGGTGGAACTCGATGGTGCGCCGCGACAGCACCAGCGCCTGCGCGATCTCCGGGTTGCTCTTGCCCTGCGCCGCCAGGGTGGCGATGTTGTGCTCGCGCCGGGTGAGCACCTGCGGCTGCGCCGCGGCGGGGGAGTGCAGCTGCCGGTGGATCCGCCCGGCCAGCGCGATCGCGCCGCAGCTGGTGGCGGTGGACATGGCCTGGTTCAGCATGGTGGCAGCCTGCTCGTGCCCGCCGCTGCCGCCGAGCCGCACCGCCAGTTCCGCCTGCGCCTGCGCGAACTCCAGCTTCGCCTGCGACCGGCCCAGCACGTCGACGGCCTCGGTCAGCAGGTCGATCGAGCGCGCGCCCTCGGTCACCGTGGCCGCGGTGTGCAGTGCGATGCCGAGCGTCCGCGGCAGGCCGCGCTTCCTGGCGAAGGCGAGCTGCGTCTTCGCCAGCAGGATCGCCTCTTCGTGGTTGCCCAGCTGGAACTGCGCCAGCGCCGCCGGGACGCGCCACGGGATCTGCGGGTGGTCGACGTAGCCGAACCGCTCCAGCCGCCGCCCGCAGTCGAGCTGGTCGTTCAGCGCGGCGGTGTGGTTGCCCAGCGACGCGTGCAGCAGCCCGCGCCCGTGCAACGCCATGCAGGTGCGCAGGTAGGTCGACTTGGCGATGTGCCGGTGCCGCGCCAGCAGGCGTTCGGCGGCCTCGGTGTCGTGCTGCACCGCGGCCAGCCGCATCTCGGTGCCGTCGAGCAGCGCCGGGATGATGCCGCGGCGGATCTCGAAGGCCTCCAGCTTGTCGCGCGCGGTCTGCGCGTCGGACCGGGCCGCGGTGAGCTGGCCGACCTGGTACCGGATGTCCGCGCAGTACGCGCTGGCCAGCCCGGTGGCCAGCGGCAGGCTGCGCCTGCGGTCGTCCAGCACCTCCTCGCAGATCTGCAGCGCGAGGTCGTATTCCTCCAAATTGGACAGTGCGCCGACCACCGCGCCGAACGCGCGCAGCTCGCCGAGGTCGTTCAGCGGGCCGGGCGGTGTCGAGTCCAGCGCCAGCCTGCGCAGGGCCGCGGCCGACATGTGGTCCAGCGCCACCGCGCCGTGCTCGGCCACGAAGGCGTTGAGCCGCCGCCGCGCCTGCGGGGTGGAACTGTTGCGGCGCCTCAGGTTCGCCAGCCGCTGCGGCACCGTGGTCGCGGTGTGCGGATCGTGGCGCGAGAGGTAGAGGATCTCGGTTTCCAGTTCCGAGGCCAGTTCCGGGTGCGCCGGGTCGAGCCGGTCGACCGCGTGCTGCAGCACGTTCAGCGACTCGCGGAACCTGTCGCATTCGGACAGTGCGCCGGCCAGCAACGCGGCGATCGCGGCCTGCCGCCGGGGATCGGCCGCCTCGGACTCCACCATGGACAGGTGGTGCACGGCCGCGGGCGGATCGGCGTGGATCTCGGCGGACCCCAGTTCGAACAGCACCTCGTTGCGCTGCTCGGGGGAAAGCGGTTCGTGCAGCACGCGGCGCAGGTGCACCACCGCGGTGTTCGGGTCGCCGTCGGCGATCGCCTCGCGGGCGGCGTTGAGCAGCGTGTGCACCGCCCAGTCCTGGCCCACCTGCCGGGTTTCCTGCAGGTGCGCGGCGACCCTGGCGCACGGCGCGTGCACGCCGTTGAGGAAGCGCGCGGCCTTGGCGTGCGCGGTGTGCAGGTCCTGCGGGGTCAGCCGGCAGGCGATCGCGGCCTGGATCCCGCGTTCGGTGAAGGTCAGCGCCTCGGTCTCGGCGAGCAGGCTCATCTCGCGCAGCCGCCGCGCGGCCCAGAAGGTGGCCGACGCGGGCAGCCCGGCCACCGCCGCCGCCAGTTCGAGATCGGTGTCGGTGCCCTCCAGCGCGGCGATCGCCTGCGCCAGCGCCACCAGCGCGGTGTCCTCCTGCTCCAGCCGGTGGTAGACGGTGGTGGCCAGCTCCTGCGCGCCGAACCGGGACGGGTCCAGCCGCTCGCCGCGAGCGCCGTGGCACGACCGGAGCAGGCCTTCGAGCAGGGCCGGGTTGCCCGCGGTCACGGTGTGGCAGGTGCGCACGAACTCGGGGGAGACGTCCTCGCCGAGCGTGTCGGTGACGATCTCGGTGATCGCGGCGGTGTCCAAGCCGCCGATCTCCAGCTGCCGCGCCCCGGTGACCCCGGGTGCCTTGCCGAACGGGCCGGGGTCGGCGGCACTGGCGGTGAGGATGCCGATGCGCTGCCCGGACAGGCGGCGCGAGACGTAGTCGAGCCATTGGGTGGACAGCGAGTCGGCGAAGTGCACGTCGTCGATCACCAGCAGCAGCGGGGATCCCTCGGCGAGGAACCGCGACAGGTGCCACAGGGAGTGGAAGGTGGAGTGCAGGTCCACCGCGGTGGCCGACGGGCCGGCCTCCAGCACCTCGACGGCGAACGCGGCGGGCCCGCCGAGCAGGCGCTCGCGGTCGGCGGGCGCCGCCTCGAACACCGTGCTCTCCAGCAACTGCCGGACCACGCCGAAGACGAAGTCGCGTTCCAGCCGGGCGGAGCGGGCGGTCAGCACGCGGAAGCCGCGCGCGCACGCGTCGGCGGTGGCCGCGGTGAGCAGGGCGGTTTTGCCCGATCCGACCGTCCCGGTCAGGTTGAGGATGCCCGGGCGGCCGCCGGCCACCGCGTCGAGGTGGTGGCCGAGCGCGCAGAGCTGTTCGGTGCGCCCGCGAAGCCGCGGCGCGTGCTGGGTGGAACCCTCCACGGTTACCTCCCGCGTCCTGTCCGGCTGTCCGACAGGTTCGTGATGGACCATGTCACCGCGTCCGGATGACTGTCAAGGCGTGCGCCGGCCGGGCCGGTGCGGCGCTCAGTCTGCCGGTTTTCGCCGGATACCGCCGTCCGGGTGAGGCAGGCCCCGGTGGCTTCGGTACGCGGAGTGCGCAGATCGGACGAAGGCGGCGGAAAGTGTGATTCTCGCCGGCGAAGCTGCGAGATCGGGGGCGACGGTGTTCACTGTGTTGCGTGCGTGTTTCGCGTTAGAGCGCATTAATGGACACCTCCCGCTGACGGGCCGAACTGCGCGACCGGACCGGTTTGGGCAATCTGTATCTTAGGCGAGCCGGTGAGCCCGTGTGGCGAATTAACATGCACTTAAGGTTGCCTCACCCAGGGCGCCACCGGGGGCGCCCCGGGTGGTCCGCAGCTCCACGGGCAGGTCACCGCCCGTGCGCGGAAACTACCGTTCGTGATCATCCACTGTGGTGCCGCGCGGCCGCGGCCGATCTTCGCCCGCCCCCGCCGATTCCTGCGTTTTCCTTGGCGTTCAACGGGTTCCCGACCTTTCTGTGACAGTGTTACGCGGCTCGCGGCGGATACTTCCCAACATCTCTGTGGATCGACCTGTGGAGTTCCGCAGTACCTGTGGAGTGACTCATGTGTGACTATAGGTGCACTCGAGCAGTTACCTGAGTCGAGGGACTGGGGCCCGCTGGCTGGGCGCGGAGGACGCCGCGGCGACTCCGCCGCCGGGGTGGGTGGTGAATCGCCACAAGCGATTGATCGCCGGCCCGGCGACCGTCCGGGAAGCGGATTTCGGTCCGAATGCCGGGACTCGCTCGATTGTGAAAGTTTTTCGAGTTTGGCCGGCCGGAGTCGGGGTGAATGTTCGTGAGGTTCTGCGTTCTCGGTTCTCTGGAGATAGTGGACGACGGGCCGCCGGTGGAACTGAGCGGGGTGAAGCAGCGGGCCGTGCTGGGCTACCTGCTGCTGCACGCGAACAACGTGGTGCCGACCAGTCACGTGGTCAAGGCGCTGTGGGCCGACGGCGTGCCCTCGACCGGGCGCAAGATGGTGCAGAACGCGGTCTCCGGCATCCGCCGCACCCTGGCCTCCCGCCCGCACGCCCCCGGCCGCACCCCGATGCTGCTCACCCACGCCCCCGGTTACCTGCTGCGCGTCGACCCCGAGTCGGTCGACCTGCACCACTTCCAGACCCTCGCCGAACGCGGCCGCGCCGAACTCGCCGAAGGGCTGGCCGAACCGGCCGCCCGCACCCTGCGTGAGGCGCTCGGCCTCTGGCGCGGGCCCGCGCTGGCCGATCTGGTCGAGACCGGGATCGCCTGGCCGGAACTGGCCGCGCTGGAGAAGGTCAAGCTGGTCGCGCTGGAGGACCGGTTCGAGGCGGAGCTGAGCTGCGGGCGCCACCACGAGGTGATCGCCGAACTGGAGGAGGTGGTCGCCGCCGAACCGCTGCGCGAGCGGCTGTGCGGGCAGTTGATGCTCGCGCTCTACCGGTCCGGCAGGCAGGCCGACGCGCTCGACGCCTACCGCCGCACCTACGCGCTGCTGGTCGACGGCCTCGGCATCGAGCCGGGCCGCGAACTGCGTGAACTGCAGCGGATGATCCTCAACCAGGACGCCGCGCTGACCGTGTCCGCCGGGCAGATCCGCGTGGCCACCGCGCTGGCGCCGCGCACCATTCCCGGGCAGCGCCAGCTTTCCCCGGAACCGCCCGCCCGGGCGGAGAAGCCGGTCGAGCCGGTGGAGACGGTGGCCGCGGCCCCGGTCACCGCCGTGCGGATGCCGCCGTCGGCCCCGGCCGACGCCAGGGCCGAACGCAAGAACGTCAGCGCGGTACTGGTTTCCGCGCACCTCGGCCCCGGCATGGACACCGCCGATCCCGAGGACGTCGACGAGGCGATGCGCGGGATCGGCACGATCATCGGCGGCGAGGTCCGCCGGTTCGACGGGGTGGCCGGCGGTTCGATCGGCCCGACCTACCTGATGTTGTTCGGGGTGCCGCGCAACCACGAGAACGACGCCGAGCGCGCGGTGCGGGCCGCGCTGGCCATCCGCGACCGGTTCCTCGCCGACGAGATCCCGGAACTGGGCAGCCGCGCGGCCACCGGGATCAGCGTCGGCGTGGCGGTGGCGACCGGCAGCGCGCTGGTCCGCTACGCCGCGGCGGGCTGTGACGCGCCGCCGGTGGTGACCGGTGCGGTGATCCACGGCTGCGCGAAACTGCTGAACGCGGTGCCCGCCGGTGACGTCCTGGTCTGCGACGCCACCCGGCACGCCACCGCGGCGGCCATCACCTACGCCCCGGTGCCCGGCGGCGGGCGTGGCGCGCTGGCGGTGGCGCCGGCGCCGCGGTCGATCGCCACGCCGGAGGCCGGTGCGGGCAGGCTGGTCGGCCGGGACCACGAACTGCAGGTGCTGCGCAGCCTGCTCGGCCAGGTCCGCGGCTGGCGGCGGCCGCACCTGGTGACCCTCCTGGGCGAACCGGGGATCGGCAAGAGCAGGCTGCTGGCCGAGTTCGGCAGCCAGGCCGCCGAGCGCGGGGAGATCGCCGCCGTGCTGACCGGCAACACCCAGCCGTTCGCGGCCGGTGCGCCGTACGCCGCGCTGACCGGGGTGCTCCGCGAGCACTGCGGGTTCTCCGCCACCGATCCGGCGGTGCGGGTGCGGGAGAAGATCGCCGCCGCCATCGACGGGCTCGCGGTGCCCGCCGAGGCGGCCGCCTGGATGCGGGAGAACCTGTGCCGCCTGGCCGGGCTCGGGGAACGGCCCGCCGATCCGGGTCAGCTGCTGGCCGCGTGGTGCCGGTTCGTCGAAGCCATCGCGGTCGCCGGTCCGGTCGTGGTGGTGCTGGAGGACCTGCACTGGGCCACCGACGAACTGCTGGACTTCGTCGACGAGCTGTCCGACCACGCCGCGCCGGTGCCGTTGTTCGTGGTGGCCACCGCGCGCCCGGAACTGCTGCAGCGGCGTCCCGGCTGGGGCGGGGGACGGCGGCACGCCACCACCACGACGATGGATCCCTTGTCGGACAACGCGATCACCGGCATCCTGCGGCACCTGGTGGCGGGCGGCACCGAGGACGCCGAGGACACCGACCCGATCGTCGCCGACTCGCTGACCGAGTTCTGCCGGGTGCTGGCCGCGCGGGTGGGCGGCAACCCGCTGTTCGCCGTGGAGTACGCCCGCGTGCTGGCCGACCGGTTGCGCAGCGGCGACTGGCCCGACGCCGGACGCGACCAGCTCCCGTTGCCGCAGGCGGTGCACAGCGTGATCGCCGCCCGGCTGGACACCCTGCCCGAGGCGGACAAGGCGGTGCTGCTGGACGCGTCGGTGGTCGGCGAGCCGGTGACCCCGGCGGTGGTGGCCGCGGTCGGCGAACGCGACCAGGCCGAGGTCGCGCGCTCGCTGGGCAATCTGGAAAGACTGGAGTTCCTGCGCCGGGCGCGCCCGGCCGGTGCCTCGGGCGAGGCGGCCTACACCTTCGGCCACTCACTGGTCCGGGACGTGGCCTACGCGCAGTTGCCGCGGTCCGAACGCGCGGACAAGCAGCGCCGGGCACGGGAATGGGGCGCGGTGGGCTGGGATTCGGCGCTGGCCGAGGAGAAGTGCGCGTCCTGACCGGTTGCGCGTGCTGACCGAGTGCGCCGAGGAGGCAGGTGTGGACCCCTTCCTGGACGATCCCGACGCGCGGTACCTGGTGCTGGAGAGCGCGAGCGGGGAGCACTCGCTGTGGCCGTCGTTCGTGGACGTGCCCCGCGGGTGGCGGGTGGCCCTGCCCGCCACCTGGCGGCCCGAGGCGATCGCGTTCATCACCGCGAAGCGGACCGACCGGCTGTTCGCCGACGAGCCGGCGGCGGCGGTCTGACCTGCGGCGACAACGCCGAGTTACTGGCGGGTGGCCGGCGGGTGGACAGCGAACCCCCGGTTGGCCTTTGCCCCCGCGTCCCCGGCTGCCTACCTTGGGTGGCAGGGCCGGTCGGGGCGGGCCGGTGCCTGGAGCCGAGTGCAGGGAAGGTCGGCGCTGATGAGCAATCCGTTCGCGGATCCCCGGGGCCGGTTCGTGGTGCTGCTGAACGAGAACGGCCACTACTCGCTGTGGCCCTCGTTCGTCGAGGTACCCGAGGGGTGGGCCACGGTGCTGGAGGAGTCCCCGCGGCAGGACGCGCTGGACTACATCCAAGCCAGTTGTGTGACGGGCCGGAGGCCGGGTACCCGGATCGCGTAAGCAACCGCAACCGCGATCGAGGAGTACAGGGTGGGCACGATCACCGAGACCGTGGAAGTCGGCGTACCGGTTTCCACCGCGTACAACCAGTGGACCCAGTTCGAGTCCTTCCCGCAGTTCATGGAAGGCGTCGAGGAGGTCCGGCAGCTCGACGACACGCACACCCACTGGCGGGTGAAGATCGGTGGCGCGGAACGGGAGTTCGACGCCACGATCACCGAACAGCACCCCGACGAGCGGGTCGCGTGGCGGTCCGACGACGGGCCGCGGCACGCGGGCGTCATCACCTTCCACCGCATCGACGACAACCGGACGCGGGTGACCGCGCAGCTGGACATCGATCCCGAGGGCTTCGTGGAGAACGTCGGCGACAAGCTGGGCGTGCTCGACCGCCGGATCAAGGGCGACATGAAGCGGTTCGAGGACTTCATCGAGAACCAGGGCCGCGAAACCGGCGGCTGGCGCGGGGACGTGCCGCGTCCCGGCAACTGACCCAAGTGGACACGAAGGTGGCTTCCGGGGAACCCTCGGAAGCCACCTTCGTTTTTCGCGGCGCCAGTGCGCGTTTCACGACCTAGCGGCCGAGTGCGCGCTGCAGCTCCTTTTTGGTCATCGTGGACCGGCCTTTGATGTTGCGCTTCTTCGCGTCGTTGTAGAGCTGTTCCTTGGTCGGGCCGCCGGGGCCCTGGCGGTTGCCCGAGCGCTTGCCACCGCGGTGCTGCGGTGAGACGTCCCGGGTGGAGGATTTGCTGGCCTGCTGGGATTCGCCCGACTGCGCGCGGTTCTTGTTCACCGTGCGCGCGGCGATCTCCTCGGCGCGGTCCTCGCTGGCGCCCCGTTGTTTCTGGCTCGATTTGATGTGCTTGTACTGGCGTTCTCGTTTGTCGCTCCAGGCTTGCTGTGGCATTTCTCCGCCTCCCTGTCGGGTTTCCTGCGGTTGTCCGGGTACCCGGCACCGGAGCGGGCAAACAGCCTGATTGGGGGGCCGGTGACCGGGGTAGCCGGTGGTCAGGAAGTCACGGGAGGTAGTAACGATGACCCAGACCCAGGACGACCGTTCGGTCTCCCAGCTGGTGGGGGACGCGTCCGAGCAACTGAGCAGGCTGGTCCGCGACGAAATGCGCCTGGCCACCGCGGAACTCCAGCGCAAGGGCAAGAGGATGGGCGCGGGCGCCGGCCTGGCCGGTGCGGCCGGGTTCGTCGCGGTGCTCGCCGTGGTGACCCTGGTCGCCGCCGCGGTGCTCGGCCTGGCGGTGGTGCTGCCGGGCTGGGCCGCCGCGCTGATCGTGGCCGGGGCGCTGCTGCTGGTGGCCGGGATCGCCGCGCTGGCCGGGCGCGCGCAGCTCAAGCGCGCCACCCCGCCGGTGCCGGAGGAAGCCATGTCCAGCGTGCGGACCGACGTCAAGGTGCTGAAGGAGAGTGTGCACTCATGAGCGGCGGCAAGAGCAGTGCCGAGAAAGCCGGGTTCCCGCACGACGCCGAACAGGCGCGGGTGGACATCGAACTGACCAGGCAGGAACTCGGGGAAACCGTGGAAGCCTTGGCGCACAAGGTGAACGTGCCCGCGCGGGCCAAGGAACAGGCTCAGCAGGCGGCGGTGTCGGTGCGCCGCAACCCGTGGCCGGTCGCCGGTGGCGGCGCCGCGGTGCTCGCCCTGATCGTGCTGCTGATCGTGCGCAGGAGCCGGAAATGAACAAGATGTTGTACAAACCGCTCGGCCTGGTGGTCAGTTCCCTCGGCGGGATCGCCGCCAGCATGCTGTTCAAGCAGATCTGGCGCCGGGTCTCCGGGGAGGACGACGCCCCGGACGCCACCGACGCCAAGTACGGCTGGGCCGAGGTGGTGGTCGCCGCCGCGGTGCAGGGCGCCATCTTCGGCGCGGTCAAGGCCGCGGTCGACCGGGCCGGGGCCGAGGGCTACCGCAAGGCGACCGGCGACTGGCCCGGCGACGAGTAGCGCTTCACTCCCCGTCCGCCGTCGGCGCCGGTTCCGCACCGGGCCGGCGGCGGATGTGGTGGGGCACCACGAACCACAGCACGCCGAAGAGCAGGCCCACCGCCGGGCCGATCACCGCCATGGTGACCGAGCCGAAGATGACCTTGGCGATCAGCGACACCGTCGCGGTGACCGCGGCGGCGAGGCAGATCAGCCCGCCCAGCACCGACTTGTTGCCGATGGCCAGGATTTCCTCGCGCCTGCCCTCGCGGAACAGCATCCGGTGCCAGACCGGGGGCGCGGCCAGCAACGCGGTGGAGGTGGCGGCCAGCAGGACCGCGGCCAGGTGCAGGCCCTTCTCGAACCCGTTGGCGGCGCGGAAGAGATCGGTGAAGGCGACCGAGAGCAGGAAGCCGAAGAGGAACTGCACGGCGGCCTGCGCCACCCGCAGTTCGCCGAGCAGTTCACTGACGTTGCGCGCCAGTTGTTCGTCACGCGACTCGGCGACCGGCTGACTGCTCACCCGGTCGTAGTACCCAGTGCGGCCCGGTTCCATGCCCGCGCCGGGCTCACTCGCCGATGACGACACCGCCCGGGTCCCGGCCGGGCAGCAGCCCGCGCCAGCGCGGGGTGCGCAGGCAGGCCGCGTCCGTCCAGCCGCGGAAGACCACCTCGCCGACCAGGCACGGGCGCACCCAGTGCGCACCCCGGCCCTGCGGCTCGGGCACCGAGTGGAACGGCGAGGTCTTGCGTTCGAGCCGGTTCAGCCGCCCGGCCAGCACTTCCAGCGCGCGGTGGGTGAAGCCGGTGCCGACGTTGCCCACGTAGCGCAACCGGCTGCCGTGCGGGATGCCGAGCAGCAGCGAGCCGAAGGTGCCGCCGCGTGAACCCCCGCCGGCGCGCCAGCCGCCGATCACCACCTCCTGCACCCCGGTCCCGGTCACCGCGAGCCAGTGCGGACTGCGTTTTCCGGGCTGGTACGGGCTTTTCAGCCGTTTCGCGAGCACACCGGGCAGGCCGCGGCCGATCGCCGAGCGCAGGGCCGCGCCCCCGCCGCCGAGCTGGTGGTCCGGGGTCTGCCAGGCGGGCCCGTGCAGGGCGAGGTCGGCGAGCAGGTCGCGGCGTTGCAGGTACGGCAGGCCGAGGCACGGCGTGCCGTCCAGGTGCAGCACGTCCGAGATCAGGTACCAGACCGGGGTGCGGCGCTTGCCGCGCCGCCGCAGCGCGGCCGGGTTCGGCAGGCCGGCTTCGAAGGTCATCAGCTGGCCGTCCAGCAGGACCTCGGTGTTCCCGAGCAGGGCGCCGAGATCGCGCAGTTCCGGGAACTCGTCGGTGATCACCCGGCCCGAGCGCTCCCGCACGGTGGTCCGGCCGTCCTGCACCCGGACCAGGGTGCGCGGACCGCCCCAATCGGGTTCGTAGGCCCATTCCTCGTCCTCGGCGACCGGGGGCAGCGTGCCGGGTTTCGGCTGCATCGGCGGGAGGAACACCGGTAGCGGTTGCCGCCCGTCGTGGTCCAGGGTGTGCACGAGGGCAGGGATAACCCGCGCGGGGCCCGCCGAAACCCCGCGCGGTTTGACCGGTGCCCCGATCGGGTAACCCACGGCGGCGAGGTGAGGCGGGTGCGGGAGCGTTTTCACGGGCAGCTCGAGGACCTGGGTGTCCAGCTGATCCGGTTGTCCGCCACGGCCGCGGCCGAACTGCGCCTGGCGAACCGCGCGTTGTTCGAGCGCGAACCCGCGGTGGCCGCCGAAGCGATCCGCACCGACCGGCTGCTCGACTCCGCGCGCACCGAGTGCGAACACACCGCGCACCGGTTGCTGGCGCTCCAGGCGCCGGTGGCCGGGGACCTGCGGATGGTGCTGGTCGCGGTGTACTGCGCCGACCGGCTGGAGCGGATGGGCGATCTCGCCAGGCACATCGCCGAAACAGCGGCGCGGTCGCATCCCGAGCCCGCCGTGCCCGAGGACCTCCTGCCCGCCTTCGAACAACTCGCCGCGTGCACCGAGGGCATGGCCGACGACCTGTGCGTGTTCCTCAGCGAAACCGGGTGCGCCGCCTTCGAGCAGCTGAGCGCGGCGTGCGCCGAGGCCGAGGCGCTGCAACAGCACGTGCTCGCCGAGGTGACCGGTGACGGCTGGCGCCACGGGGTGCCCGCGGCGGTGAACGTGGCCCTGCTCGCCCGGTTCTACGGCCGGTTCGCCGACCAGGCGGTCTCGGTGGCCCGCCGGACCGATTTCGCCACCACGGGTGCCCTGCCTGGCTGAGCCGCTGAGCCAGTTCGACACCGGTTCGACGCTGAACGACACGGAGGACGCCGATGAGCACGAGCACCGCGCTGGAGCGCGAGCGGAAGTTCGATTTCCCGCTGGATCTGGCCATCCCGGATCTCCGCGCGCGGCCCGGTGGCAGGGCAGTCCGAACCGGCCGAGGAAAGACTCGACGCGACCTACTACGACACCGTCCGCTACGACCTGGCCCGCGCCGGGGTGACGCTGCGGCGGCGCACCGGCGGCGGGGACGACGGCTGGCACCTGAAGCTGCCGGTCGGCCCGGACTCGCGCGAGGAGATCACCGCGCCGCTGGGGGATTCCGACGGGGGAGTGCCCGCCGAACTGGCCGAGCTGGTGCGCGGGCACAGCCGCGGTGAGGAGCTGACCGGCATCGCCGGGCTGCGCACCGTGCGGTACTCGGTGGAACTGGCCGACGCCGACGGCCGCGTGCTGGCGACGCTGACCGACGACCACGTAACCGGTGAGGCAGCCGGTGCGGTGGCGCGGCTGGACCAGTGGCGGGAACTGGAGATCGAGCTGGCGCCCGACGCCGACGACCGCACCTTGGACGTGCTGGCCGAACTGGTCACCGAAGCCGGTGCGGTGCGCTCGGAGTGGCCGTCGAAACTGCGGCGGCTGATCGGCGACCTGTTGCCGGAGACCTCGTACCCGGCACCGGGGAAGAAGGCCTCCGCCGGCGACGTGGTGCTGCACTACCTGCGCACCCAGGTCGAGGCGATGCGCCGCCAGGACGCCGGGGTCCGCCGCGACGCCGAGGATTCGGTGCACCAGATGCGGGTGGCGATGCGGCGCCTGCGCAGCGCGCTCGGCTCGTTCCGCCGGATCCTCGACCGCGACGCCGTGCAGCCGTTGCGCGACGAGCTGAAGTGGCTCGGCGGTGAGCTGGGACCGGTGCGGGACAACGAAGTGCTGCACGCCGGACTGGCCGAGCAGGTGGCCGCGCTGCCGCGCGAGCTGACCATCGGCCCGGTGCGCGCGTACCTCGACACCTACTGCGGGGAACGGGCCGCGCGGGTGCGGGCGGGTGCGCTCGACGCATTGAACAGCCCACGCTACCTCGCTCTGCTGCGCGCGCTCGACGCGCTGCTCGACGACCCGCCGCTGACGAAGAAGGCGAAGCGGCCCGCCCGCGACGAACTGCGCCACGCCGTGCGCCGCGCCGACCGGCGGCTGCGGAAGGCCGTCGCGGCGCTGGACACCGCCGACGACCGCGACACCGCGTTGCACGAGGTGCGCAAGAAAGCCAAGCAGGCCAGGTACACCGCCGACGCCGTGCGCCCGGTGGCGGGCAAGAAGCTCAACGCCTGGCGCAAACGGGTCAAGGCGGTCCAGTCCACCTTGGGCGACCACCACGACAGCGTGGTCGCCCGCGCGGAACTGGTACCGCTGGCCGTGGCCGCCGACCGCGCCGGGTACAGCTCGTTCTCCTTCGGCGTGCTGCACGGCCGCAACGCGCTGGCCGGCGCGCGCCTGGACGAGGAGTTCGGCAGGCGGTGGCCGCGCGTGGAGGGCAAGCGGCCCGGCTGGCTGGGGTGATTCCGCTGTGGACGGCCGGTCACCGGGGGACCTGGTGGGTCTGCTGGGCGCCGATCCGGCTGGTAGCGTTCCCGCGATGCCTGCTATCCGTGTCGTACTAGTCGAAGACCACGACATGGTGGCGGAAGCGATGGAACTCGTCTTCGCCGGGATCGGCGACATCGATCTCGCCGCGCGGGCCGGTTCGGTGGCCGCCGCGGTGCGCGAGGTCGAGCTGACCCACCCGGATCTGGTGCTGCTCGACCGCAGGCTGCCCGACGGCGACGGCATCGAGGTGATCGCCCGCCTGCGCGAACTCGCCGCCGCGCCCAAGGTCCTGCTGCTCACCGCCGAGGTCACCGCCGGGGTGGCGACCAGGGTGGTCGAGGCGGGCGGTTCCGGGGTGGTGGCCAAGACCGCCGGGCTGGACGAGCTGGCCGACGCCATCCGGCGCGCCGCGGCGGGGGAGATGGTGTTCGACGCGGTCCTGCTCGGCGAGGTGATCGACCGGCTCTCCGGCCGCGGCACGCCGGCCGAGCTGACCGCCCGCGAACGCGAGATCCTGCGCCTGTTCGCCGAGGGCGCCACGGTCGAGGAGATCACCCGGCGGCTGCACCTGGCGCGCAACACCGTGCGCAACCACGCCCAGCGGGCGCTGGCGAAGCTCGGCGCGCACTCGCGGCTGGAGGCGGTCGCCATCGCCCGCCGCCGCGGCCTGCTCGACTGATGCAAATGCATCAGTGGATCGGGGACCGCTGCGTCTAGCCGGGCTGCGTCGGACGGGGGACGATGAACCACGATGGACAGCATTATCAGTGCGGCGGCGCCGGGACCGGTCACCACGGTGCTGCCTGCGGACCTGACCGCCGAGGGCGAGGCCCGGCGGTTCGTCGCCCGCGTGCTGTCGGCCTGGCGGGGCACGCTGCCCTACGAGGACGCCACGCTGATCGCCTCGGAACTCGTCGCGAACGTGGTGCGCCACGCCGGTGGCAAGCCGACCCTGAGCATCACCAGCACCCCCGGCGGCATCCGGATCGAGTGCGAGGACGGCAACCCGGCGCCCCCGCGGCCGAAGACCGGCGGCCCGGACGGCGGCTGGGGACTGGCACTGGTGGAACGGCTTTCGCAGCGGTGGGGGGTGCTCGCGCGCGGCGCCGGTAAGGTCGTCTGGTGCGAGATGCGGCTTCCCCCGCCGAAGGCGGATGGTTGAGCTGCGGGCGCCGGCCCGCGTGTATCCCGGGATGAACGTGCCGGAGCCCGAGTTCCCCGAGAACGATCCGCTGTCGAACCCCTATTCCGGGGATTCCTTCCGCCTGTTCGTGCAGAGCGTCCAGGACTACGCCATCTTCATGCTCGACCCGCAGGGCAACGTGGCCACCTGGAACACCGGCGCCGAGCGGATCAAGGGCTACCGGGCGAACGAGATCATCGGCAAGCACTTCTCCGTGTTCTACCCGCCCGAGGACCTGCGCGCCGGGAAACCGGCCCACGAACTGGAGGTGGCCGCCGAGGTCGGCCGGTTCGAGGACGAGGGCTGGCGGGTCCGCCAGGACGGCAGCCGGTTCTGGGCGGTGGTGGTGATCACCGCGTTGTTCGACGAGCGGGGCAGGCTCCGCGGCTACGGCAAGGTCACCAGGGATGTGAGTGAGCGCGTGCGCGCCGAGAGCGAGCTCGTCGAACGCCGGCGGTTGTTCTTCCACCTGGTCGAGGCGCAGGAGGCCGAGCGCCGCCGGATCGCCTGGGACGTGCACGACGACTCGATCCAGGCGATGGCGGCGGTGTCCATGCGGTTGCAGCTGCTCACCACCCAGCTGCCCGCCGAGCACCTGCCCGCGGTCCGCGCACTGGACACCGCGGTCGCCGAGACCATCGGCAGGCTGCGCGACCTGGTCCTGCGGCTGCGCCCGCCCACGCTGGACGAGCGCGATCTGGCCGAGGCGGTCGGCGCGCACCTGCGGCAGCTGGCCGCCCAGGGCATCGAAACCCAGCTCGACGACATCGAGCTGGCCGCGGACCCGCCGCCCGAGGCGTCGGTGACCATCTTCCGCATCATCGGCGAAGCGCTGGCCAACGTGCAGAAGCACGCGCGGGCGAGCCGCGCGCGGGTGCGGTTCCGCTCGATCGACCGCGGCACCCTGGTCGAGATCACCGACGACGGCGTGGGCACCGACGTGGTGGCCGACGCGCTCAGCGGTGCCGACACGCACTTCGGCCTGCAGGCCATGCGCGAGCGCGCGGAGGCGGTCGGGGGCTGGTGGGAACTGATCAGCGACCCCGGCGAGGGGGCGCTGGTGCGCTTCTGGATCCCGGACGGGCCCGGCGGCCCGGCCAGTGGGGAGCAATCGTGAGCACAACCCCGGTCGCGGTGGTGATCGCCGACGACGAACTGCTCATCCGCGAGGCGCTGCGGGCCGTGCTGGACGCCGAAGGCGATCTCACCGTGGTGGGTGACGCGGGAACCGTGGACGAGGCGGTGGCGCTCATCGAGCACCACCGCCCCGAGGTCGCGGTCATCGACGTCCGGATGCCCACCGGTGGCGGGGCCGAGGTGGCCCGGCGGGTGGCCGGGCTCGGTACCAGCCTGGTCGCCTTCTCCGCCTACGACGACGCCGGGCACCGCAGGCGCATGCGCGACGCCGGGGTCGGTGAGTACGTGATCAAGGGCATGCCGAACGCCGAGATCGTGGCGGCCGTGCGGCGGGCGGTGACCGCGCGGGCCGGCCAGGCCGGCTGAGCGCGGTGACTGCGGGCCGGTCAGGCCGGTCGAGCGCGGGCCGGTCAGATCAGCTGGGCGGCGAGCGCCTCCTCGCGGCTGCCGAACAGCCGGAGCGTGCGGTCGAGGCCGACGATCTCGATCGGGCGGCGGACCGGGCGCCCGGCGCAGACGATCCGGAGGTCGCACGCACGCCGTTCGGCGCGTTCGGCGAGCTCCAGCAGCACCTGCAGGCCGCAGCTGGAGAGGAAGTCCACGCCGCTGAGGTCGACCACGAGGACCGGGGCCGGCGGTTCGAGTGCGGCGGTCAGTTCGGTGTCGAACTGGGTTTTGGTGGCCAGGTCGACTTCACCGGAGACCACGACGGTGTTCGCCTGGTCGGTGTGCTCGGCCTGGATGGTCAGCTTGTCGCGCCTGAACGCCAGGGTCATGGCGGACGCTCCTTCCGGCTCCGGTACTCCCGGAGATCGGCGGAGACACGCTTGTGCGGTACGTGCCCAGTGCTTCGGCTGCTGGTTTCAACCGCTGAACCACCGACCGTACGCCCCTGATCGGTGGGACTCAATGGCGCACCCCCGGGGCGGGGTACTCGTCGGAGTGATGATCCTTACTCCGTTGGGGGGAAATTCGCGCATCCGGTACCGGATGGCAGTGCTCCGGTGCGGTCGCTACGATCTGGGCAACCGGTTGAGCAGCCAGCCGGGATTTCCGATCGCGCTCGGTCACGACCAACCGAGACCGGCGGAGAAACTTTCCGTTCGCCCGAACCCGGGAGGTCCCGTGCCATTGCCCAGCGAGCTGCTGGAGCTGGAACACCGTGCCGAGGAATCGGCGGTGATCGTGGTCGCGTCCGGTGACGTGGACATGCTGACCGTACCCGCGCTGGTCGCGGAGTTCGACACCGCGCGCGAGCTGGCGAAGCCACCGCTGCCGGTGGTCGCCGACTTCACCAGGGTCAACTTCCTCGGATCCTCGGGGCTGGCCGCACTGGTGGAGATCCAGCAGAAGTGCGCCGACGCGGGTACGCCGCTGCGGCTGGTCGCCACCGGCCGCGTGGTGCCGAGGGCCATCGAGGCGGCTGGGCTCCAGCCCGTGCTGACCATCGATGAGACCGTCGAAGCCGCGGTGAGCCGTCAGCCGGAGGGCGCCGACGGCCGCTGACGTTCCGCCGAGTGGGGCATCGTCCGCCGCGAGGCGGGGGGTGCCCCACTCGCTTGTCGTGTGCGGTGAAGGTGGCTTTCACTGCGAAATCCGCAGTGAAAGCCACCTTCACCGCACCGCGTCAGCGCCCGGCGGGCCAGTCGAAGTCTGGGTCCTCGTCCACCGAACGCAACGCGGTGACGGTGGGATTCCCCTTGCGCAGCAAGTACGCGTCCGTGCCGGGCTCGGCGCTGCCGTCGACCACCGTGGTCACCACCTCGGCGCTGTCGTCGGCCTGTTCCAGCCGCGTCTGCACGGCACCGGCCGACGCCAGCGAAGCCCGGGCGAGCGGGCCGAGTTCGGCGGGCGGCAACGCGGGCACGTTGAGGTTGAGCACCGATCCCGGCGCCGACTCCAGCAGCAGCGGGATGACCTCCGCGGCCACCTCCTCCGCGCTGTCCCAGTGCAGCACGTCCGAAGCCGGGTGCTCCAGCGACACGGCCAGCCCGAGCAGGTCGTTGGCGCTCGCGGTCAGCGCCGCGCCGACGGTGCCCGAGTGCAGCACCGCGCGCCCGACGTTGATGCCCCGGTTCACCCCGGACAGCACCGCGTCCGGCGGATCGCCGAACGCGCCCTCCCGGGCCGAAAGCACGATGAAGGCGGGCCGCGCGGTCACCGCGTGGCACGGCACCCCGGGCAGCCCCTCGAGTTCGACGGGCTTGGCCACCGGTTCCTCGCCGAGCACGGTCAGCCCGGCGCTGGTCCCGCTCGACTCCTCGTGCGGCGCGGCCACCACCACGTCGAGTCCGTGCCGCAGCGCGGCCCTGGCCAGCGTGACCAGCCCCGGCGAGTCGATCCCGTCGTCGTTGGTGATCAGCACCTTGGTCATCCGGCCTCCCCGTTCTCCTTCAGCCGCCGCAGTTCGACGCGGTCGGCGACCGCGCGCACGCTCTCGCCGTTGCCGGTGGCGAGCCCGCGGCGGGTCACGTTCAGCGCCCCCGCCGCGGCGCCGAGGCGGACCGCGTCCAGGAGCGACGCGCCCTCGGTGAGTGCGGCGGCCACGGCGGCGGTCATCGAATCACCGGCACCCCGCGAATCCATCGGGTGCAGCGGCGGTGCCTCCACCTCGAACAGTTCGCCTTCGAGCAGAGCCAGCGCCGGGTCGGCCGCCCGCGAGACGACCACCGAAGCGCCGTCGGCCCGCCTGCTCAGCTCCCGCATCGCCGCGATCAGCGCGCCGGGCTCGTTCTCCTCGGCCAGTCCGTCGTCGAGCAGTTCCTCGTGGCTGACCTTGATGAACTGCGGTTTGCCGTCGATCGCGGCGGAGAGCAGGTCACCGGAGAGGTCGACCACCAGCAGGCAGCCGTTGGCCCGCAGGTCGGTGGCCAGCCGCCGGTACATGTCGGCGGGCACCGGCTGCCCGGTGGACGGCCCGCTGAGCGTGACCGTGGTGGAGCGCAGCCCCTCCACGAGCGTTTTCTCGTACAGCCCGTCCAGTTCGTGCCGCGACAGCGGTGCACCGGGTGCCTCGACCACCGGTTCGCGGCGGTCGTCGCGCCGGTCGTGCACGTAACCACCGTTGCGGGAGTGCGCTTCCTGCTCGACGAGTTCGATGCCCTCGCCGGGGATCAGGTGCCTGAGCAGATCGCCGGTTTCCCCGCCCAGCGCGGCGCAGAGCACGGCGGGCACGCCGAGCGAGACGATCATGCGGGCCTGCCACACCCCCTGCCCGCCGGCGTGCAGGTGCATTTCCGGAATGCCGTCGAGTTCCTCGATGGTCACCGTCAACTGCGGGGAAGGGGCGAACACCGTGACGCGTCGCAGGGGTCTCAAGGGGATGTCCTCCTAGGGCCGGAACGACTTGTTCCCGGCTACCCGGGTGGCGACCGGGCGAAACCGGCTTACCGGGCGTGCTCGGCGCGTTCCACCTCGACCTCGGCCAGCGCGTCGATCAGCGTGGGGTGCACCGGCAGCACGCTGCTGACGCCGACCGCGTCGAGCACGCGGTTCACCACCGAGCCCCAGGTGACCACCGCCCAGGCCACCCCGCAGCGGGTGGTGGCCCTGGCGGTGTCGAGCAGCACCTCCAGCCCGGCCACGCCGAGGAAACCGAGGCCGCGGAGGTCCAGCACGAAGTCCTGGCGGTCGGCGAGCAGTTCCCCGAGCACCTCCGCCAGCGCGGGCGCGCCGAGCCGGTCGAGGTCGCCGGTCAGCACCGCGATGACCACCCCGTCCGGGTGCACGCGGAGGTGGATCGAGACCTCACCGGCCGAGCGCAAGGGTTCGTCTCCCGCCTGGAGCCGTGCCTTGCTGCCGACGGTAGGCCGGTTTTCCCGCGCTCACAACCTGAACGGCGGGTGAGTGTCCGAAATGGAGTGCTAACGTTCGTCGCCGGGGTCGGCCGGTTCCCGTTGGTCCGCGGCGTCGGCGGGATCGGCCTCCAGCGGTACCTCGGTCCCGGCGGGCCCGGCCGGGTCCTCCGGCACGACCGGCCGCGTCTGGTCCAAGGTGTCCTCAGTGGGCTTTTCGAGCTCGTGGTCCGGAGTGCTCATCGGTGCTGCTTCCCTTCAGTGGCGCAGGATGGCGCCGAAACCTTCGGCGAGGTCCAGTCGTTCGTCGAACACCACGATCCCGGCGCCGACCGAGACCGCGGCCACCGGGAGCGCTTCGTCGGCCCGGCGTTCGGTGCTCGGGGCGCCGCCGAACGCGGCGAGTTCCCCGGCGTCCACGGCCACCTGCGCCGGCTGCTCGCCGACCGCCACGGTGGCGTCACCCGGTTCGGTCACCAGCAGGGTCTCCACGTTGCCCTCGCGCAGCGCGGTGGTCACCCCCTCCAGTCCGGACACCGCGAGTCCCGGCGCCCGGCCGAGTTCGGCGCGGTACCGCTCGGCGACCCGGTCGAGCCGGGCCAGCCTGCGCCCGGTGAGCAGTTCACCGATCGCGGCGTCGAGCTGTGCCCCGGTGGCGGAGTCGGCCCGCGCCCCGGCGGTCACCTCGGTGGCGATCTCCTTGGCCGCCTTGGGCAGCAGCTCGCGCAGCTCCCGCCGCGCCCGCACCTCCCCGGCGAGCACGATCAGCTCGGCGCCGGTTTCGGCGGCCAGCTTCGCCGTGCGCTCGGCCACCTGGTCGAGATTGCGGTGGACGTTCTCCTCCACGCGCGCCTGGATGTCGTGGTGTGCCTCGGCCCCGCCTCGCACCTTGTGCACGGGGTGGTCGTCGCCGTCCACGCGGACCACGGACTGCCTGCGCCCCTTGGCATCCACCGCGGTGAGGTCGGCGCCGGTCCGGTCGGCGACGACCACCAGGTGCGGGGTGCCGATGGCCGAGTGCGCGACCAGCGGGGTCAGGTAGGGCAGTTCGGAGAACCGGACCTCGGCCTGGCCCGGCGGCTCGGCCAGCCCTTCGTCGAGCAAGACCCGCCCCTGCGCGGCCAGCACCGCCCGGCCGCTGCGCCCGACCGGCGGCCGCCCGTCGCGGAGCGCGCGGTCCACCGCGTCGATGGTCTCGTCACCGGCGCCCTGGCCGGTCAGCTGCTCGCGGATGTCCCGCCGCTTCAGTTCGAGCTGTTTGGCCGCGTCCTCGGTGTCGTGCGAGTCTTCGAAGTAGACGGAGACGTACGGGCCGCCGGTCCCGGCCAGCTCACGCAGCGTGGTGGTGTCCAAGGGGACGCTCCTTTCGCGTGCGGATGATCATGTACCTGTGCGGCGGGTACCCCACGCGGTACTCGGCAAACGCTCGAGGTTCACTCGTGAGGCGGCTGGCAAGCCAAGATCGAACCGTAGAATTCCTCCCACCCGGCGAGCGAAGCCGGTGATCTGGAGGGGTTTCTCCGTGCGCATTCCCACCGAGCCGATCGGCAGCATTCCCCGGCCGCGGTACCTGATCGAGGCCATGGGCGCGTTCGCCGAGGGGCGGATCGACGCCGCCGCACTGGCGGAAAACCAGGAAAAGGCACTGGCCGACACCATTTCCCGGCTGACCGAAACCGGTTCGCCGGTGCTCACCGACGGCGAGCAGGGCAAGCCGAGCTTCGCCACCTACCCGCTGGCCGGGTTGGACTCGCTGGCCCCGGACGGGGTGGTGATCCCGTTCGCCGACGGCCACACCCGGCAGCTGCCGAGGTTGACCGCCGGTCCGTTCCGCTACGCCACGCACGCCGACGAATACCTGCGCACCGCCAGGAAACTCACCGATCTCCCGGTCAAGCAGGCGGTGATCGCGCCGTCGGCGATCAGCCTGATCTACCCGCAGGACGGCATCGACGGCTACCCCCGCGAGGCCTTCCTGGCCGATCTGGTCGACCAGGCCGAGGCCGACATCCGGCGCAGCCTGGAGGCGGGCGCGGACAGCGTCCAGCTGGACTTCACCGAGGGCAGGCTCTCGCTCAAGCTGGACCCGTCCGGCGGGCTGCTGCAGTCCTTTGTGGACCTGAACAACCAGGTGCTGGACCGGTTCTCCGCCGAGGAACGCGCCCGCATCGGGGTGCACACCTGTCCCGGTGGTGACCAGGATTCGGTGCACAGCCTGGACGTCGACTACGCCGGGCTGCTGCCCGCGTTGTTCTCGCTCCGCGCCGGCCGGTTCTACCTGCAACTGGCCAGCGAGCCCGATCCGCGCCGGGTGCTGGAGATCGTGCGCGAGCACTCGCGGCCGGAACAACGGATCTTCGTCGGTGTCACCGATCCGGTCGATCCGGTGGTGGAGACCGCCCAGCAGGTGCGCGACCGGGTGCGGCTGGCCGCCGAGTACCTCCCGGCCGACCGGCTCGGCACGTGCGACGACTGCGGTTTCTCGCCGTTCGCCGACGACACCTCGACTTCGCGGGACATCGCCTTCGCGAAGATCGCGGCGCGGGTGGAGGGCACCCGGCTGGCATTCGAATAGGCGTCAGCCCGCCCAGCTCCGGAAGTCGGTCCACGCGCCGAGTGTGCGCCGGCTTTCGAAGCGGCGGTGCCGCCCGCTGACCGGGTCGGTGAATTCCAGCGTTTTCGCCAGCAACTGCAGCGGGCGGGTGAAGTCGTCCAGCGCGGTTTCGGTGAGCACGGGGTAGAAATCGTCGCCGAGAATGGGAATGCCCAGCCCGCTCAGGTGCAACCGGAGCTGGTGGGTGCGCCCGGTGGCGGGCAGCAGGCGGTACCGGCCGAGGCCGTCGCGCGATTCCGCGAGTTCCACGCGGGTTTCGCTGTTCGGCGGCCCCGGCACCTCCTGCGCGGCCAGCACCCCGCGTTCCTTGACGATCCGGCTGCGCACCACCCGCGGCAGGTCCAGCGCGGGGTCCACCGGGGCGATCGCCTCGTATTCCTTGTGCACCAGGCGATCCCGGAACATCGTCTGGTACGCGCCGCGGAGTTCGGGGCGGATCACGAACAGCAGCAGGCCGGCGGTGACCCGGTCGAGCCGGTGCGCCGGGCTCAGCTTCGGCAGGTCGAGGTCGCGGCGCAGCCGCACCAGCGCGGTCTCCACCACGTGCCTGCCCCGCGGGATGGTGGCGAGGAAGTGGGGTTTGTCCACCACCAGCAGGTCGTCGTCGCGGTGCACGACGCCGATCTCGAAGGGCACCGGCACCTCGTCGGGCAGGTCGCGGTGGAACCAGATGAAGGTGCCCGGCCGGAACGGGGTGTCGGGCCCCAGCGGCCCGTCGAGCCCGACGATCCGTTCCTCGGCCAGCAGTTCGTCGATGCGCGCGGGGCTCACCCGCGGCAGGCGCTCCACCAGGTGCTCGCGCAGCGTCGACCACGGCCCCTCGTCCGGCAGGCGGAGCCGGGCGGCGTCGAGGCCGTGCCGCTGCGGCAGCGGTGAACGGAGCTTCCTGCGCACGGGACGACTCTAGGCGCTGCTGGTTTCGGGGTCAGCCCGCGGCCGTGCCGGACAGGTCCATCCTCGGTGCCGTCCCCCGGATGGACCAGTCGACGATCAGCAGGGCCGGCCACCTGGGTGTGCCGGGTCCTCGCCTCGAGGGACGGGCCCCAGCCGAGCGGCATCGACCGCGGCCGAGTACCGGGCGTGGTGGTTGTGGGGTGTGTCATGAAAACCGGTCATGACTCCCCGAGCATGGCATCGGCGTTACCCTGGAGCCCCGGCAGGGAGGGGTGGTGGCGACGAGCACGACCGAGGCCGAGACCATCGCGGAGACGGTGCACCAGGCCATCGCCTCGCGGGTTTTCCCGCACCACGCCGCGGAAACCACCTTCGACCTCAAACTGCGCCGGTGCGTTCGCGGTAACATCGGTTACCTGGCCGACGTCGCCGCTGGGCGGGTGCACCACAGCGAACCCGACCTCGGGCACGCGCTCGCCTTCGCCGAACTGGTCGCCGCGCAGGGCCTGCCGTTCGAGGACCTGGAGCGCGCCTACTGGGTCGGCCTGGAGCAGTTCTGGCACCGCTGGCTGGCCATCGTCGGCGAAGCCGCCGAACGCGGGGACGGCACGGTCAACGAGCTGATCGGCAACCGGACCCCGGCCGTGTTCGGGTACGTCACCAGGGTGCTCGGCCTGGTCAGCGCCCGGTACGACGAGACGTCGAGCGAACTGGCCTGCACCGGGGCCGAACGCCGTCGCGCGCTGGTCGAGGAACTGCTCGGCAGCGCCCCGCCCGCCTACACCCAGTTCCTCGACGACGAACTCGGTTACCGGCTGCGTGCCTGCCACGTCGCCCTGCTGCTGCACGGCGACCGCTTCCAGGCCGAGCGGCGGCTGGCCAGGCTGCGGCACGAAACCGAGGCCCCGGCGGCGCTGCTCGTCCAGCGCGGTCCCGGGTTGTTCGCCGGCTGGCTGGGTTTCCCGGGCCGGGTCGACCCCGCGACGCTGGGCGTGATCCGGCACGCGGTCTCGCGGCACGGTGAGCCGGTGGTGGCCGGTGGCCCGGCCGTCGGGCTGGCCGGGTTCCGCCGCGCTTTCGACGAAGCCACGCGTGCGCTGGCATTGCGCGAAGTGCTGGCGGATCCGGGGAATTTCCTCTGGTACAACGATGTCCGGCTGGAGGCCTTCCTGCTGGAGAACCCCTCGGCGGCGTGGCGGTTCGTCGCGGAGGAACTCGGCGAACTGGCCGAAGCGAACGAGCGCGCCGACCGGATCCGCGAAACCCTGTTGGCCGCACTCGCCAGCGGTTCGCAGGCCCGCGCCGCGGCCGAACTCGGCGTGCACGAGAACACCGTCCGGCTGCGCATCCGCACCGCCACCGACCTCCTCGGCGACGCCCTGTCCGAACGCCGCACCGAACTGCTGGTCGCCCTGCGCCTGCGCCGAGCACTGGGACCCCGCCCCGGCACCGCAACCATGGACGCCGTCAGTTAGGTCCTGTGGGAAACCCCGCGCCCGGTTGTCCCTTTCCGACATTGGGTCCGGGCGTTCGCCGAACTAGCTTGGGGGGTAAGGGATCCGGCGGGCGGAGGGGACAGCGGATGCACGAGCAGACCGTCGGCGCGCTGGTGGAGACCGCGGCCGCGGCGAACGGGCCGAAGACCGCCGTGGTGTGGGGCGAGCGGCGCATCACCTACCGCGAACAGATCGCCCGCGTCCGCCGCGCCGGGCGCGCGCTGCTCGAACTCGGCCTGCACACCGGCGACCGCGTCGCCATCCTGATGCACGACCGCCCCGAGCAACTCGACGTCTACTACGGCGCGCTCTGGGCCGGCCTCGCCGTGGTCCCGCTGAACGCCCGCCTCGGCGTCGCCGACCACCAGTACATCGTCTGCGACTCCGGCGCGCTGGTCCTGGTCCACGACGCCGCCCACGCCCGCCGCGTGCGCCAGATCCGCGGCACCTCCGGCGTCGAGCACGTGGTCTCCGTCGACGACGACGCCGTGCTCGACGGCGGCCACAGCTGGCAGCGCCTGTCCGGCCACCAGCCCGACCACCCGGGCAGCCCGCCGGTCTTCCCCAGCGACCTCTACGGCATCTACTACACCGCGGGCACCACCGGCCAGCCCAAGGGCGTGGTCCACACCCATCGCACCGTGCTCGCCGCGTTGTTCAGCCAACTCGCCGAACTCGGCCTCGGCGACGGCGACCGGTTCGCCCACGTCACCCCGCTCTCGCACGCTGCGGGCGCGTTCGTGCTGCCGGTGTGGCTGCGGGGCGGGACCAACGTGCTGGCCGGGCGGTTCGACCCGGACCGCCTGGTCGCCACGATCGCCCGCGAGCGCATCACCGCCACCCTGCTCTCGCCGGACATGCTGGCCGGGCTGATGGACGCCGCCCCGGCGGCGGGCGCGAAACTGCTGTCGCTGACCACCGTGGTCTACAGCGGTGGCCGCGTCGAACCCGAACGGCTGATCGCCGCGATGGACCGGTGCGGCCCGGTGTTCGTCCAGTTCTACGGCCTGACCGAGGTGCCGACGCAGGTGACCGTGCTGCGCAAGCGCGACCACGCCGCCGCGGTGGCCACCGGGTACCTCGAACCGCTGTCCTCGTGCGGCCGCCCGGTGGCGATCGCCGACGTGCGGATCGAGCACCCCGACGGCAGGCAGGCCCGGCCGGGGGAGCGCGGCGAGGTGGTGGTCGGCGGGCCGCACGTGATGCGGCGCTACTGGAACCGCTACGCCGACACCGAACGCGCGCTGCGCGGCGGGCACCTCTACACCGGCGACTTCGGGCACTTCGACGAAGGCGGCTTCCTGCACCTGGCCGACCGGCAGCGCGAGACGATCCGCTCGGCCGGCGTGACCGTGTACCCGAAGCAGGTGGAGGACGGCCTGATCACCCATCCGGCGGTACGCGACGCGTGTGTCTTCGGCTCACCGGACGACCGCCGCGGTGAGGTGGTGCACGCGGTCGTCGTCGCGGATCCGGGCGCCACCGTCTGCGCCGAGGACCTGATCACCTGGGTGGCCGAACGACGCGGCGAGGCGATGGCACCCCGCCGCGTCGACTTCGTGGACGCCATCCCGCTCACCGCGGTCGGCAAGCACGACAAACCCCGCCTGCGCGCCCGCGCCGGCTAACAGGCGGCGGTGTCGGTGTGCCGGGTCCCGTTCGCCCGCAGGCCGTTCACCCGGTTGCCGACCTCACCGGGGGAGAGCACCTCGTTCGCCGCGTAGTAGACCCAGTCGTTCTGCGTCTGGTAGGTGCTGCGGCCCCCGGAGTGCGCCGCGTGGTCGATGAACCACTCCTGGAAGGCGATCATCATCGGCGTCTCGGGGTAGACGTGCCCGTCGTGCGTGGCCACCAGCTGGTCACCGATGAAGTAGCGCAGCACGCCCCCGGACACCTGCACGGTCAGCGTCCGCCACCCGGAGAAGCCACCGCGCACCGCCGTGCTGCGGTTGTCGGCCACCCACGGATCGGGCTGGTAGGTCTCCCAGCTGGTCAGGAACATGGTCGGCCCGGTTTCGCCCCAGCCGCCGTTGGGCAGGTACTCGAAGTCCAGCTCGCCGTAGGCCGGGTCGTTCGGGAAGGCGAGCGGGGTGATGGTGAAGAAGGTCTGGACCAGGTGGTCGCCGTCGGCGCCGGACACCGGCACGTCGCTGAACCGCACGCGCGCGGCGTAGGTGCCTTCGAAGAACTTCCGCTGGTGCATCACCTCGGCCTGGCTGGTGCCGCCGGTGGTGCCGTCGGTGTGCGCGGACAGCTGCAGCACCGGCTGCCCGTCCACCACCGGGAAGGTCGCGTTGGCCGCCGACCAGCCGCCCACGCCCGGCCCGCCACCGCCGTTGCGGAGCTGCCAGCCGCGCTGCGCCAGGCGGGGATCGGTGTGGGAGTCGTAGGCGAAGTCGTCGAACAGCACGCCGGAACAGGCCGCTTCGGCGGCGGCCGACGCTCCCGGAGCGCACAGCCCGGCCAGCACGGCGGCGGCGAGCAGCATCCGGGAAGCCACGGGAATTCGGCGGTTCATTTCACGCCCTTCGGTTCAGGGGGACTGGAGGGAAAACGCGCCGGAGAATTGTGGCGGTGATTCGTCCGGGCTCCCATTAACGCGCGGGCGGACAGGCGATCGCAAGCCCGGTGGCCCCGATGTCCGAGGTTGACCGTTTGCGGACGGGAAACGGTCAGTCCGCTGTGCCGACGGCGGCCAGGCCGACCTCGGTGCCCGCCTCGCGCAGACCGTCCAGTTCGGCCGGATCGGCGGCCTCGTCGGTGACCAGCCGGTGGATCCGCTCCGGCGGGATGGTCTGGACCATGGCGTCGGCGCCGATCTTGGTCGAGTCGGCCAGCACCACCACCTGCTCCGCGGCCCCGGCCAGCGCGCGGTCCGCCCCGGCCACCGCGGGGTTCGGCGTGGACAGTCCGCGCGCGGCGGTCAACCCGTTGCCGGAGAGGAAGGCGTGGCGCACGCGCAGCTGCGAGAGCCCGGCCTCGGCCGCGCTGCCCACCGTGGCGAAGATCGACGCGCGCAGCGTGCCGCCCGGCATCAGCACCTCGACCCCCGGCGCCTGCGCGATGATCTGCGCCACCAGCAGGGAATTCGTCACCACGGTCAGCTCCGAGGTGCGGACCAGCCGCCGCGCCAGCGCCTGCGTGGTAGTGCCCGGGCCCAGCGCCACCGAGTCGCCGGGGGAGACCAGACCGGCGGCCAGCGCGGCGATCGCCTCCTTCTGCGCGCCGGCCACCTTCGCCTTCTCGGTGCAGCTGGGTTCGTAGGAGGTGCGGTTCGTGGCGACCGCGCCGCCGTGTCTGCGCGCGAGCAGTCCGTCGGCGGCCAGCTGCCGCAGATCGCGGCGCACGGTGACCTCGCTGGTCTGCACGATCCGGGCGAGTTCGCGCAGGGAGACGGCCCCGTTCGAGCGGACGAGTTCGAGGATGACCTGGCGGCGTTCGGCGGCGAACATGGCCGCACGCTAACCGAGGGAATAGCGGATTCCTAGCGCCGAAGCGAGGCCATCGGTGAATGGTGATTACCTCCGGTGTTCGACGGGTGCGCCGAACGGCCCCTTGTGCTCGCGCTTTCCGTGCGCTTTGCTGAAGATCGTCCGCGTTCTGCGGATATCCGGTGACAACCCGAACTGACAACGTTGACACCTGTGCCCGCACCACCACCGAGGAGTGCTCCGATGACGTGGCCCGGCCGGTCCCATGCCGCACTGCTGCTCTCGCTGGCGGTGCTGTTCTCGCTCTCGACCGTGCCCGCCGCGGCCGCGTCGAGCTGGACGATCACCGGGCCGTCCGCACGGTCCCCGGTCACCGCGGAACTCACCCTGGACGCGGGCGAGCTGAAGCTTTCGGCGGCACGAGCGGGCCGGACCGTGCTCGCCCCGGCGCCGCTCGGCCTGCGCACCGAGGGCGCCGACCTGAGCCGTGACCTGCGGGTTCTCGGGCACCAGCAGCGCATTCTGGCCGAGCGCTACACGATGACCACCGGCAAGCGGCACGAGCGGGCGGTCCGCGCGCGGGAGACCCGCTTCCAGCTCGCCGCCGGCGACGCGCGCTTCGACCTGCTGGTCCGGGTGTCCGACGACGGTCTCGCCTACCGCTACCTGCTGCCGGAGCAGGCGGTGGTCACCGGCGAGGCGTCGGCCTACCGGCTGGACCCGGCCGCCACCGCCTGGCTGCTGCCGTACAACTCCTACTACGAGAACCAGCGGGTGGAGACCACCGCCGCCGGTGCCGCGGCCGGGGAGTTCGGCCACCCGTCGCTGTTCCGCACCGGCGAGGACTTCGCCCTGCTCACCGAGTCCGATGTGGACGGTTCGTACTCGGGCAGCAGGCTGGTGCACCAGGCGGGTTCGCCGGAGTACGCGGTGAAGCTGGCCGACGCGCGGGTCCCCGCCTCGCGCACGCCGTGGCGGACCGCGATCATCGGCGACCTCGCCACGGTCACCGAGTCCACCCTGGTCGACGACCTGGCCGCGCCGTCGCGGATCGCGGACACCTCGTGGATCCGGCCCGGCAAGTCGGCCTGGTCGTGGCTCAGCGAGCACCAGAGTCCGCGGGACTTCGAGCGGCAGAAGGTCTACGTGGACTTCGCCGCCCGCAACGGCTGGCCGTACGTGCTGGTCGACGAGGGCTGGAGCGAGGACTGGGTGCCGGAGCTGACCCGGTACGCGCGGGCCCGCGGCGTCGAGGTGCTGCTGTGGTTCCACTGGCAGACGCTGGACACGCCGGAGAAGCGGGCGGAGATCCTGCCGAAGGTGAAGGCGTGGGGCGTCAAGGGCGTCAAGGTGGACTTCATGGAGTCCGACACGCAGGCGCGGTACCAGTGGTACGACGCGATACTGGCGGACACCGCGGCGCTCGAGCTGATGATCAACTTCCACGGCTCGACCATTCCGCACGGGCTGGCCAGGACCTGGCCGCACCTGATGACCATGGAGGCGATCCACGGCCAGGAGCAGCTGCCGCAGCCGGCGAACAACCCGGTGCACCCGTTCACCAGGAACGTGGTCGGCTCGATGGACTTCACCCCGGTGGCGCTGGAGGTCGGGCCGCGGACCTCGAGCGTGGGGCACGAGGTGGCGCTGCCGGTGCTCTACGAATCGGCCTGGCAGCACTTCGCGGACAAGCCGGAGGCCTACGACCGGCACCCGAACGCGCTGCGCTTCCTGAACCAGGTGCCGACGGTCTGGGACGAGACGCGGTACCTGGGCGGGTACCCGGGTGACGAGGCGGCGCTGGCCAGGCGGGACGGCGACCGGTGGTTCGTCGGAGCGATCACCGTCGGCCCGGCGCGCCGGGTGAGCACCCCGCTGACCTTCCTCGGCGCCGGTGACTGGCTGGTCGAGACGGTGCGTGACGTGCCGGGTTCGGTCGACGTCCAGCGGGAGAGCCGGGTCGTGCGGTCGGCGGACACGTTGGCCTACGACGTCCCGTCGAACGGCGGTTTCGCCGCGATCGCCTGCCCGGCCGACGGCCGGGCCACCTGCGACGAGCCGATCCAGCAGGTGCCCGCGACCTCGCTGACGATCAGCCCGGCGGACGCCGGTGACCGGGTGCCGGGCTCGTCGTTCGAGGTGAGCGCGGAGTTCGAGCTGGCGTCGGACCGGGTGGTGCGGGACGTGGTGCTGGCGCCGGTCGTGCCGGAAGGCTGGTCGCTGGCCGGGGAACCGGTGCGGGACAACGAGTTCACGCCGGGGGAGGTGCTCAGCGGGCGGTGGACGGTGACGGTGGGCCCCGCGGTCGGCAAGCACGAGGTCCCGATCGCCGCGGACTTCGTCGACCCGTCGCTGTCGGCGCCCGAAGTGCACGTCGCGAAGGCGGTCTCGGTGTTCGTGCCGCCGCCGGTCCCGTCGGACGGGGCCTGGGTGAGCGACCTGCCGTTCGCCGGGGTGACGAACGGCTGGGGCCCGGTGGAGCGGGACCGGTCCAACAACGACCAGGCCGCCGGCGACGGGAATCCCATGCGGATCGGCGGCGTCACCTACGAGAAGGGGCTGGGCACGCACGCGCCGAGCGAGGTGACCGTCTACTTGGGACGGGGTTGCCAGTGGTTCAGCGCGCTGGCCGGGCTGGACGACGAAACCACCGAACCCGGCTCGGCGGCCTTCGAGGTGCTGGGCGACGGTGTCCTGCTGGCCGCCACCCCGGTGCTGCGCGGCGGCTCACCCGCCGTCGCCGTCACGGCCGATGTGCGCGGCGTGCGCATGCTGACCCTGCGCACCACGGACGGCGGGGACGGCAAGAACCACGACCACACCGACTGGGTCACGCCGCGCCTGACCTGTGCGCCCTAACCGGGCCTACCGGGAATGAAACGATTCATTCCCGGTAGGTGCGCGGCGGGTGCGCGGTCCGCAGCAACCGGCGCAGGTCTTGAAGGCCGCCGTCCAGTGTGCCCGCGGCACGTGCCTGGACCAGCAGGTTCCCGGCCGCGGTGGCCTCCGTCGGGCCCGCGTGCACCGGCAGGCCGCAGGCTTCGGCGGTGAGCCGGCACAGCAGGTCGTTGTGCGCGCCCCCGCCGACCAGGTGGATGGCTTCCACCGGCCGCCCGGACAGGCGGACGGCGTCGGCGACGGCGTCCCGGTAGGCGATCGCCAGGCTGTCCAGCACGCAGCGGGCCAGTTCGCCGGGGTCGCGCGGGGTCGGCTGACCGGCGTCCCGGCAGGCCTCGGTGATGCGGGCGGCCATCCCGCCCGGCGGCAGGAAACGCGGGTCGGTCGCGTCCACGACGCTGCGCCACGGTGTCGCCTCGGCCGCGCCGTCGAGCAGGTGGCCGAGGCCCAGCCCGAGATCCCGCTGCACCTCCTGCAGCATCCACAACCCCATCACGTTCCGCAGGAACCGGACCGTGCCGTCCACCCCGCGCTCGTTGGTGAAGTTCGCCTCGCGTGCTTCCTCGGTGAGCACCGGCGCGTCCAGTTCCAGGCCGACCAGCGACCAGGTACCGCACGAGATGTAGGCGAAGCGGTCGTCTTCGGCGGGCACCGCGACCACCGCCGAGGCCGTGTCGTGCGAGCCCACCGTCCACACCGGACACCCCTGGTACGTACCCGCGGCCACGCCAGGGTCCCGCAGCGGCGGGAACAACCCCGGCCGCAGCCCGAGTTCGCCGAACAACCCGGTCGCCCACTCCCCGGTGCGCGGGTCGAGCAGGCCGGTGGTGGACGCGTTCGTCCGCTCGGTGCCCAGCTCCCCGGTGAGCCAGTACGAGAGCAGGTCCGGCACCAGCACCACCGAGGACACCGGCGACAGGTCCTCGGTGGCCAGCTGGAAAACCGTGTTGAACGGCTGGAACTGGATGCCGGTGGTGGCGTAGAGCCGCTCGGCCGGGACCCTCGAGTGCACCCGCGAAACCCCCGCCGCGGTGCGGGAATCCCGGTAGTGAACGGGATCCCCGAGCAGCGCGCCGTCGGCGTCGAGCAGCCCGTAGTCCACCGCCCACGAATCGATGCCGATCCCGGCCAGCGTGCCGTGCCGCGCGAGCGCCGCGTCCAGGCCCTCGGTGAGTCCTTTGTAGAGAGACCGGATGTTCCACCGCAGCGTGCCCCCGGTGGTCACCGGTTCGTTCGGGAACCGGTGCACCTCGGCCAGTTCCAGCGTGCCGTCACCGAAGCGCCCGGTCACCACGCGGCCGCTGGACGCGCCGAGGTCGACCGCCGCGAACACCGGCTCCATCAGCGGAGGAAGGCCGCGGCGACCCCGGCGTCCACCGGCACGTGCAGGCCGGTGGTGTGCCCGAGTTCGCCCGCCGTCAGCACGAACACCGCGTTGGCCACGTGTTCCGGCAGCACCTCCCGCTTGAGCAGGGTCCGCTGCGCGTAGAAGGCGCCGAGGTCCTCCTCTTCCACGCCGTAGACCGCCGCCCGCTTCGCGCCCCAGCCGCCGGCGAAGATGCCCGACCCGCGCACCACCCCGTCCGGGTTCACCCCGTTGACGCGGATGCCGTGCTCACCGAGTTCGGCGGCGAGCAGGCGCACCTGGTGGGCCTGGTCCGCCTTCGCCGCCCCGTAGGCGACGTTGCTCGGCCCGGCGAACACCGCGTTCTTGCTGACGATGTACACCAGATCGCCGCCGAGGCCCTGCGCGACCATGATCCGCGCCGCCTCCCGCGAGACCAGGAAAGAGCCGCGCGCCATCACGTCGTGCTGGAGGTCCCAGTCCGCCGCGCTGGTTTCCAGCAACGGCTTCGACACCGACAGCCCGGCGTTGTTGACCACCAGGTCGATCCCGCCGAACGCGAGCGCGCCCTCGGCGAAGGCGGCGGCGACCGCGTTCTCGTCGGTGACGTCCGCGTGCACCGCGACGGCGGTGTCCCGCCCGAGTTCCCCGGCGACCTCGCGCGCGGACTCGAAAGCGCGGTCGGCGACGACCACGCACGCGCCCTCGGCCGCGAGCCGCCGCGCGGTCGCCTTGCCGATGCCCGACCCGCCACCGGTGACCAGCGCGACCCGGCCGGCCAGCGGTTTGGGCGCGGGGCGGCGGCGGAGCTTGGCCTCCTCGAGCGACCAGTACTCGATGCGGAACTTCTCGCTTTCCGGGATCGGCGCATAGGTCGACACGGCTTCCGCGCCCCGCATCACGTTGATGGCGTTGACGTAGAACTCGCCCGCCACGCGCGCGGTCTGCGCGTCGGCGCCGAAGGAGAACATGCCCACCCCGGGCACCAGCACGATCGCCGGATCGGCGCCGCGCATCGCGGGGGAGTCCGGCTCGGCGTGGCGCTCGTAGTAGGCGCGGTAGTCCGCGCGGTACTCCTCGTGCAGTTCGCGCAGCCGCGCCACCACCTCGTCCAGCGGCGCGGACGGCGGCAGGTCGAGCACCATCGGCCGGACCTTGGTGCGCAGGAAGTGGTCCGGGCAGGAGGTGCCGAGCGCGGCCAGCCGCGGGTGTTCGGCGCCGGCCAGGAAGTCCAGCACCACGGCGGAATCGGTGAAGTGCCCGAGCTGGCGGCGGTCGGTGGAGGCGAGCCCGCGCAGCACCGGCGCCAGCGCGGCGGCCCGTTCGCGGCGGGCGGCCTCGGGCAGCGGTTCGAACTCCGCCACCCGCGCGCCGAACGGTTCCGCGCGTCCGGTTTCGGCCAGGAACCGCGCCGCGGTCTGGATGATCTCCAGCGAACGCGCCTCGCATTCGTCCGAAGTGTCACCCCATGCGGTGATCCCGTGCCCGCCGAGGATGCAGCCGATCGCCCGCGGGTTCGCCGCCTTGATCTCGGCGATGTCCAGGCCCAGCTGGAAACCCGGGCGCCGCCACGGCACCCACACCACCCGGTCGCCGAAGCAGCGTTCGGTGAGCTTCTCGCCGTCGGCCGCGGTCGCCAGCGCGATCCCGGAGTCGGGGTGGAGGTGGTCGACGTGCGCGGAGTCGACCAGGCCGTGCATCGCGGTGTCGATGGACGGGGCCGCGCCACCGCGGCCGTGCAGGCAGTAGTCGAACGCGGCGACCATCTCGTCCTCGCGCTCCGGTCCGGGGTAGACGCGGGTCAGCCCGCGCAGCCGGTCCAGCCGCAGCACCGCCAGCCCCGGTTCGGTGAGCGTGCCGAGGTCGCCGCCGGAACCCTTGACCCACAACAGTTCCACCTCCTCACCGGAGGCGGGGTCGGGGGCGGTGCCCTTCGCCGAGGTGTTGCCGCCCGCGTAGTTCGTGTTGGCCGGGTCGGCGCCCAGCCGGTGGGACCGGGACAGCAGCCGGTCGACGGTCCCGGCGGTTTCCTCGCGTGGCTCGGTCATCACGTCTCCCGCGCGTCGGATGGGTGGAACGAGGGGTTGAAACGTTTCATCCGCATGTTAGGGTTCGGTGTGACGGAGAGCAAGTATGGTCGGCATTAAGGACGTCGCCCGGATCGCCGGGGTTTCCATCGGCACGGTGTCGAACGTGGTCAACCGGCCGCACGTGGTGTCGGCCGCGACCCGGTCCCGGGTGCTGTCGGTGATCCAGGAGCTGGGCTACGTCCGCGACGAGTCGGCCAGGCAGCTGCGGGCCGGGCGCAGCCGCACGCTGGCGGTGCTGGTGCTGGACCTGGGCAACCCGTTCTTCGTCGACGTGGCGCAGGGCGCCGAGCAGGCGGCGCAGGCCGAGGGGCTGAACGTGATCACCTGCAACAGCGGCCAGCGGGTCGACCGCGAGGCCGGGCACCTGGCGATGCTGGCCGAGCAGCGGGTGCGCGGGGTGCTGCTGTCCCCGGTGGCCTCGGCGGGGGAGAGCCTGGAGCACTTCCGCCGCAGCGGGATCCCGTACGTGTTCGTGGACCGCAAGATGCCCAACGCCGACGCGTGCTCGGTGTCGGTGGACGACGTGGCGGGCGGCGCGCTGGCGGCGCGGCACCTGATCGAGGCCGGGCACACGCACATCGCCTTCGTCAACGGCCCCCAGATGCTGGTGCAGTGCCGCGACCGCGAAGCCGGGGCCAGGGCCGCGCTGGCCGAGGCCCCCGCGCCCGGCCGCACCTTCACCGTGCTGGAGTCCGAGGCGCTGGACGTGGCGTCCGGGCGGGACGCCGGTGCCCGCGTGCTCGGCATCAGCCCGCGGCCGACCGCGGTGTTCTGCGCCAACGACCTGCTCGCGCTCGGCGTGCTGCAGGCGATGGTCGCGGCCGGGGTGCGGGTGCCGGAGGAGATGGCCATCGTCGGCTACGACGACATCGAGTTCGCCGCGGCCGCCGCGGTGCCGCTCACCTCGGTCCGCCAGCCCGCCACGCGGCTGGGCAGGACGGCGGCCGAGCTGATCATCGCCGAAACCGCGGATGACGGTGGCGAGCACGAGCACCAGACCGTGGTCTACACCCCGGAACTGGTGGTGCGCGACTCCACGCGGGTGCGCCGCGACCGCGAGCGCAGGTAGGCGATCGCGACCGCCGCGGTGGCGGTGATCAGCAGGTTCACGTCGATCGCGGGCACCCAGCGGACCCGGTCGCCCTTGATCTCGTAGGCGCCGACCGGGTGCGCGACGACGCCGAAGCCCGCGCCCTGGGCGGTCTGCCCGTCGAGGTGGTCGCCACCGCCCCCGCCGCCCCAGACGAACCCGGCGGGGATGACCACGACGCCGTCCTTTTCGTACGGTTCGCCGTAGACCCGCTTGGCGGTGAGCGAATTCCAGGCCGAGCCGATCAGTTCGGGGATGTTCACGGCGCTCCTCGGGTGCTAGCGGGAGAGGGTGTGCAGTTCGACCTCGGTCAGCTCGCCGCGCTCGACCACCGCGGTGAGGTAGGTGTGGTGCGGCTGGCGGCGCCGGTCGGTGGGCGAGCCGGGGTTGAGCAGGCGCAGGCCGGTGCCGGTCTCGGTGTCCCACGGGATGTGGCTGTGCCCGAAGACGAGCACGTCGGTGTCCGGGTATTCCTTGGCGCAGCGGGCTTCCCGGCCTTTCGCGGGCCCGGTCTCGTGCACCACGGCCAGCCGCAGCCCGGCCAGTTCGGCCCGGGCGACCTCGGGCAGCCGGGCACGCAGCTCCGGGCCGTCGTTGTTGCCCCACACGCCGATCAGCCGCTTCGACCGCCGTTCCAGCTCGTCCAGCAGCGCGGGCTCGACCCAGTCGCCGGCGTGGACCACCACGTCCGCCTCCGCCACCCGCGCCCAGACCTCGGCGGGCAGCCCGCGAGCGCGCAGGGGCACGTGCGTGTCGGAGATGATCAGCAGGCGCATGCTTCCGACCTTAGGGGGTGTCCGCGAAACCCGGATCGCGCTCTCCGCGCCCAGGTGGCCCCTGGCGGCACCGGGCCTTCACCCGAGTACGGTCCAGTACGAGGGCGAACGCCCGGCACCGCCAGGAACCACCTGGCTCGCGAAGCCCATCGACCCGGGCTTCGTGGACACCCCCTGGGGCACAATGCTCCCCATGGCGGCCAAACGCAGCGCCGGGATCCTCCTGTACCGCGGGGGATCGGCGCACACCGAGGTGATGCTGGGACACATGGGCGGGCCGTTCTGGGCACGCAAGGACGAGGCCGCGTGGTCGGTGCCCAAGGGCGAGTACGAACCCGACGAGGCACCGCTGGCCGCCGCGCGCCGGGAGTTCGAGGAGGAGCTCGGCCTGCCGGTGCCCGACGGGGAGCCCGTCGAACTGGGCGAGGTCCGCCAGTCCGGCAAGGTGGTCACGGTGTTCGCGCTCGAAGCGGACCTCGATCCGGCGCTCGCCGTGCCGGGCACCTTCGCAATGGAGTGGCCACCGCGGTCCGGGCGGTTGCAGGAGTTCCCCGAGATGGACCGGTTCGAGTGGTTCGCCCTGCCCGAAGCCGAGCGGAAACTGGTGAAGGGGCAACGCCCGTTCCTCGGCAGGCTGGCCGAGCGGTTGACCTGAACCTTGGTTCAAGTTCTAGCGTCGGGCCCATGACCACTTGGCTCGACGAAGCGGCCCGCGAGGGCCTGGACGCACTGGGCAGCCGCGCCGCGGAAGCGGAGATCGTGGCGCTCGGCGTGTCCTGCCGCAGTGCCCGCGAACTGTCCACAATGGCCGACGAGATGCTGCGCTACCTGGTGGAGCACCACGGTTTCCGCGCGCTGGCACTGGAAGGCGACGACGTGGCCGGCGCGCTGCTCGACGCCCACGTGCGGACCGGCGAAGGCGATCCGCGGCAGATCCTCGCCGAGTCCCGGCCCTTCCTCCGCACCGAAGAGGTCCTCGACGCCGTTCGCTGGGTGCGGTCGTTCAACGAACGCCACCCCGGCGATCCGGTCCGCGTGGTGCACCCGGCGCGACCCCCGGAGCTGCCGGGCGACCGGGCCGGGATCGAGCGCATGCTCGCCGACGGCATCTCCCGGTGGCACGAGGAGAACCCGGCGAAGATCGTCTACTGGGGCGGGATCGCGCACACCGCCCCGGACGACATCCCGACCCTCGGCAAGCTGCTGCGCGAGCGGTACGCCTACCTGTCGGTCGGGCTGACCTTCCACCACGGCGAGCCGTCGGCGTGGATGCCGGCGCCGCCGCCGGACTTCCTCGAAGCCACCCTGGACACGGCCGCCCTGGACACCTTCCTGCTCGACCTCCGCGACGCCCCGGCCGCCTGGGCACACGCCCCGGCCAGGACCCGGCTGGTCGGCCCCGCCTACGACCCGGCCGAGGACGGGCACCACCTCGATGGCACCCCGGCCGGGTGGTTCGACCTGGTCCGGCACACCCGGCGGGTCACCCCGGGCGAATTTTTTCGGCTGAGCTGTCGGTCCGCGCCGGTCCCGTCCGTCGGCAGGATGACGGAAGGAGTCACCATGACCGAGTTCGAGGTGCGCGCCCAGGACGGGCGGCTCCACTTCACCCGGCACTACCCGCACGAGGTCGCCAGGGTCTGGCGGGCGCTGACCGACAACGCCGAGCTCTCCGCGTGGACCCCGTGGCGGATGCGCGTGGACACCGTGCCCGGTGGCGCGCTGTCGGTCGCGTTCGGCCGGGGCAAGGCGTCGAAGGGCGAGGTGGTGGCGGTGGAACCCGGGCGCCGGGTGGTCTGGCGCTGCTACGGCGAACTGCTGGACTGGTCGCTGGCCGAGCACGACGGCGGTTGCCTGCTCAGCCTCGACACCACCATGGCCGACCCCGGCCACGTCACGCACAGCGCCGCCGGGTTCCACATCTCGCTCGACAACCTGGCCCTCGTGCTGGACGGGCAGCCCGTGGTGAAGGCGACCAGCCCGCCGAAGGAACCGCGCTTCCCGGAGCTGGTCCGGCATTACGCGACGACCCTGCGCTGAGCGTAATACGGCGTATGACGCTCAGGACTGGTCGGCCGGAAGGTGGCGGGCGAGGTGCAGGCCGACGCCGATCACCAGGGCGAGCATGCCGGCCAGCACCAGGGTGGCGTTGGCGGTGATCACGGCCAGGGTGAGCAGGAAACCGGCGAGCACGTCCACGCAGACCGGCAGGACCTTGCCGATGCGGAACCGGCGCCGGTCGCCGATGCGGCGGAAGGAGGCGGCCAGGGCGGGTTCGGCGGCCTCGAACCACTCCTCGATCTTCTTCAACTGCTCGCGATCATCGTGACTCAGCATGGAGTACCAGCCCTTCGCCCGATCCCGACACCGACGGGTACCCACTCGGACGAGCGGTCACACGTCGGAACGGGTGATCTTCGGCGGGAAATCCGGATACCAGGTGTGACCGCCGGGTGCGCGGGGTAAAGGCCCGGTACCGCCACCGAGTCCCCCGAAGAAAGGCCCCGCCCGTGAGCAGCCTGATCGACTCCGACGTCGAGTACCGGTTCAACCGCGGCCTGCGCGGCTACCTCGAAGCCGTCACCGCCGCGCTGGGCATCGGGCTCGAATCGTGCACGGTGGACCTGGACACGCCGGTGTCCGCCTACATCGCCATCGACTGGCGGTTCACCCGGTTCCCGGGGCGGGACGTGGCGCTGATCTGGGACGAACAGCACGGCTGGGCGGCCACGATCGAGGCGGGGTGCGGTGAGGACGTGATCGTGCTGGCCTACCTCGGCGGGGACGACGTGCTGCCGGACCCGCGGCAGGTGGTGCGGTTCCTGGCCGCGTTGCGCGCGGACGACCATTCGCTGGGGCAGCCCGGCCCGCCGGCCATCCGGCGGCCGGGCAACCACGGTGAGCTGCTGGAGCGCCTGGCCTAGTCGGTGAGCTGGTGGGGCGCTTGGTCTGGCTGGTGAGCTGGTGGGAGCGCCTGGCCTGGCCGGTGATCGGTGAGCTGGTGGAGCGCCTGGCCGGTGAGCTGCTGGGGCGCTTGGCCTGGCCGGTGAGCTGCTGGAGCGCCTCGCCTAACGCGGGGCCGCTGGAGCGCCTCGCCTGGCGGGGAACTGCTGGGGCGCCTGGCTAGGTCGTGAGGCGGAATGGGAGCCTGCCGAACGGCTGCCCGTTGATCTGCAGTTCCAGCGCGTGCTCCCCGGGGTGGTAGACGCGCGTCGAGATCGGCTTGAACGAGTGCTTCCGCTCGATCGTGGCCGCCGCTCCGGCGGGCAGCGTGCGGGTGGTCAGCTTGAACACCTTCGGCGCCAGGCTGCCGTTGGCCTTGCGGTGGTGCACCACGTAGTCGATGGCCAGCGTCAGCGGGGCGTCGCCCTGGTTGAGCAGGGTGAAGTCGAAGGCGAGGTGCTCGCCGATGGCGACTTCGGCCACCGGCGTGCGCGGGCCGTCGACCGCGAGACCGGCGGGCGGGCCGAAGCCGAGCAGCTCCAGCGCGGCCGGGTCGCCCTGCTTGACCAGGGTGCGCAGGCCGTGCCGGATCAGCCGCGGGGAGGCGCCGATCCAGCGGGCGGCGGTCCGGACGCAGAGCTCGGGGTCCAGCCTGCTGAGGTCGTTGAGGTGGTTGGCGACCGAGCGGCGCACGTACTCCGACTCGTCGCGGTGCAGCGCGTCGAGCACCGGCAGCGCCGCCGCGGGCCGCCGGGTGATCGCCTTGACCTGCCGCGCCCACGGCAGCCGCGGCCGGGTGCCCTCGCTGGCCAGCCGCCGCACGTGCTCGTTCTCGTGCGTGGTCCACTCCAGTGCCTTCGCCAGCGCGCGGTCCAGGTCGGCGTCCAAAAAGGACCGGATGGCGAACTCGGCGGTGAGCAGCGGGGTGAGTTCGGCCAGCAGGTCCAGCCCGGCCTCGAAGTCCGACGGGAGCGCACGCACCGCGACCGCCTCGGTGACCGGCCAGATCATCCACCCGGTGAACCGCGGATCCGCCAGTGCCGTGCGGACCACCGCCGCGAAGGCCGCGTAGTCCTCGGGCAGCCCGGCGAGCACCGCGTCGCGGACGAACCGCCCGCGCTCGCTGAAGCTCATCCCCGCGAGCGCGGGCGGCGCCGCGCGCAACGCGGACAGGTCCAGCTCCGGCGCGGCTTCGCCCAGGCAGCGGCCCAGTTCGGTGACGGCGGCGGTACTCAACATCTCTTCGGCGGTCGGCACGGCGCACACCCTAGCGACGGGGTACGTCAGTTTCGGCGCGTGCGAGGGCGAGGATCTCGTCGACGCTCCACTGGTCGTAGATGTGCTCGCCGTACTTCACCGCGAGCACGGTGCCGTCCTCGCGGATGAGGAAGTCGGCGGGCAGGCCGAGCCTGCCGTGTTCCTGTTTGGACGCGGGCGCCGGATCCCGTCTGGCCAGCCCGGCCGCGATGCTGCGCACGATCGGCAGCCACGCCCGCGGGTGCAGCAGCGCGCGGGTCCCGGCCTCGACACCGAACTCGCGGTAGAGGCGCTTGCCGGGATCGGCGACCACGGCGAACGGGATGTCCGCGGTGTGCTCGCGCAGTTCGGCCTCGGGGGAGTGGAACACCGCCACCTCGAGCACCCCGGCCGCGGCGAGTTCGGCGTGCCGCCGGGTCACCGAGCGCAGGTGGACGTTGCACACCGGGCAGCCGGCGAACCGCCGGAACTGCAGGTGCACCAGGCGGCCCGGCTTGGGGATGTCCACCGGTTCGCCGTCGACCACCTCGACCTCGCGCGGGGCGAGCACGGTGCCCGCCTCGATCCGTCCTGCCATCACTGCCTCCCGTTAAGCGTGCGGTGTACGCCTACGAACGTATGCGCGTATGTCGTACGCTGTCAAATGAGATGCCCCGACCACGTTCCCTGACCCCGGACCAGATCGCCGCCGCCGCGCTCGCCGTGCTCGACCGCGACGGCCTCGCCGCGCTCTCGATGCGCGCGGTGGCCGGTGAACTCGGCATGGGCACGATGTCGCTCTACCGGTACGTGGATGACCGCGAGCAGCTCGAACGGCTGATCGTGGAGCTGGTGCTCGGCGGGATCGACTTCGAGCTGGACCCGGGTGCGCCCTGGCCGGCCGGGCTGACCACGCTGGCCGAGCGGATGCGCGCGGCCGTCGGCGGCCACCCCGCCGTGGTGCCGTTGCTGCTCGCGCACCGGCACAGCTCGCTTTCCTCGGCGCGCTGGGGTGAGGCGGCGCTGGAGGTGCTGACCGGGGCGGGGTTCACCGGGAAGCGGCGGGTCATCGCGTTCCGCGTGCTCATCGCCTACCTGCTCGGCGCGCTGCAGTCCGAGCACCTGGGGCCGTTGTCCGGACCGGGCACCGAGGCGCTGGCCGCGCTGCCCGAGACCGAGTTCCCCCGGTTGAGCGAAACCGCGCGCCGGGCGCGGCGGATCGGCGCGGCCGAGGAATTCCGGTGTGGACTGTCGGTTGTACTGCAGGGGCTCGAACGGGACCTGGGACAGAACGGAGAGCAGCGATGAGCGAGGAAACCCGCGTGCGCAGGGACGAGGCGGGCAGCCGGTACCAGGTCCTGGTCGGCGACGTGGTGGCCGGTTTCGCCGAGTACGTCGAGAAGGGTGACCGGACGGTGTTCACCCACACCGAGATCGGTGACGAGTTCGGCGGGCGCGGGCTGGGCAAGGTGCTCGCCGCCGGTGCGCTCGACGACGTGGTGGGCCGGGGCCGGGTGATCGTGCCGCTGTGCCCGTTCATCGCGGGGTACCTGAAGAAGAACCCGGGGTACGAGGAGCACGTCAGCTGGGGCGCGGCGCGATGACCAACCTGGACAGCGGGCCCGAGGTGACCCCGTGCCGGTCGGCGGCGGGGGAGGGGGCCGTCGCCGAGTTCCTGGAGCCGCGGGAGGTGCCGCTGGGCGGGTTGCGCGCGATGCGGGTCGAGCGGGTGCTGCCGCAGCGCGTGCTGCCGACCGTGGGGGCGTGGTGCTTCCTCGACCAGTTCGGCCCGGAGCGGGTCGAGATGGCGGTGCTGCCGCATCCGCACACCGGGCTGCAGACGGTGACCTGGCCGCTGGCCGGGGAGATCCGGCACCGGGACTCGGTCGGCTCGGACGTGCTGGTGCGGCCCGGGCAGCTGAACCTGATGACCGCCGGGCGGGGGATCTCGCATTCGGAGTTCTCCGTGCGGGAAGAGGAAGTCCCGGTGCTGCACGCGTTGCAGCTGTGGGTCGCGCTGCCGGACGAGGCGTTGGGGGTGGAGCCGGCGTTCGAGCAGCACACGGAGTTGCCGACCTACGAGGCGGACGGCGTGACGGCGACCGTGCTGATGGGCTCACTGGGCGACGCGGTTTCGCCCGCCACCACGTACACGCCGTTGCTGGGCGCGGATCTGGTGGTCGAGGCGGGGGCGCGGGCGGTGCTGCCGCTGCGGCCGGACTTCGAGCACGCGGTGCTGGTGGTCGAGGGGGAGATCGAGGTGGCGGGGGTGCCGGTGGGCGCCGGGCCGTTGCTGTACCTGGGCACGGGGCGGGCGGAACTGGAGATCACCGCCGGGGCGGGCGCGCGGGCGCTGCTGCTCGGGGGTGAGCCGTTCCCGGGGGAGCTGGTGATGTGGTGGAACTTCGTCGGGCGCGGGCACGACGAGATCGCCCAGGCGCGCGAGGAGTGGGAGCACGGGGACCGGTTCGGGCACGTCGAGGGCCATGACGGGCAGCGGATCCCGGCGCCTGCTCTGCCGGGGGTACGCCTGACCCCACGCCGCCGCGGCTGACCGCGCGGTCCTGAATGCTATGAGTGGGGCATTACTTGCATTGATTGCTAGTAATGCCCCACTCATAGCATTGCTGAGGCTCCGTCAGAGCGGGATGTTGCGGTGGTCGCCCCGGGTGTCCGGGTAGGAGGCGAACAGTTCCGCCAGCCGCTGCCGGGTGTCGGCGGGCTTGATCACCTCGTCGACCACGCCGATGCTCATCGCGCGCCCCACGCCCCCGGCGATCACCTCGTGTTCGGCGACCAGCGTCGCCAGCAGTGCTTCCCGTTCGTGTTCGGGCGCGGCCGCCAGCTTCTTCCGGTGCAGGATGCCGACCGCCGCCTCGGCACCCATCACCGCCACCTCTGCCTCCGGCCAGGCGAGCACCGCGCTGGCGCCGAGCGAGCGCGAGTTCATGGCGATGTACGCGCCACCGTAGGACTTCCTGGTCACCAGCGTGATCCGCGGGACCACCGCCTCGGCGAAGGCGTGCAGCAGTTTCGCGCCCCGCCGGACCACGCCGCCCCATTCCTGGCTCACCCCGGGCAGGTACCCGGGAACGTCGACCAGCACCAGCAGCGGGATGCCGAACGCGTCGCACATCCGCACGAACCGCGAGGCCTTCTCGGCCGACAGCGAATCGAGGCAGCCGCCCTTGCGCAGCGGGTTGTTCGCGATCACCCCGACCGTCTTCCCGCCGACGCGGCCGAACCCGATCACCACGTTCGGCGCCCACTTCGCCTGCAGTTCGGCGAAATCACCGTCGTCGAGCAGGGCGCGCACGAGCGGTTTGACGTCGTAGGCGCGGCGGGGCGAGTCGGGCAGCAGGGCGCGGAGGTCCTCGGCGGGGGCGATCGCGGCGGGATCCACCGCGCCCGGCCTGCCGACGAACCCGATGATGCGCCGGGCCTCGGTGTAGGCGTCGGCCTCGGAATCGGTGGTCACGTGCACCACTCCGGACTTGCGGCCGTGCGCCTCGGCCCCGCCCAGCCCGGCCATGTCGATCTGCTCACCGGTGACCGAGCGGACCACGTCCGGCCCGGTGACGAACACCCGGCCGGACTCCGACATCACCACCAGGTCGGTGAGCGCGGGACCGTACGCCGCACCACCGGCGGCCGGGCCGAGCACCACCGAGAGCTGGAGGACCCGGCCGGAGGCCCGCACCATCGCGGCGAACATGTGCCCGATGCCGTCGAGCGCGGCCACGCCCTCGTTCAGCTTCGCGCCGCCGGAGTGCCACACCCCGATCACCGGGCACTCCTCGGCGACGGCCAGCTCGATCGCGTCCACGATCAGCGGCGACTCGTCGATGCCGATGGCCCCGCCCATCCGGGCACCGTCGGTGCAGTAGGCGATCACCGGCGTGCCGTCGACCAGCCCGCGCGCCACCGCCAGGCCGATCTTCTCGCGGCCGTGGACCAGCCGCAGCGAACCCGGGTCGAGCAACTGCGAAAGCCGGTGCACCGGGTCGCGGTGGTCCGGGGCGGACTCGGTGGCGTCCGGCACGGCGAACAGCGTCATCACTCACCTCGGGCGGTCTACCGCGGGCAGGGACGGGGCCCAGTAGACCGGGCGCCGGCGCCGGAAACGCCTAGTCTTGGGCCGGTTTCCCGTCATTGCCGCCGATTTCCGCGATTCGCGGACGCGGTTTTCTAGGATTTTCCGCGTTCTCACCAGGGTTCCCTTGGCGCATGCCGAGCCCCAGCGCCATCGACACCGACCTCTGGATCCGCCGCTACCACCCGGCGCGGGCCGGGGCGCCGCGGGTGGTCTGCTTCCCGCACGCCGGGGGTTCCGCCAGCTGGTACCACCCGATGTCCGCCGCGTTGTCCCCGCGCGCGGAGGTGTGCTCGGTGCAGTACCCGGGCCGCCAGGACCGCCGCGGCGAGCGCCCGGTCGACGACGTGACCGAGCTGGCGGGGCGGATCGCCGGCGTGCTGGCCGGGCTGGCCGACCGGCCGCTGGTGTTCTTCGGGCACAGCATGGGCGCGGTGGTGGCCTACGAGGTGGCGCGGGCCTTCGCCGCCCGTGGCCTCGAAGCGCCGGCGCACCTGATCGCCTCCGGCCGCCGCGGCCCGGGCACGCACCGGGACGAACGCGTCCACGAACGCGACGACGACGGGATCATCGCCGAGCTGAAACTGCTCAGCGGCACCGACACCCGGGTGCTCGGCGACGAGGAGATCCTGCGGATGATCATGCCCGCGGTCCGCGCCGACTACCGCGCCGTCGAGACCTACCGGCCCGCGCCCGGTCCCCGGCTGAGCTGCCCGGTCACCGTGCTCACCGGCGACCGCGATCCGAAGACCGAGCTCGGCGAGGCGCACGCGTGGGCCGAGGTGACCGACGGCCCGGTCGAGGTGAAGGTCTACCCGGGCGGGCACTTCTTCCTCACCCGCCACCTCGAAGCGGTGCTGGAGCTGACCGCGGGCATCGCGCACCTCGCCTGAACCCGGCACCTTCTGTTATTGTTCGAGTGCGGTTGGTAAATGACTGACGCACTCCCTCGTAATCGGGTGAGCACCCGGCAGTCAGCGGAACGTGTACGGCCGATCGCATTCCGTGCGGTGAGTTCCCGAGGCCGCCGCTGGCTTTTCCACCCGTCACCCATCGGGCGGTAACTGCGTTCAGCGCCGCTGATGCGGCGGATACGTGCCCGCCGCACCCGTTCGGGCGGCCGAATCGGACATCCGCCCGGCGCCCGGCGGCGGCGCCGCCGAGCGGAAGACCTGCTCGGCGCGGTCATTGGTGAATCCTTCACCGGAAATCGTCGCGACGTGCTGAAGTGGTGCGTTCGGCCCTTGCTCGTTCACCGTACGAACGTACGGTTCCACTGCCGGATCACTGGCCGTGCGCGAACGCCCGAGTGCCGCCTAACCTTGGACCCGCGGATGCGGCCTGGGGGCCGGGATGCGGGATGCGCCCGTCATCTGGCGACGTCGTCACGGGCCGTGCCGTGCCTAGGGAGGACCAGTTGGTCGAGCGGACGGAAGTCCCCGGCGACTCCGGCGTGCTCATCGGCCGGAGCGGTGAACTGGGGGCCCTGGCCCGGCTGGCCGCGGCCGCGCGCGACGGCGAGGCGGGCCTGGTCGTCCTTTCCGGACCGAGCGGGATCGGCAAGTCCAGTCTGCTGCGGGCGTTCACCGCCCAGGCGGCCGCCGACGGCATGCGGGTGCTGCACGGCACCTGCGGGGAAGTGGTGGCGGGCACCGGGTACGGCGGCGCGCAGGCGTTGTTCGGTTCGCTGGAACTGACCGGCGATTCGCCGCTGCTGCGCGGCGGCGCCCGGCGGGCACTGGTGGCGCTGGCCGACGAACCCGGCGACCCGAGTTCCACCGGCGCCGACTACCCGGCGCTGCACGGGCTCTACTGGCTCGCGGTGAACCTGATGGCCGACGGCCCGCTGGTGCTCGCGCTGGACGACGTGCACTGGTGCGACGAGCGGTCGCTGCGCTGGCTGGAGTTCCTGATGCGGCGGGCGGACACGCTGCCGCTGCTGGTGGTGCTGGCGCTGCGCACCGAGATCGAACCGGTCGCGCCGGGCGCGCTGGCCGACATCTCCGCCCAGCCGCGCTCGCTCACCGTCGGGGTGGGACCGCTGGCCGACGCCGACGTGGCCACCATGATCGGCCGCGAGTTCCCCGGCCGGCCCGACGAGTCCTTTGTGCACAACGCGGCGGTGGTCTCCGGCGGCAACCCGCTGGTGCTCACCCGGCTGCTGCAGGAACTGCGCGAGCTCGGCGTGGCCGCCGACCGCGAAGGGGCCCGGCGGGTCACCGAGGTCGGGCGGTACGTGGTGGCCACCTCGGTGCGCGCCACATTGGACAGCAAACCGGACTGGGTGCGCGACATCGCGATCGCCGTGGCCGTGCTCGGCGACCACGGCGAGGAACTGCTCGGCGCACTGGCCGGGGTGCCATCGGCGCAGGTGGAAACCGCGCTGGAAGTGCTGCGGGGCGCGGACATCCTGGCCGCCGACCGGATCGAGCCGGTGCACGACGTGGTGCGCTCGGCGGTGCTCGACTCGATCAGCCCGGCCGATCTCGCCGCGCTGCGCGTGCGGGCGGCCAGCCTGCTCAGCGACGCCGGCCGCCCGGCCGAGGACGTGGCGAACCTGCTGCTGCTGGTACCGGACGTGACCCAGCCGTGGATGGCGGGCGTGCTGCGCGCGGCCGCCGCGCGCGCCGAGCTGCGGGGCGCGCCCGAGGCCGCGATCCGTTACCTGTACCGGGTTCTGGAGGCCGAGCCGGAGAGCGTGCCGGTCCGGCTGCAGCTGGCGCGGTCGCTGGTCGAGATCGACCCGCCGAAGGGCGCGGCCCTGCTGCGTGAAGCACTGGTGCTGGCGCTGGACGTGCGCACCAGGGCGATGGTCGCGGTGCAGTTCGGCATGACCTGCCTCCACGTGCAGTCCTCCCCGGAAGCCGTGCGGGTGCTCAGCGAGGTGCTCGACGCACTGGACCTGGAACTGGGCCCGGACCCCGATCCGGCCGACCGCGAACTGCGCACCCACGTCGAATCGGCGCTGCTGCTCACCGGCGTGGACGAGAAGGCCACCATCGCGCCGATCCGCGAGCGGGTGGCCAAGATGACGCCGCCGCCAGGGGACACCCCGGCGCAGCGGCAGCTGCTCGGCACGATGACCGTGGTGACCGCGATGGACGGCACCTCCCCGGAACTGGCGGTGGAGCAGGCGCGGCGGGCGATGCGCGCGCCCGGCGTCACGCTCGGCGGCTGGTCGCTGCTGTCCTCGGCGCTGGCGCTCAGCTTCGCCGACGAGGTGGGCGACTGCATGGACGCGCTCGAGCGCGTGCTCGACCACGCCAGGGAGAACGCGGCCGTGCGCACCTACGTGCTCACGCTGTCCTTCCGCGCGTTCATCATGCACGGGCTGGGCGAACTGGCCGACGCGATCTCCGACGCCCAGGTCTCGCTCGACGTCAGCCGCGGCGAGCCGTGGGGGGACGCGGTGACCATGCCGCCGACCGCGCTCGCCGCCGGGCTGATCGACCGCGGCGAGCCGGTCCGCGCCGAGGAACTGCTGGCCGGGGTGGTCCGCACCGACCTGGACCGGTTCGTCTGGGAGTACCACTGGTTCCTGATGACCCGCGCGCGGGCGCGCTGGGCCCTCGGCGACGCCGACACCGCGTTGTCGCTGTTCGACGAGTGCGGGCGCTCGCTGACCGACGCCGGGCTGGTGAACCCGGCGTTCGTGCCGTGGTGGGTGGAGTCGGCGTGCGTGCTGGCCGACACCCGCCGCCCCGGCGACGCGGCCGGGATCGTCGACCACGGCGAGGAACTGGCCCGGCGCTGGGGCACGCCGCGCGTGCTCGGGCTGGCCGCGCTGGCCCGCGGGGTGATCACCCCGGGCACCGCCGGGATCGACCTGCTCGCCGAAGCCGCCGCGCTGCTGGCGCGCTCGCCCGCCCGGCTGGAGCAGGCGCGCGCCGAATTCCGGCTGGGGCAGGCGTTGCTGGAGGCCGGGTATTCCGAACGCGCGCGCGGGCACCTGCGGACCGCCGCCGACCTGGCCCGCCGGTGCGGGGCGCTGGCGCTGGCGCGCTCGGCCCGCCGCGGGCTGCTCGCCGCGGGCGGGCGGATGCGCGAGATCACCGAATCGCCGGTCGACATGCTCACCGGGACCGAGCGCAAGGTGGCCGCGCTGGCGGTGGCCGGGTCCAGCAACCGGATGATCGCCGAATCCCTGTTCGTCACCGTGCGCACGGTCGAATCGCACCTGACCAACGTCTACCGCAAGCTCGGCGTCGGGTCGCGGGCCGAACTCGACACCGCGCTGGCCGACATGCCCGCCTCGCTCGGCGGCCCGGTGAAGCGGGTGCTCTCGTGAGCGGAGACCGCCACGCCGACCTGTTCGGCCTCGAACGCGACGCCGAGCGGAACGCGCTGACCGCGGTGCTCGGCGCGCTCGACCGCGGAACTCCTTCCGTGGTCACGATTTCCGGGGCGCCCGGGCTCGGCCAGCTCGACCTGCTGCGGTGGATCGCGCGGCTGGCCTCCGGTCAGGGCGTGCGGGTGCTGTGGGCGCGGGCGGCGCCGGCCGAGCACACCCTGCGCTACGGCGTGCTGGCCCAGCTGCTCACCCCGCTCGTGCCCGGGGTGCGCGACCTGCTGGCCGGGCCGGACCAGCTGCCGGGCCTGCCCGAACTGCTGCGGGCCGCGCGCACCCGGCCGACCATGGTGATCGTCGAGGACGGGCAGTGGCTCGACCCCGAGTCCTCGGCGTGGTTGCAGGCACTGGTGCGGCGGCTGCCGGGCACCCGGATCGCCATGCTCGCCAGCACCGGCGGGACCTGCGGGGACTGCGGTTCGGTGTCCGGGCTGGCCGGGAACAGCCAGGTCAACGTCACCGAGATGCTGCTCGCGCCGCTGAGCGCGGCCGGAGTGGCGGACGCGGTCGAACTGGTCTGCGGTACCCGGGGAGACGACGAGTTCTGCGCCGCCGCGCTGGCTGCCACCGGCGGGAACCCTTTGCTGCTCAAGGAAGTACTCGGTGAGTTCCGCTGCCGGGGTGGCACGCCGGTGGCCGCCGGGGTGCCGCGGTTGCGGGCGATCGGCGAGTCGGCCTTGGGCGACTACGCCACCCGTGTCCTGGATGGACTGTCCGAAGAGGCCATCTCGGTGCTGCGCGCGGTCGCGGTCTGCGGTGCGGTGCTGGACTTCCCGCTGGTCTGCCGGCTGGCCGGGGAACCCGGCCTGCACGAGTCGCGGATCCGGTCGATCATCGCCTCCAGCGGGCTCACCGTCGAGGCGGGGGAGCGGTTGCGCGTGCGCGCCCCGGTGGTGGCGGCCAGGGTGCTGGAGAGCATGCCCGGTGCCGAGCGCGCCGACCTGCACGCGCGGGCCGCCGAACTCGCCTACCGGGCCGACGTGCGCGACGCCGACGTGGCGCGGATCCTGTTGTGGGCCGGGCCGATCGGCACCAACTGGGTGGTGCACCTGCTGCGCCGGAGCTTCGTCTCGGCGTTGCGGGACGGCGAGGACGGCCAGGCGATCGCGTACCTCAACCGCGCACTCGACGAGCCGCTGGAACCACTGGCCCGGGCGCGGCTGAGCTTCGAACTCGCCTCGGTGCAGGTGGGCCGGATGCCGGTGGCCAGCGACCGGCGGCTGAGCGAACTCGCCGCCACGCCGGGCCGCGAGTTCGCCGCGCTGCGGTTGCGCGCGGTCGACGCCAAGCTCAGCCGGGGCGACAGCCACTGGGCGCGCCGGGTCTCCGCCGAGGCGGTGCTCGCCGAGCACGAGTCCGAAAAGGACGGGATGCTGGCGCTGTACTGGATGTCCGAGCAGACCCGTCAGGACGACGGCGAGCCGATGGTGCCGGAGATGCCCTCGCTGCCGGACCACCCGCTGGACACCGCGCAGGCCGGGGCGCGGGCGTGGCAGCTGGCCGCGTCGGCGAACGACCTGCAGGCCACCAGGGTGCTCGCCCGGCGGGCGCTGCGCCGGGAGGATTCGCGCCCGCTGCTGGTGATGCCGAGGCTGTCCGCCTGCCGCGCGCTGATCCTCACCGACGACCTGGAAGAGGCGGAGGTCCAGCTGAACGCGCTGCTCGCCGACGTGCAGCGCGAGCACCTGCGCGCGGGCACGGCGCGGGTGCTCGCCGCGCGCGCCGAGCTGAGCATGCGCATCGGGCGCAACGACGTGGCCGAACGGGACCTGGCCGCCGCCGAGCGCGCGCTGCCGCTGAGCGGCTGGCACCCGAACGTGGCCTCCTACCCGATCTCGCTGCAGATCTGCATTCACGTCCAATATGGACGGCTGGACCGGGCCAGGGAACTACTCGGCCGGGCGCGCCCGGCCGAGGGCGCCTTCTCCGCCTACTTCATGTTCGCCAGGGGCCTGCTGTCGCTGGCCGAGGGCAGGCCGGTGGACGCGCTGGACATGTTCCGCGAGTGCGGCAGGCGGTTGCTGCGCCAGCACATCGTCAACCCGGGGCTGCTGCCGTGGCGCTCGGTCGCGGCCGGCGCGGCCGCCGCGCTGGGCCAGGTCAAGGAAGCACAGCAGCTGAGCCTGGAGGAGTGGACGCTCGCCGAGAAGTGGGGCGCGCCGAGCGCGCTGGGCTGGGCGGAGATGGGCTTTTCCCGGCTGTCCGGCGAACACCGGATCGGCCGGGCCCGCGAGGCGCTGCGCGTGCTGCGGGGGTTCCGGCTGAGCCCGGTCTACACGCTGGCCCTGCTGGAGGTCGCCGCCGCCGAACTGGACGACGGCGATCCGGCCGAGGTGCCGCCGCTGCTGGCCGAGGCCTCCGCACTGGCCACCATCCACCGGTCGCACTGGCTCACCACGCGCCTGCGGGAGCTGAGCGAGCGCGCGGGCAGCGGCCCGCCCGCACCGGTTTCGCCGATCTGGACCTCGCTGTCCGAACCGGAGCGTAAGGTCGCCGTCATGGTCGCCCGCGGTCGGGTCAACGGTGAGATCGCCGAGTCCCTCTCGGTCACCAAGCGGACCGTGGAGCGGCGGCTGAGCTGCGTCTACCGCAAGCTGGGCATCAGCGGGCGGGAGGAGCTCGGCGCGCTGGTCCGGTCGATGGAGGGATTCTGAAACCGATGTTGCTCGAGCGGGACGCCGAACTCGCGCTGGTGGCCAAGGCGCTGCGCGCGGCGACGGCGGGCGAGTCCGCGCTGATCCTGCTGCGCGGCCCGCTGGGCATCGGCCGATCCGCGCTGCTGCAGCGGCTTCCCGGGGTGACCGGCACCGAGGCGGTCCGCGTGCTGCGCGCGCACGCGGCGCCGATGGAACAGGACTTCGCCTTCGGCGTGGTCCGGCAGTTGTTCGACAGCCTGCTGGCGGGCACGCCGGAGGAGACCCACGAGCACTGGCTGCAGGAGCGCGCCGGGTTCGCCAAGCTGGTCTTCGCCGACGACGCCGTGCCCGCCGCCGAATCCCGTGACGTGGCCCAGTCCGAGGCCGTGCTGCACGGGTTGTGCACGCTGCTGGCCAACGTCGGCGAGGAAACCCCGCTGTTGCTGCTGGTCGACGACCTCCAGTGGGCGGACGTGCCGTCGCTGCGCTGGTTCGCCTACCTCGCGCGCCGGTTGCCGGGGCTGCGGGTGGTGGTGGTCTGCACGCTGCGCGACGGGGATCCGCGCGCGCAGCACGCGCTGGTGCGCGAAGTGGCCGACGCGGCCACCCGCGTGCTCACCCCGGCGCCGCTTTCCTTCGAGGCCACCAGGGAAGTCATCCTCGGGCACTTCGGCGAGGAGGGCGACGACGAGTTCGCCAGCGCCTGCCACGAGGCCTCCGCCGGCAATCCGCTGTTCCTGAACTCCGTGCTGTTCAGCCTGGTCGCCACCGGCTGCCGCCCGGAAGCCGCGCAGGCACCGCAACTGCGCACGCAGCGGCCGTCGAAACTGCGCGAGCGCGTGGAAAGCGGGCTGCGCAACCAGCCGCGGCCGGTGCGGGACCTGGCCGCGGCCATCGCCACCTTCGGCGAACAGGGCGATCCCGAGCTGATCGCGCGGCTGGCCGGGCTCGACGCGATCGGCTTCGCCGGCGCGCTGCGCTCGCTGCACCAGCTCGGCCTGCTGGCCACCGAGCAGGAACCGCGCTTCTTCCACCGCGTGGTGCAGGACGCGGTCGAGGCCTCGATGACCGTGGTCGAGCGCGAACGGCTGCACGATTCGGCCGCCGCCCTGCTCTACCGGTTCGGCGCGCCGGCCGAGCAGGTGGCCGCGCAGCTGATGGCGGTGACCGTGTCGCGGCAGCCGTGGTCGGTGGTGGTGCTGCGGGCCGCCGCCGACACCGCGCTGCGCCGGGGCGCGCCGGACACCGCCGCCCGCTACCTGCGGCGCGCGCTGCTGGACAGCTCCACCGAGGGCGAGGACCGCGCGCGGCTGCTGATCGACCTGGCCACCGCCGAACGCGGGTTCGACCCGGCCGCCTGCGAACGCCACGTGTCCCAGGCGGTGCCGCTGCTGACCACCCCGCGCGACCGCGCCGCGGCCGTGCTGCGCATCGCGCCGACCGTGCTCGGCGCGCCACCGGCGTCGATGATCGACCTGATCGGGCAGGTGGCCGGCGACCTCGGCAGTGCGGACACTTTGGACGGTTCGGCACGGGAGATCGCGCTGCGCCTGGAAGCCCGCCTGCGCCACGCCGGGCACGAGGACCCGGCGGAGCTGGCCTCGGCCAGCGAACGGCTGCGCGGCCTCGGTGACAGCCCGCCGATGCGCTCGGGGGCCGAACGCGAGCTGATCGTCGTGCTGCTGCACGCCGCCACGATCAGCTCGCGGCGCCCCGCCGCCGAACTGGCCTCGCTGGCGAACCGCATCCTGGAGCGCGAACCGGCCACCCCCTCGCACGTGCACACCGCGCTGCCGCTGCTGGTGCTCACCCTGATCGCGGCGGATTCGGTGCAGGGCATCAGTTCCTGGCTCTCCATCGAGCGGCAGGCACGCCGCCAGCAGGTGACCGTGGCCGACGCGCTGGTGCACGTGGAGCATTCGCTCGTGCTGACCGCGCGCGGCAGGCTGCCCGCCGCGCGCGAGCAGGCCGAGCGCGCGATGCAGCTGGTCGACGCCGACTGGCACGAGGTCAGCGCGTGCGCCATGGTCTCGCTCGCCGCGGTGGCGCTGGAACTGCGTGACATCGAGCTGAGCAAGCGGATCGTCAGCGGGGTGGGCAGGCGGCGCGGGGAGAGCCTGAGCCTGACCGCGGTGGCGCAGATCCTGGAGTCGGCGGTGGACGCCCACCAGGGCCAGTGGGTCAGCGCGCTGGACGGGCTGCTCACCGTGGGCAGGCTGCTGGAGGCGTCGGGCTGGCGCAATTCCTCGCTGTACCCGTGGCGGCCGTGGGCGATCAGCCTGCACCAGCGGCTCGGCGACGGCCCGTCGGCGCTGGCGCTGGCCGAGGAGGAGCACGCCTGGGCCGAATCGTGGGGCGCGGCCTCGGCGATCGGGCGGGCGCTGCGGTTGCAGGGCTGGCTGCACGGCGGTGACCGAGGGCTGGACCTGCTGCGGGACGCGGTCGGCACGCTGCGCGGCTCGGCCAACGACCTGGAACTGGCGCGGGCGCTGATCCTGCTCGGCCGTCGGCTGGGGGACACTCCCGAGGCCGCCGCCGCGTTGCGCGAGGGCGCCGAACTGGCCACCGCCTGCGGGGCGAACTGGCTGGTGGAACGCGCCCGGCCGGGGTCGGCGGGCAAGGCGGCCGCCCCGCCGCCGAAGGTGTCGCTGACCCGGACCGAGCGCCGGGTGGCCGAACTGGCCGGGACCGGGCTGACCAACGCCGAGATCGCCGAGCGGCTCGGGGTCTCCTCGCGCGCGGTGGAAAAGCACCTGACGAATTCCTACCGCAAGCTCGGCGTGGCCGGGCGGGCCGGGCTGGCCGAGGCGATCTCGGCCGCCGCACCCGACGCGGGTTGACGAATAATTCCAGTGCCCGCCTGGTGCCGCAGCTCACTTACCAGCTAGGGAAGTTCTCGCGTTTCCCGCCGGTAAACTTAATGGCAATCAGCCCGTTCCAAGCGTGATTCCACCGCTGTCGCTATTCCCTCGGTCCACCGCCCGCATGGTTCGGTGTCGGTACCGACGGTGTCGGTGGTACGGTTCGGTCGACCCGGGACAGCCCAGGTGAACGGCCGGATTCGCGCCGGTGGGAGCGGGGTTCGGGCGGACCGACCGTACCGAACCACCGGCACCGCCGGTGTCGCCCCGTACTACTTCGACAAGTTCCCACAGGCTTCTCCACCAGTTACCGCCTTCATTGACGCCCCGCTCTTTCGGTGGATAGTTTTCAATACGACTTGACGGCGTAGAGCGCTCTAAGAAACGCGGGGCGGGAACTCGCCGCCGGACTCGGGTGCCAGCGATCGAAACACTGTTTTTGAACACCGTTTCGAAATGGCGATCGGCGGCGTCGGTTCTTTGACGAGCGAAGGGATGGGCAGTCACCATGACGAGTGCAGCACTCGCGGAAGCCGGCCGGGCACCGGTCCGCGGTCTGGAGCACGAACTGACCGTGGACACCGAGGCCCAGGCGCACGCCGAGAAGTCCGGGCTGATGGTGTGCCTGGACTCCGCGCTGCGGATCCAGCAGGCGAACCAGGAGTTCTTCCGCCAGTTCGGAATGGCTTCGGCGGACGTGTGCGGCCGGGGGTTCACCGAGCTGGTGCACCCGAGCATGCAGCAGGCGCTGCGGCGGCAGTTCGCCGGGCTGGTCGAGGGCAAGCGCCACCGCTTCGCCGCGCACGTGGTGCTGGTGCGCGCGGGCGGGGTGGCCTTCCCGGCGACGCTGACCGGGGTGGCGGTGCGCGGCGGGGCGGCCGAGGTCGGTGGGTCCACCACCATCCTGGTGATGATGCGGCCGGCGCAGGGCGTCGCCGACGCCGGTGTGGTGACCAACCGCAAGAAGATCCTGTCCGAAATGGACGCCCGGATCCTGGAGGGCATCGCGGCCGGGTTCTCCACCATTCCGCTGGCTTCGCGGCTGTACCTGAGCAGGCAGGGCGTGGAGTACCACGTCAGCGGCCTGCTCCGGAAGCTGAAGGTGCCCAACCGCGCCGCGCTGGTCTCGCGCGCGTACTCGATGGGCGTGCTCAACGTCGGCATCTGGCCGCCCAAGGTGGTCGACGACTTCGTCAAGTAGGGCTGTCCCGGACCGGAGGCCGCGACCCGGTGGGTCGTGGCCTCCTCCCACGTCCGGGGGACGACCTTTCCGGCCGCTAACGATCAGGTAACCGGGAGCTTGTGGGTTGCCGCACAGACCCCGGGGGGTGTGGGCGGTTTGCCGGAGTCAGGGGTACCGTCGGCCGGGTGGGGCAGCTTCGGACGCGAGTGAGTGCCTGGCTGGCACGCCGGTATCTCAGCAGGGTGCGCAAAAAGGGATTCGACCTGTCGAAGCTGGGCATGTTCCCGGATTCGGCACTGATGCCGCTGCGGCGCAACGGGCTCGACCCGGTGCCGGAGCTGGCCCGGCTGCGCGAACGCGAGCCGATCAGCAAGCTGGACATCCCGTTCGGGGTGAACGTGTGGCTGGTCTCCGGGCACGAGGAGGCCAAGGCGGTGCTCGCCGATGCCACCCGGTTCAGCAACGACTTCAACAACCTGGTCGGGGAGGCGGGCGCGAGCGCCGAAGCCAACCCCGGCGGGCTCGGGTTCGCCGACCCGCCGGTGCACACGCGGCTGCGCAAGCTGCTCACCCCCGAATTCACCATGCGGCGGCTGTCGCGGCTCAAGCCCGGTATCGCCAGGATCATCGAGGAACGGCTGGACGCGATCGAGGCCGCCTCGGCGCACGGTCCGGTGGACCTGGTGCAGGAGTTCGCGCTGCCGATCCCGTCGCTGGTGATCTGCGAGCTGCTCGGCGTGCCGTACGAGGACCGCGACGAGTTCCAGCACCTGAGCGTGGCGCGGTTCGACCTGTTCAGCGGGGCGGAGGCCTCGTTCGGGGCGATCTCGGAATCGCTGGAGTACCTGCTCGGCGTGGTCCGCAAGCAGCGGGAGAACCCCGGTGACGGGCTGCTCGGCCAGATCATCAAGGAACACGGCGACGAGGTCGGCGACCGGGAACTGGCCGGGCTCGCCGACGGCGTGCTGACCGGCGGGTTCGAGACGACCGCCAGCATGCTGGCACTCGGCGCGCTGGTGCTGCTGCAGGACCAGGAGACCTTCAAGCGCGTCCACGACGACGCCGACGACGGGGCCGCGATCAACGGGTTCGTCGAGGAGGCGCTGCGCCACCTGACCGTGGTGCAGGCCGCGTTCCCGCGCTTCGCCAGGGAGGACCTGGAGATCGGCGGGGTGCGGATCGGCGAGGGCGACGTGGTGGTGGTGTCGCTGAGCGCGGCGAACCGGGACCCGCAGTTCGGGCCGGCGCTGGAGGACTTCGACGCCTTCCGCAGCCCGACCTCGCACGTGGCCTTCGGGCACGGCGTGCACCGCTGCATCGGCGCCGAGCTGGCCAGGATGGAGTTGCGCGCGGCCTACCCGGCGCTGGTCCGGCGGTTCCCCGAGCTGCGCCTGGCCGTCCCGGCGCAGGAGCTGGCGTTCCGGAAGGTGTCGGTGGTCTACGGGGTCGAGTCGCTGCCGGTGCTCGTCTGAGTCAGCGCACCGCCGTGCACGGCCAGTTCGACCGTCTCGTACAGGCGTAGCACCTCGCCGACGCCGGTGGCTTCCAGTGCGCGGCGCACCGCGCGGGTGGCACCGGCCACCCGGAACTCCACCCCGCGTTCGGCGGTCTCCTGCTGCACCATGACCAGGGTGGCGATGCCGCTGCTGCCGAGGAACTCGACCGCGGACAGGTCGGCGACCAGCACCTCCGGCGGGGAGTGCAGGGCGGCGGCCAGTGCGGTGTCCCAGGTGGTGAGCGTGCCGAGGTCGATCTCGCCGGCCGCGCTGACCACGGCGACGCCCGCGGCCGGGCGGGCGGTTCGCACGGCCAAGGTGGTGGCGGTTCGCTCCACGGCAGCACCTCGCTGGGGTGTGTGCGCACGATCGCTCATCGTGACGGCTTTCCCCAGCACGGTACGGGGCCGGGCAGCCGCCGACAAGACGAGCCCGCCCCTGCCCGGCGGCGGCCGATCACCGTCTCTATGCTCCGGCCATGGCCAGGTACTTCGACGTGCACCCCGAGAACCCCCAGCGCCGGGCGATCAGCCAGGTCGTGCGGCTGATCACCGAAGACGGCCTGATCGCCTACCCGACCGACTCCTGCTACGCGCTGGGCTGCCGGCTGGGCAACAAGAACGGGATCGACCGGATCAAGGAGATCCGCGGCCTCGACGACAAGCACCACTTCACCCTGGTCTGCCAGGACTTCGCCCAGCTCGGGCAGTTCGTGCACGTCAGCAACGCGGTGTTCCGCCTGGTCAAGGCGTCGACGCCGGGTAGCTACACGTTCATCCTGCCGGCCACGAAGGAGGTGCCGCGGCGGCTGATGCACCCGAAGAAGAAGACCGTCGGCGTGCGCATCCCCGAGCACGTGGTCACCCAGGCGCTGGTCGCCGAACTGGGGGAGCCGCTGCTGTCGAGCACGCTCCTGCTGCCCGACTCCGAGGAGCCGATGACCCAGGGCTGGGAGATCAAGGAGCGGCTGGACCACCAGGTCGACGCGGTGCTGGACTCCGGCGAGTGCGGGACCGAGCCGACCACGGTGATCGACCTGTCCGGCGGCGAGCCGGAGATCGTGCGGCGCGGGGCGGGCGACACAGCCCGGTTCGAGTGAGCTGTGTTTTCCTGAACGCATGGACCTCGATTCAGCCGCCGCCGAGCTGTACGCCGGATCGCGGGAGGAGTTCACCGGCCGCCGCAACGAGCTGGCGGCCGAGGCCCGCAAGGCGGGCGAGAAGGACCTGGCGGCGCGGATCAAGGAACTGCGCAAGCCGACCAGTTCGGCGTGGCTGGCGAACCGGCTGGTGGTCGCGCACCCGGACGAGATCGGCGAGCTGACCGAACTGGGCGAGTCGTTGCGCGAGGCGCACCGGTCGCTGGCCAGTGACGACATCCGGGAGCTTTCCCACCGCCGCCGCGAGCAGATCAACCGGCTGCTCGGGCTGGCGCGCGAAGTGGCGCGGACCGAGGGCGTCGCGATGAGCGAGTCGATCACGCGGGAGATCGAGAGTTCCCTCGAAGCGGCGGTGGCGGGGGAGGAGGCCGCCGCGCAGCTGACCGCGGCCCGGCTGAGCACGGCGCTGACCCCGGACATGACCGACATGTGGCTGATGGCCGCGTCCACCGCGCCTTCGCCCGCGCCCGCGCGGGAGAAACCCAAGCCGGAGAAGAAAAAGCCGGTGCACGACGAGCTGGCCGCCAAGCGCGCGGAGGCCGAACGCCGTCGCCGCGAGGAACGCGCCCACGCCGAGGAACGGGCCAAGCGCACCGCCGCCGAACGGGACGACGCCGCCCGCGAACTGTCCGATTTGGAATCCGAGGCCGCGGAACTGGGCACCCGCGTGGAAAACCTCGAAACGGAACTGGCGAAACTGAAGCAGAAACACCGCGAGGTCCGCAAAGCCGTCGCGGTGGCGGAGAAAACCCTGGAAAAGGCGACCGGCGCGGCGGGGGCCGCGGAACGGGCGCTGTCCTCGCTGCCGCAGCCTTGACGGTGCGAATTTCCGCCGGCCGGCCTTTCTCGGCCTGCCCGCAACGGACCGCCGTGGCACGGATGCCACGGCGGTCGGTCGCTCAGGCGGGCTGCTCGGTCACCGGCAGGTGCCGGATGCTCTCGCCGCCCTTGTGCTCGTGTTTGCGGGAGTACTTGGCGTCCAGCGCTTTCTCCAGCTTTAGTGTGGCGCCGGTGCAGGCCTCGTCCACCGAACCCGCTTCGTGGCGGGCGACGATCGGCTGCGCGCCCGCGGGGCGTGCCTCCATCACGCACCGCTTGGTCTCGGTCGGTGGCGCACCCTCCTCGCTGATGTGCACCTCAACCCTGGTCAACCACCCGTCGAAGCGGGACAGCGCGGAGGCCAGCTCCTCGGTCAGGTAGGCGCTGAGCCGCTCCCCGGCTTCGATGCGGTGATCGGTGTTGACCTGGATCTGCATGCGCGACCTCCATGTCGGGCGACTGTGGAGGTGCTACTACCCCGTTGCCGCGCCGGGCAAACCACCGGGTGGCGAACCGGGCCGCCCGGGGGAAAGCGGCGGCCCGGTCGCCCGCTAGTGACGCGTGCGGGTGCAGCTGTTCGGTATCGCGGTGACGGAGTAGTCACCGCCCCAGTGCGCGGCCTGGCCGACCACCAGCGGCGTGCGCCAGGTGTTCGTGCGCGGGTTGTACCGCGTCCACGCGATCTTCTGCGCGCTCGAGGGCAGGAGCGTGCCGAAGATGACGTCCGCGCCGGGGGAGACCAGCTGCGCGTAGTCGCCCCAGTAACCGGGCGTGGTGTGGTCCCGCTGCACCCAGGTCCCGGCGGTGTGGTCGTAGTGGAACCGGATCAGCGCGCCCGCCGTGGTGCGGGCGTAGAGCACGCCGTCACCGGCGGCGGTGACGGAGTTGAACCGGCCCCACCCGGTGTCGAGCACCACTCCGGCGTCGTTCTGCCAGCGTCCGGCCGCGGTGTCCCAGACGAACAGCCGGAGGTCGCCGTTCGGGTCGATGCGGTAGAGCCTGCCCTTCTCGTCCACCGTGAGCTTGTCCCGGTTGGCCGCGGAAAGGTAGTACTGCCAGCCGGTGCCGACCCGCGTGCCGCCGGTGACCGGGTTGGCGAAGTTGTTCCACATGCGCAGGTCGCCGTCGTTGAACCCGTCACCGGAGCCGGTCTTCTGGTGCACCGACCAGCCGGTCCCCGGCCCGGCCTTGAACAGGCCCGGCACCGAGCTGGTCCCCCAGTCGGTCCAGTGGTTCACCCCGTCGAGCGCCGGCTTCAGCGTGCTGTTCGGCGGGTAGGTGTTGTGCACGAACTTGACCGAGCCCGCCTTGGTGGCGAAGAACTGCGGATTGGTCGTGCACCGGATGAACTGGTCCGGGTTGTGCTCGCCGAACCAGTCGAGCAGATCGTCCACCCTGGTCTCGACCGATCCGCTCCTGGTCTCCGAGGAGCCGAAGCAGCCCTTCTGCCAGGACGTGCTGTGCACCCCGGCCAGCTCCGGGTCGTGCGGGTCACCGCGGTAGGCCGGACCGCCGGCGTCACCGCGGCAGGTGTCCGAGGCGCCGGTCGCGGTGAAGGTGGTGGCCGAAACCGCCGACACCGTGGTGCCGGCGACGTGCTGGCGCAGCGGCACCCAGTCGGTGCCGGTCCGGCCGAAACCGGCCAGCTGCAGCGGTTCGGCCTGCTGCGGCGCCCGTGACGACAGCCGGGCCCCGTAGAACCCGACGCGGGACTCGAGCTTGGCGAAGACCAGGTCGCGGTCGGTGCGCGGTCTCAGGTCGACGATCCGCTGGACGAGGGCGTCCGCCCCGCCACTGGCGGCGGCGGGCTGCACGGCGCTGTACCAGAACTTGGCGGTGGTGGGCCGGGACGGCGGCCCGGGCGGGACGGGGGAGCCGGGGTTCTCCGCGAAGCAGCTCGCGGCGGTGACCACCCACTGGTCCGAGACCAGCGTGCCCGAGCAGGCCCGGAAGTTGTCCCCGATGGTGATCCGCGCGGTGGCCCAGTGCGGGTCACCGTAGTCACCGGTGGGCGTGCCCCCGCTGACCGCGGCGGCCGGGGTGGCCAGGACGGCCGCGGCCGCCGCGGCGGCGGTCAGCGCCGCCACCGCGGTTCTGGTGTTCCTTCTGTTCCTCATGGTTTCCATTCCCCAGAGTTCGTGGATCGGGACTAGGCGGGCTGGCCGTTGAGCCACGACACCGAGCGGTGGCCCATCAGCGGCGCGCTCGCGACCCCCTGCAGCGCGCTCATCTCGTCGGTGCCGAGGCTGCGCGGGGCCTCGTTCTTCCAGTACTGGACCACCTCGAAGTCCGGGTAGTCGTCGCCACCGATGTAGCTCTTGGTGCCGACCTGGCTGTCGATCTTGACCTCGACCCGGCCGTTGACCTGGAACAACGGCAGCAGGCCGTTGAGCCCGGTGTAGTCCGCGGCCAGGTAGCCCTCCTGCTGGATCCGCACCCGCAGGTCGTTGTCCCCGCCCGGGGTGATCGGATGGGCCGGGTAGACGCGGTCGGGTACGCGGACCGCGCCACCGGGCGACCAGATGTAGCCGCCCTCCTTGGTGGACTTCGTGACGGTGTAGCTGACCTTGCCGGTGTCGGTGTCCCAGGCCGCGATGATGCGGGACGAGGCGCCGGGATCCATCGAGAAACCGCGGTCGTCCCCGTCGAGCAGGCCGAAGGCCGCGTCGTCGCTGTGGATGAAGAACCGCATCATGATGATCCCGCGCCCGGGCATCCTGGCGTTGGTGTCCCACACCTTGTGCGCCCCGTCGGCCGGGGCCCCGCCGAAGAAGTTCCGCTTGGCGGCTTCGTAGTTCGGGTCGTCGGGGCGAGCCGGCTGACCCGGCGCTGGTTCGGGCTTGCGGGCCTCGTCCTCGGCCCGCCTGCGGGCTTCCGCCTCCTGCCGTTCGAGCTCGGCGGCCCGGTCGGCGGCTTCGCGCGCCAGCCTGGCCGCGTCGGCGGCGGACTCGCCCGCCGCGATCGCGTCCGCCCGGGCCCGGTCGGCGGCCGCCTTCGCCGAGTTCGCCGACTGGTCCGCCCTGGTGGCGGAGTCCTGCGCGTGGATGACCGACTGCTGTGCCTGGCTCGCGCTGCGGTGCGCCGCCGCTTCGGCCTCCCTGGCCAGCTGCGCGGACCGGGCGGCGTCGGCCGCCGACCGTTCCGCCTGGTCGGCCGAGGCCGCCGCCTGCGCGGCGAACTGCCGGGCCCGTTCGGCCGACGCGGTGGCCTGGTTGGCGTACTCGGCGGCCTCGTTGGCCGCCTGCCGGGCGGTCGCCGCGTAGCTCAGCGCGGTGAACGCGTCCTGCCTGGCCCCCGCGGCCGACCTCGACGCCGCGGCGAGGTAGCCGCCGATCTCGGCCACGTGCGCCGCGGTGTCGGCATCGCGCTGCTGGGCACGGGGGATCCCGGAGGTGACGAACGTGCGCACGTACGAGTCCGGTCCGGACAGCGCGGCCTGCGCGGCGGCCTTCACCTCGGGCCCGCCGGTGTTGAGCGCCTGGCCGACGAGCACCGCGTCGTCGGCGCGCCGCGCGGTGTGCTGCCCGGTCGCCAGGAACTCGCGGACCTGTTCGATGGTGCCGCTGAGCGCCCGCTGGGCGCCCTGCCGCACGCCCGGGCCGCCTTCGTTCATGATGCGGGCCAGTTCGATCCGGTCGTCGTCGTCCTTGCCCGGGTAGTACCGGGTGCGCAGGAATTCCTTGACCTGGTCGTGGTTTCCGGCCATCGCGGTCAGCGCGGCGGCCCGCTGGGCCGGTTTCGCGGTGGAGTCCGCGATCGCGCCCGTGCTCGCCCGGTCGTCGCGTTCGGTGGCCACGGCCAGCGCGGTCCGCACGAACTCGGTGACGTCGGTCTCGGTCCCGGTCAGCGCGAACTCCGCGGCCTGCCGCACCCAGGGACCACCGGTCTGGTGCAGCCGCACGGCCACCTTCCGGCCGTTCGAGACCACCACGGCCGGCGCGGTCGCGGGATTCCTGGCCTCGTCGAGCAGGCGCTGCGCTTCGGCGTTCAATCTGGCCTGCTGCCCGGCTTCCCACGCGGCCGCGGCCGCCCGGTCGGCCTCGGCCTGCTTGGCCGCCTGCGCCTCCTGTATCTGCTTGTTCTGCTGGCTGAGCAGGCGTTCGGCGTCGGCCTTGCGCGCGAGCGCGCTGACCTTGCCCGCCGAGTTCGCCGCCGCTTCGGCCTGGTCCGCGGCGAGGTCGGCGGCGTCCGCCGCGGCCTGTGCCTTGTCGGCCTGCCCGGCGGACTCGCCGGCGTGCAGGTAGGCCTGGTAGGCCGCGTCACCGGCGGCGGAGGCGTGCTGCGCGGCCTGGTTCGCCGCGTCCCGTGACTCGGCCGCCGCGGCCGCCGCCTCCTGGGCGATGGCCTTGGCCACGTTCGCCGCGCGGGTCGCTTCCGCGGCCGCCTGGCGTGCGCGTTCGCCCGCCCGCCTGGCTTCTTCGGCGCTGGCGCCCGCCTGCCTGGGCGTTGCGCCCGCCTGCGCCGCCGGCGCGTCGGCCGCGGCGGTGGCGTTCGCCGCGGCCGATCCCGGTTGCGCGCCCCCGGCCGCCGCGTTCGCCGCGGTGACCGCGGCGTCCGCGGCCTGCGCGGCCACCCTCGCGTCCTGTGCCACGCGATGGGCCTCCACCGAGGCCTGCCGCGCGGCTGGGCGTGCTGCCGGTCCCCGGCCGCGGCCTGGCCGCCTTCCGCGCCTTGGCCGCGGTCTGGCTGGCCAGCGACGCCGCGTGCGACGCCTGCCCGGCCGCGTTGGCGGCCACGCGGGCCGCGTCGTTGGCCGCCCGCGACGCCGCACCGGCCTGCGACCGCCTGCGCGGCGCGCCCGGCGGCGCCGGCGGCCCGGCCGGCCGCGTTGCCCGCCTTGATCGCCGAATCCCGGGCCGCGGCCGCCTCACGGGCCGCCGTCTCGCCTGCTTCCTTGGCCAACCGCGCCGCTTCCACCGCCTTGCTGGAGGCGTCCCTGGCGATCTCGGTCTGCTGCGCGGCCTGCGTCCCCGCCTCCTTGGCCAGATCCGCCAGCTGCGCGACGGAGAGCGTCTCGTGGTCGCGGGCGGCGGCGACCAGGTAACCGTCGAGCAGGAACGCGCGCACGTCCTCGATGGACCCGTTGAGCGCGGCCTGCGCGGCCCGGTTCACCGCCGGGCCGCCGGCGTTCATGATCTGCCCGACCCGCACCCGGTCGTCGTCGTCCTGCGCGCTCTGGCGGCCGGTGCCGAGAAAGGTCATCAGCTGCTGCACGGTGCCGTTGAGCGCGCGCTGCGCGGCCGCCTTCACCCCGGGGCCGCCCGAGTTGATCAGCTGCGCGATCTGCACGCGCATGTCGTCCTCCCACGGGCGTTGCCAGCCCGAGGCGAGAAACGTGCGCAGGGTCTCGGCCGAGCCGCCGAGCGCGGTCTGCGCGGCCTGGCGCACACCGGGCCCGCCCTCGGCGAGCATCTGCCCGACGCGGACCCGCAGGTCGTTCTCCTCGGCCACGGCGAACCCGGTGGCGAGGAACGTGCGCACGTCCTCGTCGGTGCCCGCGAGCGCGGTGCCCGCGGCCCTGGCCACGCCCGGCCCGCCGGACTTCAGGATGGACAGGGTCACCGCGCGGTCGGTCAGCACGCTCTGTGCCGACGGCGGTGGGTCGGCGGCGGCCGGGGCCACCAGCAGGGACAGGGCGGTCAACGCCGCCAGCGGGGCGGCCAGGCCCCGTCTCAGTGATCTTCTAACACGCACCAGCCCATTCCTCTCGCTGATTTGGGCAGCACAATGAGGCAGAAATGTCAGAGAATTGAAAAGTGAACGCCCATCCGGGCGGAATGAAGGTAGCAGCCGTGCTCCCGGCGGCAATCGGCCGAATGGCTTATCGCCAGCCGGGTCCCGGCAATGGCATTCTGGCCGGTGTTCGAACTTCTGCGTTGCACCTATCCCGAAGGAAAAGAACCATGCCCTCATTCACGCTGCCCCCGGGCGTCAAGGTCGCGCTGACCGCCGTGCTGGCCGCGGCCGCGGTGGCCGGGGCCGCCGGGCTCGCCGGGACCGGCGCGGCGTCCCCGGCCGCGGCCGCCCCCGCCGCCCCCGCCGACGCGCCCGGGTCCCTGGTCGAGGACTTCGTCCACCCCAACGCCGAGGAGATCCTCGCCGAGCGCGGCATCGTGCTCGGCCGGGGGGACGGCCACATCGCACTGGCCGACTGCGGTGGGCCCACGTTGATCCAGCTGCGCAGCCGGGCCGCCGGCGACGTCTGCTTCCGCGCGGTCGGCGCCACCGGTTACCTGAGCATGCAGGTCCCGAGCGTCTACCTGATCTACGGCGGGGACAAGAACCTCACCGCCAAGCTCACCGCGGCCAGTGGCCAGTCCAAGACCTACGACGTGGCGGCCGGACTGTGGAAGCCGGTCGGGGAGAGTGACACCGGTGTCGAAGCGGCGCTCATGGAACTCCGCATTGTCTGACAAAGATTTGTAGTTCGCGAATGAGCGGCTTGACGACCATTCGCCGAACTCGCTAGAAAGGCGGTGAAAACAATTTTCCGGATTCGGTGGGGGTCGTGATCACAAGTACCGGGAACGGTCGCCGCGCGCTGGTCGTCGGCCTGGGCATCAGCGGCCTTTCCACCGCGATCAGCCTGCGGCGGGCCGGCTGGGAGCCGGTGGTGGTGGAGCGGGCACCGGCCCGCCGCACCGAGGGCTACTTCATCGGCCTGTTCGGCGCGGGCACCGCGGCGGCCGCCCGGCTCGGCTTCCTCGGCGACCTGGCCGACCGGGCCAGCCGGGACGGCAGCATCCACGAGGTGGACCGGTCCGGCCGCGGCCGCCGGTGCGTGGGCTTCCACGAACTGCCCGGCACGCCGCGGGTGCTGCTGCGCGGGGACGTCGAGGCCGCGGCGTACCGGGCGCTGCCGCCGGGGGTGGCGATCCGGTTCGCCACCGTGCCCACGGCCATCGAGCAGGACCCGGACGGGGTCGAGGTGACCCTGCGCGACACCGCGACCGGCCGCTCCGGCACCGAGCGCTTCGACCTGGTCGTCGGCGCCGACGGGGTGCGCTCGGCGGTGCGCGCGCTGGCCTTCGGCCCGGCGGGTGTCCACGTGCGACGGCTGAACTACATGGTGGGCGCGGTGAAGCTGGCCCGGCCGGTACCCGGCTTCCGGCCGGGCGACGGGGCGGTGCTCGCGGAGGTCGGCCGCTCGATGTGGTTGTTCCCCTTCACCGGGACCACGCCGGCGGCGCTGTTCTCCTACCGCACCACCGATGTGGCCGCCGAGTTCACCGCACCGCCGATCGACCGGCTGCGGGCCGCGTTCGGCCCGGAGCCGCCCGGTGCCCTGCTGGAGGCGGTGTTCGCCGAGTACGAGCGCGCCGAGCGGCCGCTGTTCGACTCGGCCGAGCAGATCCGGCTGGACCGCTGGCACCGCGGCCGGGTGGTGCTGCTGGGCGACTCCGCCTGGTGCATGACGCTCTACTCGGGCATGGGGGCCTCGACCGGCATGGCGGCCGCGCAGCTGCTGGGCACCCTGCTGGCGCGGTACCCGGTGGCGGACGCGCTGGACCGGTGGGAACGGCGGTTGCGCCCCTTCGTCGCCTACCACCAACGGGAAGCGGTCCGGCAGCGGCAGTTCTTCACCCCCGCGAGCCGGCTGGAGCGGGTGGCCCGCTCGACCGTGCTCTGCGGGCTGAAATCTCCCCGGTCGGGCGGTTTCTTCCGCTGGTTGCTGGACACCACGGCGGGGAAGGCGCAGCGGATGAAGGCGATGGACATCAGCGCGGCGGGCGCGCCGGAGACAGTGGGGTGACCGGGGCGACCGGGGGTGGCCGGGGTGACCGGGGCGACCAGGGGTCGCCGGGGTGAGCGGGTGACAGGGAAATGACACCGCCGCTTGCCAGGCTCGCCCACGCTCGTGCCGCGGACCCGAGGAGCCAGGCTTTGCTGACCACAACGGTGCCGGTGGCCCCGGCTCGGTGCCGCCGGGGCCACCGCCTCAGGCGGACGCGGAGAAGGGTCGCAGCTGCTCGGCGAACCCCATCCGGAAGCCCACCCCGCGCACGGTGTGGATCACCGAGGTCAGCCCGAGCTTGCCGCGCAGGCTGCTCACATGGGTGTCGATGGTGCGGCTCGACTGGGCCCATTCGTCGTTCCACACCACGTACATGATCTCGCGCCGGGTGAACACCCGGCCCGGTTCCGCGGCGAGCAGGTGCAGCAGGTCGAACTCCTTCCTCGTCAGCTCGACCGGCCGCTCGCCCACCCGCACCTCCCGGCGCTGCGGGGTGACCCGCAGCGGCCCGTGGACGATCTCGTCCGGCCGCGGCCCGCCGCGGCCGGAGGCCGCGTGCACGCGCTGCAGCAGCTGCCTGGCGTCGAACGGCTTGGGCAGGAAGGCGCTCAGGCCGCTGCACAGGCCGAGCACGCGGTCGAGATCGGAATCGTGCTCGGCGGTGCCGATGACCGGCACCGCGCAGGCCGCCCGGATCCGGCGGCACGCTTCGTAGCCGTTCAGCGCGGGCAGGTCGAGGTCGAGCACCACGACGTCGGCGAACGGCGCCCAGGCCACCACCGCCGACTCGTCGTCTACTTTGGATACTTCGAACCCGCGCTGCCGCAGGCTCGTGACGACCGCGGACGTGCGGTCCGGATCGTCGTCGGTGTACAGAATTCGCGCCACAGAATCCCCCAGCGGATCGCCGTTGCGATGACATCGTGGACAATAGCAGAACTGCGCTTAATGTCCGCCGGGCAGTCAGGGCCGCCGACCAGACGTTTTGCAAAGATCTGACACAAGGATGTTGCAAGGATTCTGCAAGTGCGTTGACCGCCCGGCCGCGGCCGTGTCAGCCTTGCCGAAATCCGCTCACCTTTTGTTGGAGGCTGAAATGACGCTGCCCGTACCCGGTGGCACGCGTACCCGCGAGCAGGAACTGGCCGACCGGCTGGAGTTGCGCGAGCTGGCCGATCGCTACCTGGTGTCGCTGGACGCCCACGACGACGACCAGTGGTGCGCCCGGGTGTTCACCGAGGACGTGCGCGCGGTGTTCCCGCTCGGGGAGTTCCACGGCCTGGCCGGGCTGGCCGAGTTCCACGCCCACGGCCGCGCCCGCTTCGAGAAGACGCTGCACACGGGGTCCACCGTGCTGGTCGAGCCGGACGGCGACGTGGCCAGGGTGCGCGCGCACCTGGTCGCGGTGCACGTGCCCGACGCGGCGGCGCCGGGCACGCACTTCGTGCTCGGCGGCTACTACGACGCCGAGGCGGTGCGCGGGCCGCGCGGCTGGCGCTTCCGCGTGCTGGAGTTCCACCCGGTCTGGGTCGGTGGTGACGCGGAATTGCCCGGCGTCTTCACCGGTGCCACCGCCCTGCCGAATGCCTGACCGGGAATTGTCAATTCCCTGAATCCGCCCGCATTGACCCGGCTTTGCCGATCCGCTGGAATTCGGGTAATCGAAATCGAGGCCGGGGAAGTCAACGCATGAACTTGCGCGAGAAAACAATGCCCATGCGGGCGACGGGCACGACGGCGAGAACAGCGGTGGCGCTCGACCGGGCCATCGCCTTCATTCGATCCTGTGTGGACAGTGAAGAGCGCATGCTCTCCCAGGTGAGCTTCGACCCGTCGTTCGCCCGGTCGCACCGGATCACCGGGGCCCGGGCGGCGATCCGGAGCGAACTGGGGGTGGACGTCGGCTTCGACTTCAGCGACGACCTGTCCACGGTGATCCTCGGGCTGTCGCTGCTGCCGCCGGAGGAGGACGTGCTGGCGGGCAGTTTCGCCCGGCTGATCGAGCGCGGCCGGGCCGGGCACCGGGTGCGGCTGTTCGCCGAGGAAGGCGCCTTCCCGGCCGACACCGACTGCACCGCGGTCGCCGCGCAGGGCCTGCTGGAGAAGGACCTGCTGCCGGACGGCGAACTCGCCGCCTTCGCCGGGGAGCTGCTGCGTGCCGCCGCGCCGCCGGAGGGCGAGCTCCCCGAGCCCGCCCCGGTGCTGCCGGGTGTGGTCACCGTGTACTGGGACGACGGCAGGCTGGTGCGCGGCCGCAAACACGACCCGGTCGTCTGCGCGAACGTCCTTTGTGTACTCAAGGAGGCGGACCGGCAGGGTCTGGTGCGGGCCGGGGAGGTGATCGAGGCGACCCAGCGTTACGTGGTGGAGCACCTGAGCTCCGGTGCCTACCGTGACGGCAGCCGGTACTACCCCTACCCGGAGGCGTTCCTGCATTCGGTGTCCCGGCTGGCCGGGCGGTTCGGGGACTGCCGGGAGCTGGTGGCCGCCCCGCTGGCCGAAGCGCTTCGCGACCTGGAAGCCGCCGGTGGCGCCGACCGGGACCGGTCGATCAACGTGGCGCTGCGCACGATCACCGCGGTGAACATCGGCGTCACCGGTGGGCAGCCCGCGCGGCGGCGGCTGCTCGCCCGGCAGCAGGGTGCGGACGGCGCCTGGCCGGCTTCGCCGTACTACCGGCTGGGGCGGTTCCCGGTCTACTTCGGCTCGCGTGTGCTGTCGACCTTGTTCGCGGCCAGCGCGCTCCGCCTTTCGCAGCCGGGAGGCCGCCGGTGAACGACGCCGAACTCGATGCCGCGGGCATCACCGGTCCGCTGGATCGCGACGCCTACCGCCGGGCGAGTGCGCTGCTGCGGCGCCAAGCCAGGGCACGCGGGTCCGGTACCGCGATCCGATTCATGTTCCCGCCGTCGACCCGCCCGTACTTCGAAGTGCTGTTCGCTTTCATCACCTACGTCGACGACATCGTGGACCTCCGCGAGCACAGCGTCGAAATCCGGGAACGCCGGCTCGCCGAATGGGAGGCGGCCTTTTCGGCGGCGGTGAAGGACGAAACGCCGGCCGTGAGCGCGTCGCGCGACGAGGAGTCCGACCGGGCCGTCGCCCGCGCCTTCGTGCACCTGATGCGCCGCTGGGAGCTGCCGCTGGATGAGGTCCCCCGGTGGGTGCAGGGCCAGCGGGACACCCTCACCACGACCGAGTACCGCACCCGCGAGGATCTGCGGCGGTTCATCGACACGGTGACGCTGATGCCCGCGGTGTGGGCGAACCGCTTGCTGGGCAACGAAAGCGCCGAGGCGGCCGAGCTGTGCGGCCACGCCACCACCTCGTTCCAGATGATCGACTTCCTGTGGGACCTGCGGGAGGACCTCGAACTGGGTTGCCTCTACCTGCCGCTGGACGCGGTGGCCGCGGCCGGGCTCGGCCGCGCCGAGCTCGAGGCCGGGGTGCGTGGTGGCCGGCTCGGCCCGGCGGTGCGGGACCTGCTGGCCGCCGAGGTGCGGCGCGTCCGGGAGAGCTTCGACACGGCCCGGCCGTGGCCGCGGCTGCTCCCGGTGAGTTCCCGCACCTTCATCGAGTGGGAGTTCGCCCTCAACGAACTGCGGCTGCTCGCGCTGGAGCAGGACCCGGTGGCGCACCTGGCGCCCGGGTTCCGCACCCCGGTCTCGTTCAAGGCCAGGGCGCTGGGCCGCACCTATCGCGACATCGCCGGGGCGGCGCTCCGGCGGAAGGGATTCCCGTGGTGAAGCACGACGTGATCGTGGTGGGCGCCGGGCCGGTCGGGCTGATGCTGGCCGGTGAGCTCCGGCTGGGCGGCGCCGAGGTGGTGGTGCTGGAGGCCCGGGCAGTCCCGAGTGGACAGTCACGCGGGCTGGGGTTCACCGCGCGGGCCACCGAGGTGTTCGCCCAGCGCGGCCTGCTCGGCCGCTTCGGCGCGGTGGAAACCACCACGCAGGGCCACTTCGGCGGGATCCCGCTGGATTTCGGGGTGGTCGACGGGGCGCACTTCGGCGTGCGCGGCATTCCGCAGCACCGGGTCGAGGCGGTGCTCGAGCAGTGGGCCGGTGAGCTGGGGGCGACCATCCTGCGCGGGCACTCGCTGGTGGAGCTGTCCGACACCGGGGACGGCGTGGTCGCGGTGGCCGACGGCCCGGACGGCCCCGCCGAGTTCTCCGCCGGCTACCTGGTCGGCTGCGACGGTGGCCAGAGCACCGTGCGCGGGCTGGCCGGGTTCGACTTCCCCGGCACCGCGGCCACGCGCGAGATGTACCTGGCCGATGTGGCCGGCTGCGACATCCGCCCGCGGTTCATCGGCGAGCGGGTGGCCGGCGGCATGGTGATGGCCGCGCCGCTGGGCGGCGGGGTGGACCGGATCATCGTCTGCCCGCTGGGCCTGTCCCCGGGCGCGGGCGAACCGGCCTTCGGCGAGATCGCCGACCGGTGGCTGGAGCTGACCGGGCAGCGTCTGCACGACGCGGAGGTCCGGTGGCACAGCCGGTTCACCGACGCCACGCGCCAGGTGAGCACCTATCGCAAGGGACGGGTGCTGCTGGCCGGTGACGCCGCGCACATCCACCTGCCCGCCGGTGGGCAGGGGCTGAGCCTCGGCGTGCAGGACGCGGTGAACCTGGGCTGGAAGCTCGCCGCGACCGTGCGGGGCACGGCACCGCCCGGACTGCTTGACAGCTACCACGCCGAACGCCACCCGGTCGGGAGCCGGGTGCTGCGGAACACCCTGGCCCAGGGGCTGCTCTACCTCAGCGGGGAGGAGGTCGACCCGCTGCGCGCGATCATGGCCGAGCTGATGGCCGTGCCCGATGCCGCCCGGCTGCTGGTGGGCATGGTGAGCGGCCTGGACATCCGCTACGACCTCGGTCCGGGCCCGGCGCCGCTGGGCATGCGGATGCCCGACGTGCCGCTCGATGCCCGGAGGACGGTCTCGGAACTGCTGCACGACGGCCGCGGGGTGCTGCTCGACGGCACCGGCTCGGCCGGGCTGGCCGCGGCCGCCGGAGGCTGGGCCGACCGGGTCGACCACGTCGTCGCGCGGCCGCTCGCGCACACCCCGGCGGGCTGGCCGGCCGGGGTGGCGGCGCTGCTGCTGCGTCCCGACGGGTACGTGGCCTGGACCGGGACCACGGAGCTGGAAACCGAACTCGGGCGCTGGTTCGGCGCGGCCCGGCCGATGGAAGCGGGGGTGGCGCGGTGAACGGGCACAGCACGCTGATCGTGGCGCGGATGGACGCGGCCTCGAGCGCCGAGGTCGCCGCGTTGTTCACCGAGTTCGACCGCGGCGCGATGCCGGAGCTGATGGGCACCCGGCGGCGGCAGCTGTTCCACTACCGCGGCCTGTACTTCCACCTGCAGGACTTCGACGGGCAGGAGGGGCCCGAGCGGATCGAGGCGGCCAGGACGCGCCCGGAGTTCGCGCGGATCAGCGAGGAGCTCAAGCCGTTCATCACCGCCTACGACCCGGCCACCTGGCGGTCGCCGAAGGACGCCATGGCGGAGCGCTTCTACGACTGGGCCGCGGAGCGGGACCGATGAGCGAACGGGTGGTGATCACCGGGATCGGCGTGCTGGCACCGGGCGGCACCGGGACCGGGCCGTTCTGGGAGCTGCTCCGCGAAGGGCGGACGGCGACCCGGCTGATCAGCAGGTTCGACCCGGCGCCGTTCCGGTCGAGAACGGCCGCCGAGATCGACTTCGACCCGATCGCGGCCGGGCTCACCCCGCGCCAGATCCGCCGCACCGACCGGGCCGCGCAGCTCGCGCTGGTCGCGGCCGGGGAAGCGGTGCGCGACAGCGGGATCGACCTGGCCGCGCTCGACCCCGGCGAGCTCGGTGTCACCCTGGGCACCGCCGTCGGCGCGACCACCGGGCTGGAGCAGGAGTACCGGGTGGTCAGCGACGAGGGCAGGCTGTTCGAGGTCGAGCACGAGTACGCGGTCCGGCACCTGCACAACTTCCTGGTGCCGAGCTCGTTCGCCGCGGAACTGGCCGTGGCCTTCGGCGCGGAGGGGCCGGTGTCGGTGGTCTCCACCGGCTGCACCTCGGGCCTCGACGCGGTCGCGCACGCGGCCGGGCTGATCCGCGAAGGTTCGGCCGAGGTGGTGCTCGCCGGGGCCACCGACGCGCCGATCTCCCCGATCACGGTGGCCTGCTTCGACGCGCTCAAGGCGACCACCCCGCGCAACGACGACCCGGCGCACGCCTCACGGCCGTTCGACGCCACCCGCAACGGGTTCGTGCTCGGCGAGGGCGCGGCGGTGTTCGTGCTGGAAAGCCTGGCGCACGCGCGGCGGCGCGGGGCGGTGGTGCACGCCGAGTTCGCCGGGTACGGCACGCGGTGCAACGCCCACCACATGACCGGTCTCCGCCCGGACGGCACCGAACTGGCCGGGGCGATCACCGCGGCGCTCGACCAGGCGCGGATCGACGCCGGGCAGGTCGACTACGTCAACGCGCACGGCTCGGGCACCCGGCAGAACGACCGGCACGAGACGGCGGCGGTCAAGCGCGCGCTGGGCGAGCACGCCCGCCGCACCCCGGTCAGCTCGATCAAGTCGATGATCGGGCACTCGCTCGGCGCGATCGGCGCGCTGGAGATCGCCGCGTCGGTGCTGGCCATCCGGCACGACGTGGTGCCGCCGACGGCGAACCTGCACCAGCCGGACCCCGAATGCGATCTCGACTACGTGCCGGTGACCGCCCGGCCGTGGCGCACCCGCACCGTGCTCAGCGTCGGCAGCGGGTTCGGCGGGTTCCAGAGCGCGGTGGTGCTGCGGGAGGTGGCCGCGTGAGCGCCGCGGTGTTCACCGGGATCGGGGTGACCGCGCCGAACGGGCTCGGCGCCGGCCGGTACTGGGAGGCCGCGCTCGCCGGCCGCGGCGGCATCGGCCCGGTGCGCCGGTTCGACGCCTCCGGGTACCCGGCGACCCTGGCCGGGGAGGTGCCCGGCTTCGACCCGGCCGCGCACCTGCCGGGCCGGCTGCTGCCGCAGACCGACCACATGACCCGGCTGGCCCTGGTCGCCGCGGACTGGGCGCTGGCCGATTCCGGGATCCGGCCGGGTGAGCTGCCCGATGGCGAACTCGGGGTGGTCACCGCGAGTTCGGCGGGCGGCTTCGAATTCGGCCAGCGGGAACTGCAGAAGCTGTGGCGCCACGGCGGTGACCACGTCAGCGCCTACCAGTCGTTCGCCTGGTTCTACGCGGTGAACACCGGGCAGATCTCCATCCGCCACGGGCTCAAGGGGCCGGGCGGGGTGGTGGTCACCGACCAGGCGGGCGGGCTCGACGCGCTGGGGGAGGCCCGGCGCCGGTTGCGCCGCGGCGCCCGCGCGATCGTCACCGGCGCGGTCGACGGTGCGCTCTGCCCGTGGGGCTGGGTGGCGCTCTCGGCCGACGGGCGGCTGAGCACCGGCACCGATCCGGACACCGCGTACCTGCCCTTCGACCGCCGGGCCGCCGGGCACGTGCCCGGCGAGGGCGGCGCGATCCTGGTGCTGGAAAGCGAAACCTCGGCGCGCGACCGCGGTGCGCCGGTGGTCTACGGCGAACTCGCCGGATACGCGGCCACCTTCGACCCGCCGCCGGGGCGCGGCCGCCCGCCCGCGCTGCGCCGGGCGATCGAGAACGCGCTCCGCGACGCCGGTACCGAGCCGGGCGAGGTGGACGCGGTGTTCGCCGACGCCGCCGCGACCCCCGAGGCCGACCGGGCCGAGGCCGGCGCGATCACCGCGGTGTTCGGCCCGCACGCGGTGCCGGTGACCGCGCCCAAGGCGCTCACCGGTCGGCTGGCCGCCGGCGGCGCCGCGCTCGACGTGGCGACCGCTCTGCTCTCGCTGCGGCACGGGGTGCTGCCGGCCACGGCGAGGGTGATTCCCGACCCCGGGCACCGGATCGATCTGGTGACCGGCAGCCCGAGAACCGCCGACCTGCGCACGGTGGTGGTGCTCGCCCGCGGTGCGGGCGGGTTCAACTCGGTGGTGGTACTGCGCGATCGGCGACCGGAGGAGAAAGCGTGCTGACCCTGGACGAACTGAGGAACCTGCTGCGCGAGAGCGCCGGCGTGGACGAGGAGGTCGATCTCGACGGCGAAATCCTCGACACCGCGTTCGACGAGCTGGGCTACGACTCGATCGCGGTGATCGAGACCGTCGCCCGCATCACCCGCGACCACGGGGTGCGCGTCGAGGACGACGCGGTGGCCGACGTGCGGACCCCGCGCGAACTGCTGGACCTGGTGAACGCCGCGAGCTCGGTGCGGGCGGGCTGAGCCGGTGCCGGAGGAACCCAGGATGACCGAGCACAGTGGACGGACCGCGCTGGTGACCGGTGGCACCAGCGGGATCGGTCACGCGATCGCCGGACTGCTCGCCGAGCGGGGAGCACGGGTCTTCCTGTGCGCCCGCGACGGCGAGGCCGTCGACGCCACCGTGAAGCAGTTGCGCGCGAAGGGGTACGAAGCCGGCGGCCGCGCCTGCGACGTGCGCTCCCCGGACCAGGTGAAGTCCTTTGTGGACGCGGCGGTGGACCGGTACGGGCCGGTCGACATCCTGGTCAACAACGCCGGTCGCGGTGGCGGCGGGGTGACCGCGGAGATCGCCGACGAGCTGTGGTTCGACGTGATCAGCACGAACCTGCACAGCGTCTTCCTGATGAGCAGGGCCGTGCTGTCCGCCGGTGGCATGTCCGGGCGCGGCTGGGGCCGGATCGTCAACATCGCCTCCACCGCGGGCAAGCAGGGCGTGGTGCTCGGTGCCCCGTACTCGGCCGCCAAGCACGGCGTGGTCGGCTTCACCAAGGCGCTGGGCAACGAGCTGGCCCCGACCGGGATCACCGTGAACGCGGTGTGCCCCGGCTACGTGGAAACCCCGATGGCACAGGGGGTCCGGGCGCGCTACGCGGCGTTCTGGGGGATCACCGAGGAGGCCGTGCTGGCCAAGTTCGAGGCCAAGATCCCGCTCGGGCGCTACGCCACCCCCGCCGAGGTGGCCGGGCTGACCGGGTACCTGGTCTCCGACACCGCCGCCTCGATCACCGCGCAGGCGCTCAACGTCTGCGGCGGACTCGGCAACTTCTGACAGGAGGACGATGACCGCCACTCGAGAGGTGGAGCACGAGATCACCGTGGCCGCCCCGGCCGCGTCGGTCTACGCGCTGGTGGCCGACGCCGGCAACTGGCCGCAGGTGTTCGGCCCGACCGTGCACGTCGAGCACGTGGCGCACGCGCCGGGCGGGCGGGGTGCCGAGCGCCTGCGCATCTGGGCCACCGCCAACGGCACGGCCAAGGGCTGGACCTCCCGCCGCGAGCTGGACCCGGACGGGCTCCGGATCGACTTCCGCCAGGAGGTCTCGCAGCCGCCCGTCGGGGCGATGAGCGGCGCGTGGGTGATCGAGCCGGGCGGGGAGCGGGAGTGCCGCGTGCGGTTGCTGCACACCTACCGCGCCGCGACCGGCGACCCGGCCGACCTCGCCTGGATCGACCGCGCGGTGGACCGCAACAGCGACGCCGAGCTCGCCGCGCTCAAACGGCACGCCGAGCACGGCGACCCGGTGATCAGCTTCGCCGACACCGTTTCCGTGGCCGGCCGGGCCGAGGACGTCTTCGACTTCCTCGACCAGGCGCAGCACTGGCCGGACCGGTTGCCGCACGTGGCCGGTGTGTCGCTGGAGGAACCGGTGCCCGGGCTCCAGACCCTGGCGATGGACACCGAGGCCGGGGACGGTTCGCGGCACGCGACGAAGTCGATCCGCGTGTGCCTGCCGCACCGGCTGATCGCCTACAAGCAGATCGGCCTGCCCGCGCTGCTGAGCCTCCACACCGGACAGTGGGTGATCGAGCCGGACGGCGGGGGCGTGCGGGTCACCTCGCGGCACAGCGTGCGGATCGAACAGTCCCGGATCGAGTCCGTGCTCGGCACGGGCGCGGGGCCGGCGCAGGCCGAGGAGTTCGTCCGCACGGCGCTGAGCACGAACAGCCTGGCCACGCTCGGGCACGCGAAGTCCTTCGCCGAAGGGCGCTGATCGTGGCCACCGGGGTGCTGGTGGCCGGGGCGGGCCCGGTCGGCCTGCTGCTGGCGACGGAACTGCGGCTGGCCGGGGTGCCGGTGACCGTGGTGGACCGGCTGGCCGAGCCGATGGCGGAATCCCGCGCGGCCCAGCTCAACCCGCGCACGGTCGAGGTGCTGCGCGAACGCGGTTTCTTCGGGCTGCTGGCCGAAGCCGTGCCGGAGGCCGGTGGCCACTTCGCCGGGCTGGCACTGGCGAGCGCGGCCGGGTACCGGAAGGTGCCGCAGTACCGGACCGAGGCCGCACTCGCGGCGCGGGCCGCGGAACTGGGCGTGGACCTGGTGCGCGGACGGGAACTGACCGCACTCGACCAGCACGAGCACGGGGTGATCGCCCGGTTCGGCTCGACCGGACTGCGGGCCGGGTACCTGGTCGGCTGCGACGGGCAGGACAGCACCGTGCGGCGGCTGGCCGGGTTCGAGCACACGGAGGTGCCGCCCACCCGGGAGATCCTCCGGGCCGACGTGCTCGGCCTGCGGGTGCCCGACCGGCGGTTCGAACGCCATCCGCGCGGGGTCGCCGTGGCCGCCACCCGCGCGGGCCGGACCCGCCTCATGGTGCACGAGTTCGGCAGGCGGCCCGGCCCGCCGCCGGACTACGGCGCGCTGGCCGCCGCCTGGCACCGGGTGACCGGGGAGGACGTCTCCCACGGGGAACCGGTGTGGGTGGACGCCTTCGACAACACCCGCGCGCTGGTCACGCGGTACCGGCGGGGGCGGGTCCTGCTGGCGGGCGACGCCGCGCACCGGCACCTGCCGGTCGGCGGGCAGTCGCTGAACGTGGGCCTGCAGGACGCGCTGAACCTGGGCTGGAAGCTCGCCGCGACCGTGCGCGGCGACGCACCGCCCGGCCTGCTCGACAGCTACCACGACGAACGGCACCCGGTGGCAGTGCGCACCATGGACCTGGTCACCGCCCAGGAGACGCTGCTGTTCGGCGGGCCGGAGGTGGAGCCGGTGCGCTCGGTGCTCACCGAGCTGCTCGACCGGCCGAGCGTCGCGGCGCACCTGGCCGGGGCGATCGGCGGGCTGGACGTGCGGTACCCCGGCACCGGCGGGCGGCTGCCCGAGACCCGCCTGGCGAACGGCGAGTCCACAGTGGACCTGCTGGCGGCCGGGCGCGGGCTGCTGCTCGACCGCGGCCCGGAGCGGGTGCTGGTCCGGCCGGACGGGTACGTGGCCTGGACCGGCACCGAGCCGGGCGGGCTGGCTTCGGCGCTGCGCCGCTGGTTCGGCGAGCAGCGGCCCCCGACCGCGCGGGCGGCGGCATGAGCGCGCTGGCACTGGGGCCCGGTCTCGCCGAGGCCGGCCGGGCGATCGCCGGGCGGGTCGACGACCGCCTCCGCGAGGTGCTCACCCGTGACCGGGAGCGGTACACCGAGCTCGTGCCGCAGGCGGCCGACGTCGTCGACGCGTTGCTGACCGCGGTGCTCGGTGGTGGCAAGCGCTTGCGCCCGGCACTGGCCCACCTCGCCTTCACCGGCGCCGGTGGCGATCCGGCCGACCACCGGGTGGTCGATGTCGGTGCCGCGCTGGAACTTCTGCACGCCGGGTGCCTGGTGCACGACGACGTGATGGACGATTCGCCGGTCCGGCGCGGGCTGCCCACCACGCACGCCGTCTTCGGGCGGCGGCACGCCGTGGCCGGGTACTCGGGTGAGGGGCGGCGGTTCGGTGAAGGCGTCGCGACCATCGTCGGCGATCTGGCCTTCTTCCACGCCATCGGCCTGCTGCGCGGGGCGGGCGCGGCCGCGCAGCAGGTGTTCTTCGAAATGGCCGTCGACGCCGGGATCGGGCAGTACCTCGACCTGCTCGCTGCGGCGGGACCGGCCGACACCGCGCCGGACCCGCTGGTGATCGCCCGGTACAAGACCGGGCGGTACACGGTGGAGGGGCCGCTGCGGCTGGGCGCGGCGCTGTGCGGGCGGCTGGGCGAGCTCGATGCGGTGTTCACCGCGTTCGGCAGGCCGGCCGGGCTGGCCTACCAGCTGCGCGACGACCTGATCGGCGCGTTCGGCGATCCGGCGGTCACCGGCAAGCCGGTGGGCGACGACCTGCGGCAGGGCAAGCGGACGCTGCTGCTGGCGGTGGCGCGCCGCCGGGTCAGCGATCCGGTCGCGGGCGAACTGCTCCGGCGGGCGGCCGACGGCGGGCTCTCCGACGGCGAAGTGACCCTGGTGCAGGAGCTGCTGATCGAGGCGGGCGCGCGGGCGGAGGTCGAGCGCACCTGCGCCGCGCTGGCCGCCGACGCGGTGGCCGCGCTCGACCCCGCGGACCTCGACGACCAGGCGAAGCGGCTGCTCACCGAGTTCGCCGCCCGGGTCTCGGGCGTGGCCTGAACCGCGGAAAGCCCCGGGGACACCTGCCCCGGGGCTTTCCGCCGTGGTGCTCAGTCGAGCGTGGTGCGCTCGCCGACCAGGGAGATCTGCTGGGCCAGCACATCCATGCCGCCGTCCACGGTGATCACCTGCCCGGTGGCCGCGACCAGCGAGCCGCCGGCGAACGCGGCGATCACCCGGCCGAGGTCCTCCGGTTCGAGCATGCGCTCCAGCACCGACCGCTCACGCAGGTACTGCCGCAGTTCCGGGGTGTTGACCGTGGCGCTGGCGTCGGTGCGCACCGCGCCCGGCGAAATCGTGTTCACCGAGATGCCGGACCGCCCGGCGTGCCCGGCGACGTGCCTGCTGAAGGTGTTGAGCGCGGCCTTCGCCGCCGACTGCGCCACGCTGCCCGCCGCCGCGTCGGCGTCGATGCTGGAGACGTAGACGATGCGCCCGGACTTCCGCGGCCGCATCAGCTCGAGCGCGCGCTGGGTCAGGAAGAACACCCCGGCCAGTTCGCTGTTCACCTTGGCGGAGAAGGTTTCCCAGCTCAGCTCGTCGAGCTGGGCGAACGGCGGGTGCGCGGTGTTCGCGTTGCACACCAGCGCGTCGAGCCTGCCGCGGGTGTCGCGGATGTGCGCGGTCATCGCGGCCACGGCGGCGCCGTCGCGGACGTCGGCCTGGAACGGCTCGGCCGAACCGCCCGCGGTTTCGATGGCCGCCACCACCTCCTTCGCCGCGTCCTCGCGGTTCAGGTAGTTGACGACCACGTGGTAACCGCCGGCGCCGAGGATCCGCGCGGTCGCCGCGCCGATGCCGCGGCCGGCGCCGCTGACCAGCGCCACCCTCCCCGCGGTCACAGCGCGTCCCCCGGGCGCACGTCGATGCCGACCCGGTGCACCACCGGCCGCGGGGTCACGTGCAGGCCGGGGTCGTCGATCATCCGCTTGATCGAGGCCCGCCATTCCGGATTCGCGCGTGCCGCGTCGAAATCGCGCCCGCTGCGCCATTCGGCGACGTTGACGAAATTCAGTTCCGCCTGCTCGGTCAGCGCGTGGTACATCCGCGCGCGGAGGAAACCGGGCTGGGCGGCCATCACCCGCGCGTTGTCCTTCCAGCGTTCGAGGAACAACTCGGATTCCCCCGGTGGCACGGTGAACGCGTTGATCAGGGTCACCGGTTCGTCCACATCGGATTCGGTCAGATCCACCTGCACGGTCAAGGAAATCTCCTCGCTGGAAACGATCGGGTCGGCGCGACGGTAACACCGGCGGTGGACGGCGAACTGCGGGTTTACCGTTGCCTGACAATCATTTGTGTTCGTTCTCAACGGATTTCGTTGACCACCGCGCACCGGGGTCGGCAGAGTCGGCCACCTACACTCCCGGGCGGAAATGGGGCACGACGACGATGACCGATCCTTCGATGCTGCTGCCGATGGTGGCCGGCTACATCCCGGCGAAGGTGCTGCAGGCGATCGCCGAGTTCGGGGTGCCGGACCACCTCGCCGGCGGCCCGCGCACCGCCGCGGAACTGGCCGGGCTGACCGGCACGCACGGCCCGTCGCTGACCCGCGTCCTGCGGGCCGCGGCGGTGTTCGGCGTGGTGAGCGCGGAGGAAAACAAGTACTCGCTCACCGGGCTGGGCGAGCTCCTGCGATCGGACGTGCCGGGCTCGCTGCGTGAATTCGCGGTGCTGACCGGCGGCCACGAGGCGTGGCGCTCGTGGGGCGAGCTGGGGCACAGCCTGCGCACCGGTGAGCCCGGCTTCGACCGCGCCTTCGGCACCGGCTGGTTCGACCACCTGGACGCCGAACCGGGGACAGCGGCGCGGTTCGCCCGCGCGATGGCGGCGGCCACCGCGCTCGCCGCACCGGACATCGTCGAGCACTGCGACCTGACCGGCGTCGGCACGCTGGCCGACGTCGGCGGGGGCAACGGCCTGCTGCTGTCGCGGCTGCTCGTGGCGCACCCGGAGCTCAAGAGCGTGCTGGCCGATTCCGCCGCCGGTTCGACCGGGGCCGCCGAAGTGCTGCGGGAAGCGGGCGTGGCCGACCGCTGCGAGGTGGTGCCCACCGACTTCTTCACCTCGGTCCCGGCCGGTGCGGACGCCTACCTGCTCAAGAGCATCGTGCACGACTGGCCGGACGAGCGGGCGGGCACCATCCTGGCCAGCTGCCGGGCGGCCATGCGGCCGGATTCGGTGCTGCTGCTGGTCGAACTGGTCCTGCCCGGGCCCGGTGACCCGGTCCCGAACGTGCAGGCGGTGATGAGTGATCTGAACCTGATGGTGGGGACCGGCGGGCGCGAGCGCACCGCGGCCGAGCTGACCGCCCTGCTCGACGGGAACGGATTCGCCCTCGACGAGGTGACGCCCTGCGGCCAGAGCGGGTTCAGCGTGCTGCGGGCACGCCCGGTCCGATGAGCGAACTGCCCACCGGCCGGCTGAAGCGGGCGCTGCCGCTGGCGGCGCTGACCGGGCGGACCGCGGGCGGGGCCGTGGTGGCGGCGCTGCAGGGCGGGCAGCGCCGTGAAGCCGCCCGCGAACGCGCCGCCGGCCGGTACGCGGAGCTGCTCGGGCGGTCCCGGGGGGTGCTGATGAAGGCCGGGCAGCTGCTCTCGTTCCTGTCGCTGGACCCCGGCGGCTCGGCGGGATCGGTGCAGGAGGCGTTCAGCCGCCTGCAGTCCGGTGCTCCGGCGATGCCGTGGGCGGAGACGTCGGCGGTGCTCACCGCGGAACTGGACGGGCCGCTGGAGCGGCACTTCGCCGAGTTCGACACCGAACCGCTGGCCGCCGCCTCGATCGGCCAGGTGCACCGGGCGCGGCTGCCCGGCGGCCGCGAGGTCGCGGTCAAGGTGCAGTACCCCGGCATCGGCGAAGCGATCCGGGCCGATCTGGCCAACGTCGAACTGCTGACCGCGTTCCTGCGCGTGCGCGGGGTGCTCAGCCGCGGTATGCCCGCGGTGGACACCCGGGCGCTGATCGGGGAAATCGCCGGCCGGATCGGGGAGGAGGTGGACTACCGGGCCGAGGCGCGCCACCAGCGGCGGTTCGCCGCGGCCTACGCCGGGCACCCGTTCATCCGCGTGCCCGCGGTGCTGCCGGAGCTGTCCACCGGCCGGGTGCTGACCACCGAGCTGGCCGACGGCCTGCCCTGGGCCGAAGCCACCGGGGCCGCGCAGGACCTGCGCGACCGCTGGGGCGAGGTGGTCTTCCGCTTCCTGTGGGGGAGCCTGCGCGAACTGGGCGTCGCCTACGCCGATCCCCATCCCGGCAACTACCTGTTCCACCCCGACGGCTCCGTCACCTTCCTGGACTTCGGCTGCGTCAAGGAGTTCGAGCCGGATCGCCTCGCGCAGATCGTCGCGTTGCAGCGGGCCGGGGCCGAGGCGGACGCCGAGGGCGTGTGGCGGGCTTCGCTGGCACTGGGCTCGTTGCGCGAGGAGGACGGCCCGAGCCCGGCCGAGCTGCACGACTGGATGTCCGCGCAGTTCCTCCCGCTCACCGCCGAGCAGCCGTTCACCTACACCCGTGAGCACGCCGCCGCGCTCAACCGGCGGATGTTCTCCCCGTTCGGCCCGTACGGCGCGGTGCTGAAGCAGCTGACCATGCCACCGCACACGCTGTTCCACTCCCGGATGGACACCGGGGTGACCGCGATCCTCGGCGCGCTGCGGAGCACCGCCGACTGGGCGGCGGTGCTGGCGGAGCTGGACGGCCTGCGCCCGCCCGCCACCGAACTGGGCGAGCTGGCCGCCGGGTTCCGGGCCGGGCGCGCATGACCGGCGTGCACCACGATGAGCGGCTCGGCGCGCTGGTGGTCACCTCGTTCCCGCTGGCCCGCCAGGTCCTGCACGGCCAGGGCTGGGTCAGCGACCTGGAGGTCAACCTGCGGTTGCTGGCCGGTGCGGGCGGGGCCGAGGACCTGCCGCCGCTGATGCGGACCATGCTCGACCTGTTCACCGACGGGCCCGCGCACGACCGGTTCCGCGAACTGGTCGCCCCGAGCTTCTCGGCGAAGCGGATCGAGGCGCTTCGCCCCTGGATCGCCGAAATCGCCGCGGCCGGCGTGGCCGGGGTGGCTGAGATATCCACTGTGGACGGTGTGGCCGATCTGGTCGGCCTGCTGGCGCACCCGGTGCCGGTGGCGGTGATCGCCGGACTGCTCGACGTGGGCCAGGAGGGCGCGGAGCTGATCAGCGCGACGGCACCCCGGCTGACCGCGGTGCTGGAAACCGATCCCGCGGAGGAGCAACTGCTCGACGCCGGGCACGCGGCGATCGAGTGCGCGATGTTCCTGCTGCCGCTGCTCGCCGAGCGCCGGGACGAGCCGGGCACGGACTTCGTCAGCGAACTGCTGCGGGCCGGAGCGGGCGAGCTCAGCCTGGACGAAGCGCTCGCCATCGTGCTGCTCCTGCTCATCGCCGGGCAGGAAACCACCGCGAGCCTGATCGGCAACGGCGTGCTCGACCTGCTCCACCACCCCGGCGAACTGGCCGCGCTGCGGGCCGAGCCCGGCCGCGCCGGGGCCGTGGTGCGGGAGGTCCTGCGACTGGACCCGCCGCTGCGCACCACCGGGCGGCTGGCGGTCACCGAGCAGCGCCTCGGCGAACTGGTCGTGCCCGCCGGGCAGAAGGTGCTGGTGCACCTGGCCGAAGCCAACCGCGACCCGGCCCGGTTCACCGAACCCGGCCGGTTCGCCCCGGGCCGGGACGGCCCCGGTCACCTGGCCTTCGGCGGCGGTGGCCACTTCTGCCTCGGTGCCGCGCTGGCCAGGGTGGAGACCGAGGAGGTGCTCCGGGAGGTGGCCGGGCAACTACCCGGGCTCGCGCTGGCCGAACCGGGACCGCCGAGGCGGCCGTCGCAGAACTTCCACGCGCTGCGACGGCTGCTCATCCGCACTTGACCAGGCCCGGCCCCTCGCCGAGCCGGGCCAGCAGCGCCTCGGCCTCCTGGGTGCGGCGCTGGGCGCGGTAGAGCGCGACCGCGTGCTGCCAGTTGCGCCGCGCCGCGCCGTAGTCGCCGCGCCGCGCCGTAGTCGTCGAGCGCGGCGTGGGTGTCGCCGATGCGTTCCAGCGCGTTCGCCTCCCGGACCACGTCGCCGGTCTCCCGGCGCAGGGCCAGCGCCTTCCGGTAGTGCTCGAGGGCGAGCCGGAGATTGCCCGCCCCGCTCTCCACGTAACCCAGGCTGTCGTGCGTGGCGGCCTGGCCCTCGATTTCGCCGCTGCCCTGGTACCGCCGGAGCGCGGCCAGGCAGTGGTTCCGGGCGCGCTCGTGGTCGCCGATCCTGGCGTAGTACCAGCCGACCGTGTTCCCGGCGTCGGCCGTCCACACCGGATTGCCCAGCTTCTCCTGCACCCGCAGCGCGCGCAGCGCGTGGGCGAGCGCTTCGGCGGCCAGTCCGCGCCTGCCGCAGATCCAGGCGAGCGCGGCGTGCGCGCGGGCCTGGCTGGGCTCGTCCCGGCTCCGCTCGGCGATCGCCAGCGCCAGCTCCAGGTGGTGCCCGGCTTCCTCCTGCAGCCCGAGATCGGCGTAGGCGGTGCCGGTGAGCCGGTGCGTGGTGGCCCGGATGTCCGGATCGGCCAGCTGCTCGGCACTGGCCAGCGCGGTCCGCCAGGAGTTCAGGTCGTCGTGGCGGTGCGCCCGGCGGGCGTGGAAGGTGTCCAGCGACCAGGCCAGCTCCCACACCTGCCGGTGCCACCGGCGCGCCGCGGCGGCCTGCTGCGCGGCGAGCAGGCAGCGGTGCTCACCCTCGAACCAGCTCAGCGCCTCCGCCGTGTCGCGGAATTCGGGCACCTCCGCCGCGGGCCGCCGCTCGTCTGTCACTTGTGGACGGTAGGGGGAGAGCACCCGGTCCGCGGCGTGGGCGGCGGCGCCGTAGAAGTCCACCAGCCGCCGCACCGCGGCGTCGGTCTCCGCCGCGGGCAGCTCGTTCGCGGTGTCGATGGCGTACCGGCGCAGGAGGTCGTGCATGGTGTAGCGGCCGGCGGCATCGAGGTCGATCAGCGACGCGTGCTCCAGCGCGCGGAGTTCGCCCTGGGCCCGGCGGACGGGCAGGTCCGCGAGCCGGGCGGCGCCGGGCAGGCCGATGTCCGGGCCCGGGGCCACGCCCAGCAGGGCGAACAGGCGCGCCTGGGCCGGGGTGAGCCGGTCGCGGGACCACGACAGGGCACCGGGCAGGCTCGCGGTGGGATCGGGGGCGTCGAGCGCGTCGAGGCCGGCTTCGCGCAGCTCCGCCGCCAGCGTGGCGACGCCGGCGTCCGGTCGCGTGTGGAGCTGGCTGGCCACGATGCTCAGCGCGAGCGGGAAACCCCCGCACATGCGCACGATCTCGTGCACCGCCGCGGCTTCACCGGGGACGCGGGGAGCACCGAGCCGGGCTTCGAGCACCGCGCCCGCTTCCTCGTCGGACATCGTCTCGAGCCGGAGGTGGTGGACCTCGTGCTCGACGACGAGGCCCTGGAGCCGGTCGCGGCTGGTGATCAGCACGGTGCAGCTCGTCCCGCCGGGCAGCAGGTGGGTGAGCTGGGTGCTGTCCGCGGCGTTGTCCAGGATCAGCAGCAGTTCCTTGTCCCGCACCAGACTCCGGAACAGGGCGGCCTGGGCGTGCAGGCCCTGGGGGGTGGCGTTCGCCGCCACCCCGAGCGCGTCGAGGAACCCCCGGACCGCGACCCCGGGCTCCATCGGTGCCTCGTCCGGGCTGAACCCCCGCAGGTCCACGTACAGCTGGCCGTCCGGGAACCGGTCGAGGTGGCGGTGGGCCCAGTGCAGCGCCAGCCAGGTCTTGCCGATGCCGCCGGTGCCCGCGATGGCCACGGCGGTGGCGTCGAAGGCGATGTCGAGCCGGTCCAGCTCGGGGTGGCGGCCGGCGAAGTGGCGGGGCGGCGCCGGCAGCTGCCTCGGCACGGGGAGCTGGGGCGGCCCGGCCTCGGCGCCGCCGCCGAGCAGCTCCCGGTGCGCGTCCTGCACCGCCTGTCCCGGTTCGATGCCCAGCTCGTCGACCAGCCCGCGCCGGAAGTCCTGGTAGTGGGTCAGCGCCTCGGCCACGCGCCCGGTCTGCCGCAGCGCGCGCAGGTACTGGGCCGTGGTGCGCTGCTCCAGCGGTGCCGCCGCGACGCGGGCGGCCAGGCCGGCCACCAGCTGTTCGCCCCGGCCCTCGGCCAGCAGGGCGTCGGTCAGCTCGTTCTCCGCGGTGACGCGTTCCTGGTGCAGGCGGTCGCGTTCGCCCGCCGCCCAGTAACCGTCCAATCCGGCCAGCGCGTCGCCGCGCCACAGGCCGAGCGCCTCCCGCAGCAGGGGCACCGCGTCCGCCGGGGTCGCGTTCCTGGCCAGTGCGGTGAGCGCGCGGAACCGGTGCAGGTCGATCGCCTCGGCAGGCAGTTCCAGCACGTACCCGCCGCTGCGGTGGGTGATCTCCGCGCCGCTGCGCCGGAGCCGGGACAGGTAGCTGTGCAGCGTCGCCCTCGCGCGCGGGGGCGGGGTCGCCCCCCAGACGCGTTCGGCCACGCGCGCGGTGGGCACCACCTGACCGGCGTCCACCGCCAGTGCGGCGAGCACGCAGCGCTGGCGGCCCGAGCCCGTGTCGACCGGTCCGTCGCCGGAGTGGAGCGCGACACTGCCCAGCAACGTCACTTCCATTTGTTTCTCATCCCCCGATGAATTGTTCGTCCGCCCATCCGGTGCGCTGCAAGGGCGTGCCAGTTTCCTGCAAGCCCGGCCGGGCAGGATTTTCCGACAGGGGCACCGGCTCGGCGGATGACGACCGGGAAGAGCGGTGGCCCGTACGGAGATCACCTTACGGAAAATGTGGAGTACCTGTGGGGAAGAAGATGAGGGCCGCGGTGACCACCGCGGCATTCGCGTTGTCGGTGTTTTCCGGGATGGCCGGCGCCACCGCGGCTTCGGCCGGGGAAGCCGGGATCCAGGAGTGCGGCGGCACCGCGGCGGCGCCGCCCGGGTTCTGGGGCCCGGACACGAATTCCAGCTGTGGCTCGTCGGGGTACCCCGGCTACAACAAGAACTACACCTGGAACGTGGTCAACGGTGACGTGACCGTGTGCGTGCAGGGCTGGGGCTTCAATTCCAGCGGCGCGGGCGGCTGGTACGACCTGGGCTGCGGGCAGAGCGGGAGCGCGAACGTGCCCTGGGGCTACGTGCTGGCGACCGGCAAGATCCGCGCGCAGAGCGTGCAGTTGCCCTTCGCCGGAATGGTCCACTTCAAGGGCTGAGCACCGGCGGTTCCCCGGGCGCGGAGGAGGGTGTCCGCGCCCGGGGGACGCCCCGGGGCGAGCAGATCCGGTGGGCCGGAGTTCGCTGGCCAAGGCTCGCGCCGCTGGTCTACCGTCGAAGCGCTTCGACGGTCAGCGACGAAGGAGTCGGTCATGGTCAAGTTCACCCGCCCGGCGATCACCGCACTGGTGCTGGCACTGGTGTTCACCGCACTGCCGTCCCCGGCCATGGCGGCGACCTGGAGTTCCGCCGACCGCTGGGCCACCTGGGACAACGGCGGCTACACCCTCTACAACAACATCTGGGGCGACGGCGGCGGCCCGCAGACCATCTGGGCCAACTCGTACGGCAACTGGGGTGTCTGGGCCAACCACCCCAACACCGGCGGCGTGAAGTCCTACCCGAACGCCACCCGGCAGGTGAACCGGCGGCTCAGTTCGCTCAACAGCGTGTCGAGCAGCTTCAACGTCACCGTGCCCGGCAGCGGCGCCCACACCAGCACCTACGACATCTGGGCCGACGACCACGCCTACGAGATCATGCTGTGGATGAACCAGACCGGCCCGATCGGGCCGATCGGTACCTTCCAGACCAACGCCACGGTCGGCGGGCACGACTGGGCCGTCTACCGCGGTTCCCACGGTTCGGCGCAGGTCTTCTCCTTCCTCCGCCGGTCGAACACCACCGCGGGCACGGTCGACATCCTCGCGATCATGAACTGGATCCGCGCCCGCGCCTGGTTCGGTGACGTCACGCTGAGCCGGGCCCAGTTCGGCTACGAGATCACCTCGTCCAGCGGCGGCCTGGACTTCCGCACCAACCAGTTCTCGGTGACCTACTCCTGACGCCGCCTGCGCTGCACGGCGGTGACGATCACGCGCAGGGCCGCGCCCAGCACCAGCAGGTTGCCGACCATCTGGACGGTGACCAGCACGCGCGCGGCCTGGCTGACCGGTGCGATGTCGCCGAAGCCGACGGTGGCGAACACGGTGACGGTGAAGTAGAGGGCGTCGGTCCTGGTCAGCGGTTCGGTGAAGCTCGGCGGCAGGGTGTGCGAGAGCAGGTAGTAGGTGTTGGCGAAGAGCAGCAGGAACAGCGGCACGCTCAGCGCTAGTGCCTGAACCCCTTGCAGGGCCGGGTACTTCGCGCGGGAGATCAGCCGGACCTGCCAGGCGACGACGGCGATCACCAGGCACAGCCCGGCGATCAGCCCGGCCGCGTGCCAGCCGGTCAGTCGCCGGTCCACCGGGAGCAGGTAGTACGCGGTGAGCAGCAGGCCGGCCGTCACGAGTGGCCGCACGACGGCCCCGACGGGCATGCGCTGACCTCAGCTTCCCGGAATGGTGTGCGCGACCCCGGCCGCCGCGGCGACGCGGTTCGCCGCGCCGCTGGGGGGCGGGCGGTGGCGACCGTAACAAAGCGCGAGCACGATGCCCAGCGCCGAAACGGCGGCCAGCACCAGGGCCGATCGGGCGAAGCCCGCGGTGCCGTAGCTCGTCGCGGTCGCGGCGACCAGGAGGGCGGCGCCGACGTAGCGGGCCATGTTGGAGATGCCCGACGCGGCGCCGGCCTCGTTCACCGGCACCGCGGCGGTCGCGGCCGAGGACGCGCACCCGTTGGCGAACCCCATGCCCACCGCGATCGCGAGGAGGGGCAGCACGAGGCCCGCGTAACCGGAGCGCGTGGCCAGCAGCGCGAAACCGGCGGTGGTGAGCGCGAACCCGGCGGTGACCACGGTGCGCGTGCCGAAGCGTGTGGCCAGCGGACCGACGAACGGCGCGACGACCACCAGCCCCGCGGCGGCGGGCAGGGTGGCGAGCCCGGCGGCCAGCGGGCTCATCGCCAGGCCCGCCGGATCCTGGAAGTACAGGCTCAGCACGTACATCAGGCCGTTGAGCGCGCCGGCCACGATGAGGATCGCCGCGGTCGCCGCGACGAGCACGCGATTGCGCAGCAACCGCGGCTCCACCAGCGGGGCGCGCACCCGCCGCTCGACCGCGGCGAACCCGGCCAGCGAGGCGGCCGAGACGGCGAAGCAGCCCAGCGTCGCCGCCGAGGTCCAGCCCCAGTCCGGCCCTTCGCCGAGCGCCAGCACGAACGGCACCAGCACCCCGGCGAGGAGCAGCAGGCCGGCGAAGTCGATGGCACGCGGGCGATCCGGGTCGCGCGACTCGGCGACCGTGCGCACCGTCAGCGGTACGCAGGCCGCCGCGATCGCGGCGTCGATCCAGAAGAGCGCCTGCCAGCCGATCGAACCGGCCAGCGCGCCCCCGGCCAGCGGCCCGGCGGCGGCGCCGACCGCGGAAGCCGCGCCCCACAAGGAAACCGCCCGCACCTGCGCCGGGCCGGAAGTCGCCACCGTGAGCAGGCTCAGCCCGCACGCCACCAGCGTCGACCCCGCCGCGCCCTGGAGCAGGCGCCCGGCGATCACCCCCGCGCCGGTGCGCGCCAGCGCGATCAGCACGCACGACACCACGAACAACCCCAGCGCGCCGGCGAAAACCCGCCGCCGTCCCGCGATGTCGCCGAGCACCCCGCCGGTCACGATCACCGCGGCGCCGACGAGCGAGTACCCCGTCACCGCCCACCGCAGGGTCGACGGTCCCACCCCGACGTCCTCGCCGATGGCGGGCAGCAGGATGCTGACCGCCGAGGTGTTCGCGTTCACCACCAGCGTCGAAGCACACGTCACCACGAGCACTCCGGAGCGGGCGCTCACCGGGACTCATCGTCCGTTGTGGACGGACGGAGCACCCGGCGCTCCAGCCGTTCCAGCAGCAGCGGCCCGATCATCAGCACCGCGAACAACACCAGTGCGGCGACCACGTCACAACAACCCGCGCGTGCGGGCGACGGTGATCGCGTCGCGGCGGTGGTTGACGCCGAGCTTGCGGTAGATGCCGCGCAGGTGCGTCTTCACCGTGTTCACCGAGACGAACATCGTGTTCGCGATCTCCTCCGCCGTGCGCATGGACGGCAGCTCGGTCAGCAGCGCCTGCTCCCGTTCGGTCAGCCCGTCGGTGGGATCGGCGGCGGTCACCGGGATCTCCGCCAGCGCCCTGGCGGCGAACGCGTCGAGCCTGCCGAACCGCCCCGCGCCGCCGGCGAGCAGGGACCGCACGGCCTGGCCGGCGTCGCGGAACGCCCGCAGCGCCTCGTGCGGGGCCGCCAGCGAAAGCGCCTCGGTGAGCGCTTCGTGGGCCCGGTGCTCCTCGTCGCACCGGGCGGCGAGCTGCGCTTCGAGCAACCAGCCGTGCACCAGCGTGGCCGGGGACACCACCGGCAACCGCTGGGCCAGCAGGGGTTCCAGCACCCGCCGCGTCGAACCGGCCTTGCCGCGGTGGGCGTGCAGGATCGCGCGCAGCAGCGCCTGCTCACCACCGTCGCCGAGCAGATCGGTCACCTGCCGCAGCACGTCGGCCGCCCACGGGTACTCGCCGACCAGCAGCGCCATCCGCTGCTGGGCCGGGGCGGCGTAGGCGACCAGCGCGGGCACGATGGACCGATCGCCCAGCCGCTGCCAGTGCTCCCGCAGCGCGGCCACCACCTGGTGCGGGTCGTCGGCGGTGCCGAACTCGACCAGCGCGCCGAGGGTGCGCACGAACAGTTCGATGCTGGGATCGACCGGCGCAGCCAGCAGTTCGGTGGCCAGCCCGGCCAGCCGTGCCGCCCGCTCGTCCTCCAGCCGCTCGTGGGCCTCCACGCCCAGCAGCGCGTAGGTGTAGGCGCAGCGCGAAGTGCTTTCCCAGGTCCGGTCCTTCGCGATGGCCAGCGCGGCCCTGGCCCGCGTGCCCACGGTGGCCAGGTCGCCCCGGGCGCCGGCCAGTGCGGCGAGCTGCGTTTCGCACTGCAACCGCGCCGCGTCCCGCCCTTCGGCGACGGCCAGCCGCAGCGCCTCGGTCAGGTCCGCCTCGGCGGCCTCGTGGTTTCCCGTCCACACCGCCGCGATGCCGCGGTTGAGGTGGGCGAACAGGTCCACGTCGAGATCACCGGTCTGGCCCGCCCGGGTGGACTTGAGCGCGTTCAGCGCTTCGGTGGTGTCGCCGCGCAGGCGGGCCCGGTGCACCTCGATGGTGGCGCGCAGGGCCCGCAGGCGCTGGGTGCGCAACGGGTACGCGGCCCCGTCCACGGACCGGAGCAGGTGGTCCGCGGCGAGCACGTCACCCAGTTCCAGTGCGGTCGCCGCGGCCACGAGGGCCACCGACGGCCTGCCGAGCACGTGGCCCGGTACGGCGTCGAGCACCCGGCCCAGCCGCCGGCCGTCGCCCGCGAGCACGCGGGCGAGGCCGTGCTTCGCGAGCAGGCGGGTGAGCAGGTCGTTGTCCCCGGCGCGGGCGGAGTGCTCGATCGCCCGCAGTTCGTCACCCGCGGCGAGGTACCAGCCGGTGGCGGTGCGGTGCAGCCGGTGCAGCGCGGAAACGTCGCGCCTGCCCAGTTCCGCGCGCAGGTACCCGCGCAGGAGGGGGTGGTAGCGGTAGCTGGCCCCGTCGCGGTCGTGCGCGGCGGTGACCACGCCGGTGCGTTCCAGCCAGTCGAGGATCTGCCCGGCGTTCTCCTGCCGGGACAGCTTGGCGGCCAGCCGCGCCGGGAAGGTGCGGCAGACGCAGGTCGCCAGCATGAACCGCTGGACGTCCTCCGGCTGGCGGGTGACGACCTCACCGAGCAGGTAGTCGGCGACGAAGTGGTCGTCACCGGTGAGGCGGCTGATCAGTTCCCCGTGCGGCTGCCCGGCGTCCAGGCCGATCGCGGCGAGGCGGAGCGCGGCCGCCCAGCCCTCGGTCCGCTCCATCAGCAGGGCGAGTTCGGCGTCGGTGAGCCGGACGCCGTCGCGGAGGTAGAGCAGGCGGGCCTCGACCGGGGTGAAGGTGAGCATGTCCGGCCCGATCTCGCGCAGCCGTCCCTCCAGCCGGAGCCGGGGCAGGATCAGCGGCGGCGGGAACCGCGTCGCCAGCACCACCGGCATGGTCGCCGGGCAGTGGCGCAGGAGGAAGTTCACCGTGCGCACGGCGCCGTCGGAGTGCAGGTCGTGCACGCCGTCGAGGACGAGCACCACGGGTTTGGCCAGCCGCTCGAGCGCGGTGCCGAGCCTGGCCACGAACGAGCCGTGCGGTTCACCGGGCGGCGGGGTCGGCCCGGCACCGGAGGGCCAGGCACCGGCGTGCTCCAGCGCGCGGACCACGGCCGTCCACAGTAGAACGACGTCGTTGTCCTCCGCGTCCAGCGAAACCCAGGCCACGTGCGCACCGGACCGGTCGACCCGGTGCCGCGCCCAGGTGGCGAGCATGGTGGTCTTGCCGGAACCGGCCGGCGCGCACACCACGGTCACCGGGGGACCGGTGTCCGCCTCGGCCACCGCGGCGTCGAGCAGGGTGTGCAGCCGTTCCCGGACCAGTACCGCGGGCGGGGCCGCCGGAATGCGGACCTTGGCCGCCGCGACGACCGCGGGCGGGGCGATCTCGTGCGGCCGGGGTCTTGCTCCGTGCGGTACGGCACGGCCGGGGAAAGCGGTACCGTGCACCTGCGCCATCTGCATTTTTCTCCCTGTTTCCGGGCACTGATCGAGTTTCGTCGGAAAATAGTGCGAGGCGTTATCTTTCCGGAGCGGCCGCGGCCAGCAGGAATACCGCCCTCGCCAGCTTCGTGAAAGCGCCGAGGCATTCGGCGACCACCACTTCGGCGGCGGCCGGGCCGGAAACCCCCGGTTGTCCGGGTTCGGTTTCCCGGGTGGTGAGCACGAGCGAGACCACCACCCCGGCGATCGCCATTCCGGTGCGCCCGCGCTTGCCCGAACCGCTCATACCGGCCTCCTCCGCCATGCCGCCCGGCCGCTGCCTGCCGGCTGCGGCCATCGTGCTGGTGCACCGGTGAGCCGTACCTCGCCCGTGCCGGGTGAATGGTCGATCGCGGCGGGTGCGCGGGCGCGGAAAAACCAGCATTAGTGCGCGGGGCCGGGAATGCGGTCGCCGCCGATGTGGATTCCCGGTCTCGCCCGCACTGGGCGAAGTGGTCCCGGCGGTACCGGTGCGACGGTGACCGCGCCGGGAAATTCACCGACGAGAGGAAAGCAGATGAGCGAGCACCAGCAGCATTACGGTGACGTTGCCGACGTCAACGACGTGTCCGCTGAATGGCGCCTGGCGCGCTCACCCGGCCGCTCCACCCGCCACGGCGTGGTGCGCAGCGGGTGGATCGCCTTCGCCGGCGCGATGATGGTGCTGATCGGCGCGTTCAACGTGATCGAGGGCCTGGCGGGGCTGATCACCGACGACTACTACCTGGTGGCGCCCACCGCGGTGCTGGTGCTCGACCTGACCGCCTGGGCCTGGCTGCACACCGCCGTCGGCGTGCTGGTGGTGCTCACCGGGGCGGCGCTGCTCGGCGGCGCGCAGTGGGCCCGCGTGGTCACCGTGGTGCTGCTGATCTTCAACGCCACCGCGCAACTGGCCTTCCTCACCGTCCAGCCACTGTGGTCGCTGCTGGTGATCGGGCTGTGCGTGGTGGTCATCTGGGCGGTCATCGTCCGCGGTGGCGAAGAGATCGGGTGACCGGCCCGCTGCCCCGCGGGCTGGTGGTGCTGCTGGGTGCCGCGTCGGCGGTGGTCGTGGTGGCCGGGCTCCGCGCGGCGGCCTGGCTGGTGGCACCGGTGTTGCTCGCGCTGGTCATGGTGATCGTGGTCAGCCCGGTGCACCGGTGGCTGCGCCGCCGGGGACTGCCCGCCTGGCTCGCCACCGCCACCCTGGTGACCGCGGTGTACGGGGTGTTCCTGGTGTTCACCGCGGTGGTGGTGGGTTCGCTGGTCCGGCTGGCGGCGTTGCTGCCCGGCTACACCGAACGAGCGCGCGCGTTGCGCGCCGGGGCCGCGGATCGGTTGCGCGCCTGGGGGATCGGCCCGGAGCAGTTCGACGCGCTCGTGCACTCGATCGACCCCGGCGAGCTGGCCTCGTCCGCGGCGGCGCTGCTCGGCGAGCTGACCGCGGTGACCACGAGCATCGTGTTCCTGCTGGCGCTGCTGCTGTTCTTCAGCGTCGAGACCGGGACCGTCGGCGGCCGCCTCGAAGCCGTCGGACGCGCGCGGCCCCGGGTCCGCGTCGCGCTGGCCGGGTTCACCGGCAAGACCCGCCGGTTCCTGGTGGTGACCACGGCCTTCGGCGCCGCGGTCGCGGTGCTCGACACGATCGCCCTGCTGTGGCTGGGAATCCCGCTGCCCGTGCTGTGGGGGCTGCTCTCCTTCGTGACCAACTACATCCCGAACGTCGGGTTCCTGCTCGGCGTCGCACCACCCGCGCTGCTGGGCCTGCTCAGCGGCGGCTGGGGCACCACGCTCAGCGTCGTCGGGGTCTACGTGGTGCTCAACTTCGTGCTCCAGTCGCTGGTCCAGCCCCGGTACGTCGGGGACGCCGTGGGGCTCTCGGCGGTGCTGACGTTCGTGTCGCTGGTCTTCTGGGCCTGGGTGCTGGGTCCGCTCGGCGCGCTGCTCGCGGTGCCGGCGACCTTGCTGGTGATGGCCGTGCTGGTCGACGTCGACCCGCGGGCGGAATGGGCGGCCGCGCTCCTGCGGACCGCCAAATCGGAGAAAGGACATCGATCATGACCACGCTGACCATCTGGCGGTTCGACTCACCGGACGGGGCGAAACTCGCCTCGCGCCGGGTGGAGGAACTGGCCAGGGAACGGCTCGTCTCCGTCCACGACGCCGCCGTGGTGTCCTGGCCGCTGGACCGCAAACGGCCGAAACTGCGGCAGTTGCACGACCTGGCCGGCCGCGGCGCGCTCTCCGGTGCGTTCTGGGGCATGTTGTTCGGCCTGCTCTTCCTCATGCCGCTGGCGGGTGCGGCGGTCGGGGCCGCCGCGGGCGCCGCCGGGGGCGCGCTGAGCGACGTCGGCATCGACGACGACCTCATCCGGCGGATCAAGGAGCGGCTCAGCCCGGGCACCTCGGCGCTGTTCCTGCTCACCTCCGACGCGGTGATCGACCGGATCTCCGACGTCTTCGCCGACGACCCGCCGGAGCTGGTGTTCACCAGCCTGACCCCGGAGCAGGAGGAGGCGCTGCGGGAGGTCTTCGCGAACGAGGAGGTGCCGTCCTGACCGGGCCGGTGGCCACCGGGCTGCGGCGGTACGTCCGGTCGGTGGCCGCCGCGCTGGGCCCGGCGGTGGACACCGCCGCCGTGCACCCGGACCACCCGGCGAGCGCCTGCCTCGCCCTGACCGGCCGCCTGCGCTGGTTCCCCGGCCGCGACGTGGTGTTCACCTGGGACGCCGAACGCGGCTGGGCGGCGGAACTGCACACCCGCGCCACCGGGGTGCTGAGGGTGTTGCGGTACCACGGGATCGACGTCCTGCCGGAGCCCGAGGCGGTCGCCGCCTTCCACCGCGGCCTGTTCCGCGCCGAGCTGCCCGGCCGGCCCGACCGGCCGCTGGGAGGGGACGCCCGCGAGGTTTTCGCGCGGCTGGCCGGGTACGCCGTGCCCCGGCACCGGGCGGCCCCGGTTCACCTGTGCGGGGTGAGCACCCGGAAGCCGGGGCCCGCCTAGCTTGAGGCCGTGGACATCCAGCGGGACGACACGATCGAAGGCGGGCCGCGGTGGCCGCCGCCCCCGTTCACCGCGGCCGACCACGCGCGCCGGATCGGCCGGACGATCCGGCGCGCGATGGCGGCGGGGCTGGACGGCGTGCTCGTCGCACCGGGCCCGGACCTGGTCTGGCTGACCGGATACGAACGCCTACCCCGGCGCCTGGTCCTGTTCATCCTCTCCACGCACCGGCCCCCGGTGCTCCTCGTCCCGGACGGGGAACGCGACGGACTGGCGGCGACCGCGGCGGCGCTCGGCGTCGGGATCGCCTGCTGGGACCACGATCCCTGTGCGGTGGCGGGAAAATACCTGGAGGCGGGTGGCGTGTTCGCGGTGTCCGACGCCATCTGGGCGAGCCACGCGGCGCGCTTGCGGCAGGCAGTACCGGGAAGCCGGTACGGGGGGCTTTCCGGCTGCCTGCCGCACCTCCGCGCGGTCAAGGACGGCGGGGAGCTGTTCCGGCTCACCGCCGCGGGCGCGGCGGCCGACGCGGCGTACGCCGAGCTCGTCCGCACGCCCTTCGCCGGCCGGCGGGAGGTCGAGGTCGCCGCGCACCTGACCCGGTTGCTGCGGCGGTTCGGGCACGACCGCGTCGACCGCGCGTTCGTCGGGTCCGGGCCCCGCAGCGCCCGGGCGCACCAGGGACCCACCGGCCGCGTGCTCGGACCCGGTGACGCGGTCGTGCTCGGCGTCCGCGGGTTGATGTGCGGGTACGGCTCCGGCACCACCCGCACGGTCGTGGTCGGCGAACCGGCCGCGGAACTCCGGCGCGTGCACGAGGTGGTGCGCGCCGCGCAGCAGGCGGCGTTCGAGGCGGTGCGGCCCGGGATCCGGTGCGGGCAGGTCGATCGCGTCGCCCGCGAGGTGATCGGCGACGCGGGTTACGGCGATCGGAGCACCCACCGCACCGGCCACGGCGTCGGGTTGACCACCGACGAGCCGCCGTTCCTGCTGCCCGGTTCCGAGCAGCGCCTCGAACCCGGGATGTGCTTCTCCCTCGAACCGGGCATCGACCTGCCGGGCCGCTTCGGCGTGCGCCTGGCGGACATCGTCACCGTCACCCCCGACGGCGGGCGGCGGCTCACCCACGCCGAGCACGCCCTCCGCGTGGTCGGCTAGCTCCGTTCACACGCGACGGGCGAGGCGCGGGCCACCGCGTCACCCGGAGGCTGATCCCATGACTCAGCACAGGTCACCGGACCGTTCCGCCGAGCGCACGAGACCGCCCGCCGCCTGGATTTCCTGGGTGGCACTGGCTTTGATGACCACCAGCTCCGTGGCCAGCCTGCGGCCGTCGCCGACGATGGCGGTCTACGGGCTGGCGTGCGTGTTCCTGTACCTGGTACCCGCACTCGTTTTCCTGCTGCCGACCTCGCTCGTCTCCGCCGAACTCGCGTCGGGCTACCGGGGCGGGGTCTACAACTGGGTCGCCCGCGGGATCTCCCGCCCGGCGGGGTTCTTCGCGGTCTGGTGCCAGTTCGCGATGACGATCTTCTACTACCCGAGCCTGCTCGGCTACGTCGCGAGCACCCTCGCCTACGTCTTCGACCCCGCGCTGGCGAGCAACGGGCTCTGGACCGCGACGGTGATCGTGGTCGCCTACTGGTCGGGGGTCTGGATCTCCTCGCGCGGCACCAAGGGCGTCGCCGGGCTGGCGAGCGGTGGCCTGGTCATCGGCACCCTCGTGCCCGGCGTCGTCCTGGTCGCCCTCGGTTTTGTGTTCCTGGGCCAGGGAAACGCCCCGGCGGCCCCGATGACCGCGGGCGAACTGCTGCCGGAGTGGGCCGGGCTGGCCAGCCTGGTGCTGATCGTGAACAACTTCCTGTCCTACTCCGGGATGGAGATGAACGCGGTGCACGTCTCCTCGCTGCGCGATCCGGCGAAGCAGTTCCCGAAGTCGATGTTCCTGGCGATGGGACTGGTACTGCTGATCTTCGTGCTGCCCGCGCTGGCGATCAGCTGGGTGGTGCCCGCCGGGGAACTCTCGCTCACCGCGGGCGTGATGCAGGCGTTCGACGCGGTGTTCGCCCAGTTCGGCTGGCAGCTGCTGACACCGGTGGTGGGCGTGATGCTGGTCGCCGCTTCGCTCGGCGGGATGCTGACGTGGCTCGCCGGGCCGTCGAAGGGGCTGCTGCTCATCTCGCGGAACGAGGGCTACCTCCCGCCGGTGCTGCAGAAGCGGAACAAGCACGGCGTGCAGCAGAACATCCTGGTGGCACAGGGTTTGGTCACCACGGTGATCGCGCTGCTGTACGCGTTCATCCCGGACGTCTCCAGCACGTACTGGATCTTCTCGGTGATCACCACGCAGGTGTACCTGATCACCTACCTGCTGCTGTTCGTCGCCGCGGTCCGGTTGCGCCGCAAGGAACCCGGCCATCCCCGGGGCTATCGCGCACCCGTGCTCACCGGGTTGTGCGGGGTCGGTTTCACCGCCTCGCTGGCGGCGCTGCTGGTCGGCTTCGTCCCGCCGTCGCAGTTCGGTTCCGGCAACACCGCCGTGTACGTGCTGATCGTCGCCGGCGGGGCGATCGGGCTCGGGCTCGTGGTGCCGTTCCTGTTCTACCGCTTCCGCAAACCGTCGTGGCGGCAGCCGGAGGAGGAGTCATGACCACCGGTCGCATCGTGCTCTACACCGTGGTCGCCGCGCTGACCGTGGCGCTGATGGCGCTGGCGGTGGCGGCGTGGCGGGCCGGGAAGGCGAACCGCGCGGCCGAGGACAAGGCGGACCGGCTGATCGCCGCGCTGACGGAGCTGGGCACCGCGGTACCGGAACGGGACCAGGTGGTGCGCCTGCTCGGCGACGACGGCGGCCCGGTCTGCGCGGACCCCGTCGGCGCGGCACAGCGGGCCGCGTCGCTCGGCATGTTGTCGAACGGCGCGGGCGGCCCCGGTTCCCGGCCGGTCCTGGCCGGGGACAAGCTCGCCGCGGGCCAGCTCGCGGTGATCGCCATCTACTGCCCGGACCGGTTGTCGGAGTTCGAAGACTACGTCGACGGCCTTCGCACCGCACAGAATTCGGAGTGAGCCATGGACTTGCGCGCGCACGTGACCGGGCTGATGTCGCTGGCCCGCCTCGATCTCGCCGACCTGGTCGCGATCCAGTCGGTCGCCGATCCCGTGCGGTACCCGCCGCGGGAGTGCCTGCGCGCGGCCCAGTGGGTCCGCGACGCGTTCGCCGGGGCCGGCTTCGACGACGCCCGGCTGGTGGAAACCGCGGACGGCAGCCAGGCCGTGCTCGGCTCCCGGCTGTGCGGTGATCCCGCCGCGCCCACCGTGCTGCTCTACACCCACTACGACGTGCAGCCGCCGGTGGACGAGTCCGCCTGGCACACCCCGCCGTTCGTGCTGACCGAAGTGGACGGTCGCTGGCACGGCCGCGGCGCGGCGGACTGCAAGGGCAACATCATCGCCACCCTGACCGCGTTGCGCGCACTCGGCGACGACCTGCCCGTCCACCTGAAGGTGGTCGTCGAAGGCAGCGAGGAGCAGGGGACCGGCGGGCTGGAGGACTTCGTCACCGACTATCCGGACCTGCTCCGCGCCGACGCGATCCTGGTGTGCGACACCGGGAACGCCGCGGTGGGCAAGCCGGCGGTGACGGTCAGCCTGCGCGGCATGGTGAACGTGGTGCTGACCGTGGAGGCGCTGGACTCGGCCGTCCACTCGGGAATGTACGGCGGCCCGGCGCCGGACGCGCTCGCCGCGCTCGTCGCGGTGCTGGCGACCCTGCGCGACGCCGCGGGCAACACCACGATCGCCGGGCTGCCCGCCGGGCAGACCTGGCACGGGGAGCCGTACCCGGCCGAGGAGTTCCGCACCGACGCCGGGGTGCTGCCGGACGTGTCGCTGCTGGGCGACGGCACCGTCGCCGACCAGCTGTGGGCGCGCCCGGCGGTGACCGTTCTCGGCATCGACTGCCCGCCGGTACGGGGTTCGGCGGCGGCCATCACCCCCAGGGCCGCGGCGCGGCTGAACCTCCGCGTCCCGCCGGGCACCGCCCTCCGGGCCGCCGAGGTCGCGCTCATCGACCACCTCCACACGGCCGCGCCCTGGGGCACGAAGGTCACCGTGCGGACCGAGGCTTCGGGCGCGCCGTTCGCCACCACCGTCGACGGCCCCGCCCACCGGGCGATGGCCGGGGCGATGGCGGAGGCGTACGGCGTCGCGCCGACCACCCTCGGCCAGGGCGGCTCGATCCCGCTCTGCACGGTGCTCGCCGAGACCTATCCCGAAGCGGAGATCATCCTGATGGGCGTGGAGGACCCCCGCTCGCTGATCCACGCGCCGAACGAGAGCGTGGACCCCGGCGAGATCGCGGCCGTGGCCCTGGCCGAGGCGTTGTTCCTGCGTGCCTACGCCACCGCGGTCAGGGGCGGTTCCCGGTCGGGATGGTGATCGGCGTGGTGGTCGGCGAGGTGACCTTGTTGAGGAACAGCATCGCGATCGCGCGGATCAGCTGGTCGAACATGTAGAAGCCGACCGGCATGATCGGGATCAGGCCCTCGCGGAAGGCGATGTAGGCGGGCCACCCGGTCTGGATCACGGCCTTCGCGGCGTAGTCCCGGCGCAGGTTCAGCCAGTCGCCGATCTCGTCGCTGAGCAGGTACCGCACGAACTCGTTGAGGAAACCCCTGGTCACCCCGAGATCGATCTGCGCGGTCAGGCCGAGCAGGTCCTCGGCGAGTTCCTTGCCTTCGAACGACGGCGCGAGGATGGGCGTGAGCGCCTGCCCCGACTGCGCGTAGGCCTCGGCCCAGGTCTTCGGGATGAACTCCGGCCGCACGCCGAGCAGGTGGATGGCGACCTGCCACGAGTGCAGGAAGGCGTCCTCCTCCGCCGCGGTCATCGGCACCTTCCAGTCCTTGAGCTTCTTGTGCACGAAGGTGCCGAGGCTGTGGAAGGTGACCAGGATGTCGCCGTTGCTGATCGGGATGCGGTCCGGCTCGTCCGCCACCGCCGACCAGTGCGGCGACTGCGGCAGCAGGTGCCGGACCGCGGCGTGCACCAGGCGCGTCTTGTTGGCGGTGACGACGAACTGGCCGCTGGGCTCGAAGGCGTTGAGGTCGGCCAGGTCGTAGCCGAAGGTGAAGGTCTTCGCCGCGCGGTCCTGCATGTCGGCGCCACCCGCGGACCAGTACACCGACTTGGCCTCGCGCGGGATGACCGTGCTCATGATGCCGCTGCCGAGGCCGTAGAGCATGAACAGGTAGGTGTCCTTGCGCCGGTTGAAGTCGGCGGCCAGGCGCAGCTTCGACTGGTTCGCCCAGGACGGCAGCTTGTTGACCTTCCCGAGGTAACCGGAGAGGTCGGCGGGCAGCCCGCTCGGCAGCGCGTGGTTGTTGTTCACCCACGGCTTGATCGCGGTGTTGACCGCCGGAACGCCGCCGGCGTCGAGGATCCGGGCCATGATGCCGTCGATCTCGTCGTCCCAGACCCACCACGGGTCGCCCGCGGCCGCCTGGGCCGACGCCGCCGAGGCCAGGCCGGGTACCGCGCCGGCCGCACCCACCAGGCCCAGCGCGACGCCGAGGGACAGTACGTTCCTTCTGCTGAGATTGCTCATTTACTTACCTAGCTTCCTCGGTAGGTATGGAGCGCTGCCGCTTGATCAAGCGCGAGACTCTTCGTTAACATAGCGACGCGGGTAGCCGGTCGGCAAGGGCTCTCGCGGCTGAATCGGATCCGCTACCCCGGAGGAGCCAGGATGACCACCGAGCAGAGCCGGACGTCCGTGCTGGAGGACTGGCGGGAACTGCGCGCGGCACCGGGAAGGGTGGATCCGGACCGGCTCGACGCGGTCTGGGCGGCGCTCGAAGTCGTCGACGCCGCGTCGATCCTGGGCTCGTGGCGGGGGTTCGCCTTCTCCACCGGTCACCCGATCGAGAAGGTGCTGGCGAGCAGCCGGTGGCACGGCAAGCGGTTCGTCGCGCTGGACGACGCCAAGCCGCTGATCTGCCGCGCCGAGGACGGCAGCCTCTACTCCGACACCCTGGCGGGCAAGGGCGAGGCGAGCCTGTGGAACGTCGAGTTCCGCGGCGAGGTCACCGCCACCATGGTGTACGACGGCATGCCGGTCTTCGACCACTTCAAACGCGTCGACGACACCACGCTGATGGGCGTGATGAACGGCAAGCCGGGCGTCGCGCTCGCGGACGGCCGCCACTTCTACTTCGGCCTGGAACGCGATTGAGGACCTCGGTCCTGCTCTCGCGCGGCACGGGGCCGAGCGAGGTGGTCGAGGCCGAACTGGACGATCCGCGCCCGGACGAGGTGATCGTCCGGATCGAGGCGGTCGGCGTGTGCCACACCGATCTGGTCACCCGGCGGGCGCTCGGGGACCGGCCCGCCGTGCTCGGGCACGAGGGCTGCGGCGTCGTCGAGCGGCTGGGCGCGGGGGTCGGCACGCTGGCGGTGGGGGACCGGGTGGTCCTCTCGTTCGCGTCCTGCGGTGCTTGCGCGCAATGCCGTGCGGGCCAACCGGCTTACTGCGGCTCGGCGAACGCGCTGAACAACTCGGGGGCGCGGCCGGACGGCTCACCGACGATCCGCGTCGACGGTGAGCCGGTGTTCGGGGCCTTCTTCGGGCAGTCGTCCTTCGCTGAGGCCGCGGTGGTGGCCGCCCGCTCCTGCGTCCGGGTCGGCGACCTGGCCCCGGAAATCGCCGCGCCACTGGGTTGCGGGTTCCTGACCGGCGCGGGCGCGGTCCTCAACGCGCTGCGGCCCGTGCCGGGTGACCGGCTGCTGGTGGTCGGCGGCGGTGGCGTGGGCGCCGCGGCGATGCTGACCGCCCTGTCCGAAGGCGTCGAAGTCGTGGTGGCGGAACCCGTCGCCGCGCGACGGGAGCTCGCCGGTTCCTTGGGGGCCAAGGCCGTCGCGTCGCTGGACGAGCCGATCCCGCCGGTGACCCACACGCTCGACACCACGGGACGGCCCGAGCTGATCGCCCGCGTGCTCGACCTGCTCGCCCCGCGCGGGGTGCTGGCGCTGGTCGGGCTCGGCCCCCGGGAAGCGACGCTGGACGTGCGATCGCTGATGCTGCGCGGACTCCAGCTGCGCGGGTGCGTCGAGGGCGACGCCGAGCCCGCGGTGCTCGTGCCCGAACTGGCCCGGCGGTACCGGGACGGGCGCCTGCCCCTCGACCGGCTGGTGACGGCCTACCCGCTGGCCGAGTACGACCGGGCGGTCGCCGACCAGCGGGCGGGCCGGGTGCTCAAGCCGGTGCTGGTGCCTTCTCGTCCAGGGTGCGCAACGCGCCCTTGACCACCTTGCCGCCCGCGTTGCGGGGGAGTTCGGCGACGACCACGAGATCCTTGGGGCGCTTGAAGGACGCGAGGCGCCCGTCGAGGAACTCGGTCAGCTCCGGCATCGACAGGGTGGTGTCGGGAGCGAGGGCGACGTAGGCGACCGGCACCTGGCCCCAGCGCTCGTCGGCGCGGCCGACCACGGCGACCTCCCGCACCGCCGGGTGCGCGGCGATCGCGTTCTCGACCTCGGCGCAGTAGATGTTCTCGCCGCCGCTGATGATCATGTCCTTCTTGCGGTCGACCACCCAGACGAAGCCCTCCTCGTCCTGCTTGACCAGGTCGCCGGAGTGGAACCAGCCACCGGCGAAGGCCTCCTCGGTCTCCCGCGGCTTCTTCCAGTACCCCTGCGTCACGGTGGGGCCGCGGTAGACGATCTCGCCGACGTCGCCGACGGCCACGTCGTTCATCGCCTCGTCGACGATGCGGTACTGGATGGTCGGGATCGGCCTGCCGACCGAGCCGAGCTTGCGCAGCGAGTCCTCGCCGCTGAGCACGCAGGTGATCGGCGAGGTCTCGGTCTGCCCGAACACGGCCACGTTCAGCGCGCCGGGGAACTTCTCGGCCATCGCGCGCAGCGTCGAGTCGCTGGCGGGCGCGGCGCCCCAGCTGATGATCCGCAGTTTCAGGTCGCGCTGCTCGATGTCCGGTTGCGCGCAGATCAGGTCCCACTGCTGCGGCACGTTGAACACCACGGTGGCGCCCTCGCGCTCGTAGGCGTCGAGCACCGCCTTCGGGTCGAAGGCGCCCAGCGGGTGGATCACCACCGTGCCGCCGACCAGGAGGTTCGCCACGATCGAGCCGAGGCCGGCGATGTGGAAGAAGGGCGCGGTCAGGAAGCCGACGTCGGAGTCGTCGAACATCTTCATCGCGCGGATGCAGGTCATCGCCTGCAACTGCATGTTGCGGTGGGAGAGCAGCACGCCCTTGGGGCGGCCGGTGGTGCCCGAGGTGTACATGATCAGCGCGGTCGTCTCCTCGCTGACGTCGGGCAGCTCGATCGGCTCGTGGGCGGCGAGGAACTCCTCGTAGGGTTCTTCCTCGGTTTCCCCGCCGATGACCACCACCGTGCCGATCGACGCGGCGGCGGGGGCGGCCTGGAGCAGCGGGAGGAGCCGGGCGTCGACGATGGCCACGCTCGGCGTGCAGTCGGCCAGGATGTAGTCGAGTTCCAGCGGTGCGAGCCGGAAGCTGAGCGGGACGGCCATGGCGCCCAGGCTGTTCGCCGCGAGCACGCTCTCGACGAACCACGGGTGGTTCAGGGTCAGCAGCGCCACGCGGTCGCCGTCGGCGACGCCCCGGCCGGCGAGCGCGGCGGCGAGCTGCCGGGACCGCCGCGACAGCTGCGCCCAGGTGGTGGTCTCCCCGAGGTAGCGCAGCGCGGGCTTGTCCGGTCGCATCAGCGCGTGCGTCGCCGTGTGCGCCATCCAGTGGTGGCGGAAGGACCAGGCGGGGACCTCGGCATTCGACATCGGCCACTCCTTGGGTTGGTTCGAGTGGCGCCATTATGCCTGGTGGATCCCCGGTTGAGAAGCACTAAGTTAATCGAGAATCACACGGCGCCCGCCGCTCGCCCGCCACCGCGCCGGTCGTGGTTGACTGGCTTATGGCTTCGTTCCCGCGTCCGTCCGCCCGGGTGCCGCAGTGACCGCGGAGTCGGCGGCGGCCGTCCGGCCGCGCAACCGCAGGCAGCTGATCGTCGAGGCGGCGGGCCGGGTGTTCAGCGAGCGCGGGTACCACGCGGCGTCCATGGAGGAGATCGCCGCCGGCGTGGGCATCACCGCGGCGGCGCTGTACCGGCACTTCCCGAACAAGTACGCGTTGTTCGCCGAGTGCGCGAACCTGATGGTGGACCGGCTGGCGGCCGCGATCGACGAGGTGCCGCCGGAGGGGGCGCTGGCCGAGGTGCTCACCGCGGCGACCCGGCTCACCCTGACCCACCGCGCTTCGAGCGGGCTGTACCGGTGGGAGTCGCGCTTCCTGGACCGGGACGACCGGCACGTGCTGGCGGCGAAGTTCAGGCACATCGTCGAGCGCGTCAGGGAGGCGGCGCGGGCCGAGCACCCCTTGCCGGAGGAGGACCTCCGTGCGGCGGCCGCCCTCGGCGCGATCGGCTCGATCACGATGCACCGCGTGTCCATCGCCCAGCGGCGCCTGGAGGAGTTGCTGGTCGCGTCCGCGACCCGGGTGCTCGCCACCAACCCGCTTGTCGGCGGCCGCTTTGTCGACCTGCCCGCCAGGCCCACCGCCCGCACCCGGCGTTCGGAAATCCTCGAAGCCGCGATAACTTTGTTCGAACAGGACGGCTTCACGAACGTCACCAACGCGAAGATCGCCGAAGCGGTGGGGCTGGTCCCGTCTGCGTTGTACCGGTACTTCCCTGGCAAGGCGGACATCCTGGCCGCCGCGTGCCTCCAGGCGGCGGCGCTGCTCGCGCAAGCGGTGGAGCAAAACCTGGGTGACGTAAGCGATCCCCACGAAGCAGTCGCCACCCTGAGCGCGACGTACGTCGCCTACAGCTTCGAGCACACGGCCCTGACCAGCGTCGCGAATGCCGAGTTGGTGGGTCTCCCGGCGAACCTGCGGCGCCCGTTGGTCACCGCGCAGCGCGAGCACATCGCGATCTGGGAACAGCACCTGCGCTCGGCCCGCCCGGACCTGGATTCGCGGCAAGCGCGGGTACTGGTGCACGCGGGTTTCGGCGTGGTCGTCGAAGCGGGCCGGCGCCTGCGATGGGAGGACACACGGGAACACCGGGATGCGGTGGCCGCCCTGCTTGTCGGAGCGCTGGGTCTCTGATCTGATCTCTCGTGATGCGAGGGGGTGGGTCATGAGGCGATTCATGGCGCCGGTGTTGGTGGGGCTGGTCGCGGTGGTCGCGTTCGGGGTCTGGTGGGGCGTGAACCGGCACACCGCCACACCCGAGGTCATCGAAGGCTGGGCGATGCCGGACGCGGCGGGCACCACGATTTCCCTGCACGACAGCGATGACTCACGCGAGGGCAACTCCTACATCGTGGTGGGTGCCTACTGGGCCGACCACACCAACCTCTGGCACGACGGGACCGGCGGCCCGACGTGCGTGGGCACCGACACCACCAAGAAAACCCGGGTGCGGCTCGGCATCGTGGACGCCGAGCCGCACGAAGGCCCCGGCGGGCCGCGGGTGGTGTGGCTGCGCTGTCTCTCCTGAGCCCGCACCGGTGGCGGATCAACCGCGGCGGAACCAGACCCGCACGCTGTCCCAGCGGTACAACTGGCTGCCCGGTGGCGGGTCCTGTGCGGTGATCACCCAGACACCGGGCCAGGTCAGCGCGCCGAGCGGCGGCCCGTCCGGATCCGGCTGCGCCAGCGCGACCCCGGCCTCGGTCGCCACCCTGCGGCCATCCCGCACGGTCATGCCCACGACGTCCGGGACAGTGACCACATCCGCGTGACGACGCTCGTCCATGTGCCGAGTATGCGGCATCGGCGCCGTTTCAGATGACGTCTCGGCGGTGGAGGAGCCAGCCGCCCAGGCCGGTGAAGGCGATCAGGTATGCGAAAACCACCAAAGCCGCCTGCACCGGGCCGGTAAGTTCCGCCACCCCCGGGGACTGCGTCGAGGCGCCCAGGGAAGCCACCAGCGACCCGGCATTCGACCCCGGCAGGCCCAGTTGGAGGTCCTCCACCCAGCTCACCAGGGGCGCCGCCACGCCGATCAATAAGTTCTGCACCACCAGCAGCCACACCAAACCGAGGCCCATCGGCAGAGCCACGCCCCGCATGGCGATCGCCAGCAACACGCCGAAAGCCGCCCAGGTGCAGGCGATCAGCCAGCCCGCGCCAACACCGACAACCACGGAACCCACCGAGGGCCACGACAGCGGCACGCCTTCCGAAAGAGCGATGACAGCGCTCACCAACGCCCCGCACGCAAAGATCGCCACGACCAGCGCCAGCATCGCGAACGCCAGTGCGAAGAGCTTCCCGCCGTACACCGTGAGCCGTGAAGGGCCCTGGGTGAGGACCGTCTTCCAAGTGCCCCAACCGTATTCGCCACCCACCGCCAGCACGCCGATCACCAAAGCTATGGCACCCAGGAACACCGGCAGGCCGCCGATCGAGTTGCCCACCAGCTGGTCCGGGAACGTCGAGGCGAGGCCCCGGTCGCTGTTCGGGGCGCCACTCGACGCGCCCGCCGCGCCCGCCAGGGGCAGCAGGTACGTGAACGTCAGGCCCAACGCGGTTCCGACCGCCAGCATCAGCCAGTTCGCCGGTCGCCGCGTCAACTTGGTCAGTTCCGCGCTCGTGCTACGCCACAACATCGTCGCCGCCTTGGGTGAGTTCGAAGAAGACCTGTTCCAGATCGCGTTCCGCGACCCGCAATTCGCTGACGCCGACGCCCGCGGCGACCAGTTCGCTGTTGAGCCACGCCGCTTTTTCCGGGGCCAGCGCCAGTTCCAGAGCGCCGTCCCGCACCACGACCTGCGCCTCGCCGATCAACCCGGCCGCGACCGAAGCGGCCCGCGGCAAGGGATCCGCCACCACGCGCAGCACCGAAGCCCCGCGCAGTTCGGCCACGGTGTTCTCCGCGACCAGCCGCCCGTGCGAAACCACGCCGACGCGGTCGCAGATCTGCTGCACCTCACCGAGCAGGTGACTCGACAGCAACACCGTCCGCCCGCTGGCGCCCAGCTCGCGGATCAGCGTCCGCATGCCGGCCATGCCCGCCGGATCGAGGCCGTTCGTGGGCTCGTCCAGCACCAGCAGGCGCGGATCCTTGAGCAGCGCCGCCGCCACACCGAGCCGCTGCTTCATGCCCAGCGAGTACGACGAGTACCGGTCACCACCCCGCGCCAGCAGATCGACGGTGTCCAGCACCGCGTCGACGCGCTCCACCCCGGCACCGGTGTAGCGCGCCAGCACCCGGAGGTTCTCGCGGCCGGACAGGTACGGGTAGAACGCGGGCGACTCGATCAGCGCGCCCACCGCCGACAGGTCGCCCGGCGGCGAGCCGAACAGGCGGACCTGCCCCGAAGTCGGGCGCAGCAGGCCGAGCAGCATGCGCAACGTCGTGGTCTTCCCGGCCCCGTTCGGGCCGAGGAAACCGTAGACCTCGCCTGGCCGCACGGTCAGGCTCAGCCCGTCCACGGCTAGCACGTCGCCGTAGCGCTTGGAGAGTTCGCGGATTTCCACCGGGAGGTTCATGCCCCAGAGCGTGCGCGCCGCGCCGTGGTCACCGCGTCCCGCGCGAGGCGGCACCGGAGACTACGCACCCCGACGTAGAACGGCAGAAAGAAGGCCGGGACCGTCATTGGTCCCGGCCTTCCCCCGCGGTGCGGGGCAGACTCCGGTTCGGCACGAAGGGGCCGTCCTCTGCCACGACCGCTCCGGGGCCACCGCCGATCGGGAGTTCCGCCGCACCTGACCGGCGGGGACCTCGAGCTTCAGCCGAAGTTCAGCACGAAGTCGAAGGTCGCCTCCCGGCCGCCCGTGGGGGTGTTCCGCACGGTCATCAGCAACCGCGGGTCGAAGATCGGGTCGGTGTTGTTGCGGGGTTCGTTCGGGAAGTACAACTGCGTGGTCAGGATCGGCCGGTTCGGGGCCTGCACCTTCACGTGCAGGTGGCGGGTGCGGCCCGGGTAGAGCCCCGGCACGATGGTGGACAGGGTGAACTTGCCGTCGGGCCCGGTGAACTGGTGCCCGCGGAAGTTGTAGCCGACGTTGTCGTAGCCGCCCTGGCTGTTGGCCTGCCAGAAGTCCAGCAGCGCCTGCGCCACCGGCGCGCAGGACCGGGTGAACACGTACCCGGTGACCAGCAGCCGGATGCCCGGCGTCTGCGGGGTCACCAGCGTGGTGCGCTGGGGCGAGTTCGGCTTGAAGTAGGGCCCCTCCATCTGCGGGATGGTGGGGGCGTCGCCGTCGTCGCACTCCGGGGTCGGTTCCAGGTTCTGCGGTACGGCTTCGGACTGCGCGGTGGGCATCGCGGCCCCCAGCGCGGCGGCCGCCGGGACGGCGAGCAGGCCGAGCTGCAGGGCGCGCTTGCGCGAAATCCCGTTCTCCGGGGTTTCGTCAGTGTTCGAGTCGTCGGTCATCGCGGGGTCTCCTTGTGGGTTCGCGAGTGGTTTAGACCATGCAGGACGGAACGGAACCGTTGCAATGCGTAGCGCTACGGACTTAAATGTCCGTCTTCCGCGAAGGAGCCGAAGGTGACCGAGCAGATCGCCACGGTGGGGCGCGCCGACGAACTGGCCGCGCTCGCCGCCGTTTCCGCACCCGCGCTGATCCTCGTCGGCGGGGAGGCGGGCATCGGCAAGACCCGGCTGGTCGGCGGCCTGCCGGGGCAGAAGTTCGTCGGTCGTTGCTCGCCGCTGCGCGAACCGCTCCCGCTCGGCCCGGTGGTCGAGGCACTGGGCCTGGCCGGGGGATTCCCGGCGTTGCGCAAACTACTCGACGACGCCGGACCGGCGACGCTGGTCATCGAAGACCTGCACTGGGCGGACAACGCCACCTGGGAGTTCCTGCGCTACCTCTGCCCGCGCCTCCCGCCGGGGCTGCGGGTGGTGCTCACCTACCGGCCCCAGGAAACGCGGCCGATCGATCTCGCCGCCGGTGCGCCGACGGCGGTGGAGATCGAACTGCGGCCGCTGAACCGCGCCGAAGCGGCGGAACTGGCCGCCGCGCACCTGGGTGTCCGCGCGGTTTCGGCGGCCTTCGCCGACCGGCTCCACGCGCTGACCGGCGGAGTTCCCTTCGTCATCGAGGAAGTGGTGCGCGCACTGCCCGATTCCACCGCGTTGTTCGGCGACCTCCAGCCCTCGGTGGCGTTGCGCGGGTCGTTCGCCCAGCGGCTGGGCCAGGTTTCCGCGCCGGCCCGCGCGGCGGTGGTCGCGGCGGCGGTTTTCGCGGTACCGGTGGAGGAATCGCTGCTCGGCGCACCGGAAGCGGTCGACGAAGCGCTCGACGCCGGGCTGCTGGTGACGACCGGCCCCGGCCGGTTCTCCACCCGGCACGCCCTCGCGTCCCGCGCCATCGAGGAACTGCTCGGCCCCGCCGAACGCCGTGCCGTGCACCGCGCCGCCGCCGACGCGCTCGCTTCGGCCGATCCGGCGCCCGCGTTGCGCCTGGCGCACCACAGCCGTGAGGCCGGGCGCGTGCGCGACTGGGTGCGGTACGCGCTCGCGGCGGGGGAGCAGGCCCACCGCACCGGCGAGGGCGACGCGGTGGTCGACCTGCTCGCCGGCGCGCTCGCCGCGCCGGGACTGGCCCAGGCTGACCGGCTGCGCCTGGCCACGCTGCTCGGGCGGGTCGCCGCGCACGGCAGCAGGCACGACGTCGCGATCAAGGCGTTGCAGGCGTTGCTCACCGAGGACTTCACCCCGGTGCAGCGCGGGGAGATCCGGCTCGCCCTGGCGATGCTGTTGTGCCAGCAGGGCTGCGACCGGACCGCGGGCCGCCACCAGCTCACCCTGGCGGCCGGGGAACTGGCGCCCCGCCCGGACCTCGCCGCACGGGCGATGGCCGCGCTGGCGGTGGCCGGGGATGGCACCGAAGCCGTCGCGGACCGGCGGAAATGGGCCGGCCGGGCGCTCGCCCTGCTCGACCACGTGGACGACCTGGAGGTGCGCACGGCGGTCCGCGTCAACCACGCGACCGTCCTGCTGTTCGCGGGCGATCCCGGTGGCCGCGCGGCGGCGGAGAAGGTGCTCGCCGAGCCGGGCGTGCCCGCGCAACTGTCCAGGGGAGCGGTCAACTTCGCCGACGCGGCGGCCTGGCTGGGCCATCCGGAGGACGCGCGCCGCATGCTCACCCGCGCGCGGGCGCTGTCGGACGAGGACGAGTACCTCGACGTGGTGATGGCGGGCACCCGGCTGCGTGCCGACTTCGCCGCGGGGGACTGGGCGGGCCTGGCCGACCGCGCCGAGGTGGTCCGCGCCGACGCCTGGCGCCTGCCCGAGCTGGACGCCGAAGCGCGGCTGGTGCTGGGGGAACTGGCGCTGGCGAAGGGCGACCTGGTGACCGCGCGCCACGAACTGCGCGCGGTGGCGGAGGTCGCCGCGGCGGACCTGTCCATGCCGATGCTGCTGGCCGCGCGGACCGCCCTGGCCAGGATCGAACCGGAACCGCTGACCGATCTGCTGGCCGCGATCCGCAAGCAGGACCTCTGGGTGTGGGCCGCCGACCTGGTGCCACTGGCCGTGCGTGAACTCGATGAAGCCGACCGATTACTCAGCGAATTCCGCGCGGGTTTCGCGGACCTGGACGCCCCGCTGGTGACGGCTGCCGCGCACTTGACCGCCGGAATGCTCCACCGGAGTGAAACCGAATTCACCGCGGCGATCGACGGTTACCGCGCACTGGGGCGGCCGTATTCCGCCCTGCGCGCGGCCGAGGCGTTCGCGGAACTGCGGCTGCGTTCCGGTGACGAAAAACCGCTCGCGCGCACGGCCGCCGGATACACCGCGCTCGGTGCTTCCTGGGACGCCGCGCGCTGCGCGGAAACCTTGCGCCGCAACGGATACCGCATTCCGCACCGGCGGGGGAGACGCGGTTACGGGCAGGCGTTGTCGCCGCGGGAGAAATCGGTCGCCGAACTGGCCGGGCGCGGGCTGACCAATCGCCAGATCGCCGAATCGCTGTTCCTGTCGATCCGCACGGTCGAGGCGCACGTGGCCAGCGCGATGCGCAAACGCCGGGTCCGCGACCGCCGCCTGCTGGCCGGGGAATAACTCCCGGCCCGCTGCTGTTGGACGCGGTGTTCCCCAGCACGGCCGCCGAAAATGGCGCGCGCCGTGCTGCCCTCGTCCCGCAGAATCATGACCCACCGAGTTGTACTCCACCGCCTGGAAGGGGGCGGCTTCACCATGGACTTCGACAGCGTGTACTACGACAACTGGACCGAACTGGCCGCCTGCGGCGACCACGACCCCGAACTGTTCTTCCCGCTCTCCGACGTGGGCCCCGGTGCCCGGCAGGCGGAGCGGGCCAAGGCCGTCTGCGCCGGCTGCCCGGTGCGGGCGCGGTGCCTGGACTACGCCATGGACAACGGCCTGGACCACGGCATCTTCGGCGGCGCCACGGAACGCGAACGGCGGGCGCTCAAGCGCGCCTCGTCACCGCAGGCCGCCTGAGCCCGCCACGGACCCGGTACGCCCTCCGCCGTACCCCGGCGGCGTGCGTACCGGGCCGGGCGCAGGCGGACAAGCCCGACGTGGGCCGACGACACGACGGCCCGCGCTCCGCAGACTTTTCCCATGCACACCACCACTTCCAGCCGGGCCCCGCGGTTCCGGCTCAGCCCACGGGCGCGCAAGTCCGTGGTGGCGCTCCACATCGTCACCTCGGTCGGCTGGCTCGGCATCACCGCGGCCAACCTGGTGCTCCTGCTCAGCGGCCTGTCCACCGCCGACCCGACCCGCCAGCACGCCGCCTTCACCGCCATGGCGATGGTCGGCGAGACCCTGCTCATCCCGGTCAGCCTGCTCACCTTCGCCAGCGGGCTGGTGTTGTCGCTGGCCACCAAGTGGGGCCTGTTCCGGCACTGGTGGGTGGCGATCAAGTTCGTGCTCACGCTGATCGCGGTGGTGCTCACGCCGCTGTCCTCGGTGCCGGGGCTGGGCGAACTGGCGGCGGCCGTCTCCGCCGCTCCGTCCGGTCAGCTGATCGACACCAGCGCGTACGCCGGTGGGCTGCTTTCGGCCGGGTTCGTCTCGTCGGGCATGTACCTGACCTGCGTGCTGATGACCGCGTTCAAGCCCGGCGGGCGGATCCGGAAACGGCGCTGACCGGCTTCCCGTCGTGCCAGACCGCCCTGACCCGGCTCGCCAGGTCCTCGGTGTCCAGCCCGGTTCCGTCCAGCAGCACCAGATCCGCGCGCTTGCGCTCGGTGATCTCACCCCGGTCGGCGGCCAGCCCGAGCAGCTTGGCGGCGTCCAAAGTGGACGCGCGGAGCGCGCCGGCCGCGCCGAGCCCGGCCTCGGCGAGGTGGTGGATCTCCCGCAGTGCACGGGTGTGCGGGCTGACCGGGTTGTCGGTGCCCATCGCGATCGGCACCCCGGCCGCCAGCGCGAGGCGCACCGACTCCCGGTGCGCCTCGGCCCGTTCGGCCGGCGCCTCGGCTTCCTGCGTGCAGGACAGCGTCGGCACGAACCACGTGCCCGCCTCGGCCATCGCGGCCACGGCGGCTTCGTCCAGGTAGACGCCGTGCTCGACGCTGGCCGCACCCGCCCGCGCGGCCAGTTCCGCCGCCCGGGCGCCGTGCGCGTGCACCATCACCCGGCGGCCGCCCTGCCGCGCGGCCTCGTCGACGACGGCGGTCAGTTCCTCGGCGGTGAGCTGCACGTCGTGCACCCCGGTCCCGGCGGCGACCGAGCCGGTGGCGGCGAGCTTGATCCAGTCCGCGCCCGCGCGCACCATCCGGCGGACCACCGCCCTGGCCTGGTCCGGTCCGTCGAAGATCGGGTCGGGCATGGACGGGTCGCCGAAGAAGTCGACCGGCCCGGTGCCCGCGCCCCAGTGGTCGCCGATGCTGCCGGTGGTGCCGGTCTGGCGCAGGCTGATCAGCACCCGCGGCCCGTCGATCCAGCCGCGCTCCACCGCCAGCCGCAGGCCGGCGTCGGCGCCCCAGGCGTCGCGCACGGTGGTGATGCCGAGGCCGAGCAGCGTGCGCAGCACGGGGACGGCGGACAGCACGCGGGCCGAGCGCGGCAGGCCGTACGGGTCACCGCCGAGGGTCTGCGCCATGCCGACGTGGGTGTGGCAGTCGATGAAGCCGGGCACCAGCAGGCCGCCGGTGCAGTCGACCGCCTCGTCGCCGTCGAGGTCGGTGCCCACCGCGGCGATGCGGTCGCCGTCGAGCACCACGTCGGCCCGGCTCACTTCCCCGGAAGCGGCGTCGAACACCGAGCCGCCGGTCAGTAGGTACCGCATGCCCGCATCCTGTCAGTTGCGCGCCCGGCGGGCCGTCAGTATTCTGCGTGGGCAATATTGCTGGGACGGAATATAGGAGGCGTCGTGGGGTTCGCGCTGCGGTTCGAACGGCGGCTGGCGCATTCGCGGGAGAAGGTGTGGCGCGCGCTGACCGAGCGGGACGAACTGCGGGCCTGGTTCGTCCAGATCCTCGACTACGACCGCTCGCGCCTGGAGTTCACCGAAGGGGCCGGACTCGCCTTCGTGGCGGCGTCCGGCCCGATCGGCGCGGGCACGGTCCTCCGGGCCGACCGGCCGAGCCTGCTGGAGTACACCTGGGACGGTGAGCTGCTGCGCTTCGAGCTGACCGCCGACGGCGACCACGCCTGCACGCTGGTGTTCACCAACGTCGTGGACGGGCCCGAGACCGGCTCCGCGGTCGCACCCGGCTGGGAGGCCGGGCTCGACCTGCTCGCGGCCCACCTCGACGGTGTCTAACCCCGTCGTGCGGTGAGCAGGAGCCGTCCGCTGCCGAGCTCGTAGGCTTCCCCGGCCGGGCCGCCGAACAGCTCGATGCCGATGAACCCGTTGCCGGACAACAGATCGACCAGTTGCGCCACGGTGTACACGTGGTGGATCGCGGTCACGTCGACCTCCTCTCCGCCACGGGAGAACCGGTAGCGGCTGAACACCCGGCTCCCGGCGACGTCGTACTCGCTGGTCGCGAGCACGGTGATGTCGCCGGTGCGCAGGGTCCGCGGCTCGGCCCGGTAACCGGGCAGGATCGACTCCGCCGCCGAGCCGAAGTCGACGACCAGCCCGCCGCCGGGCCGGACGGCGGCGCCCAGCGCGGCGGCGAACTCCCGCAGGCCGTCGAGTTCGAGGTAGCCGAAACTGTTGCCGAGGCACAGCACGGCGTCGAACCCGGCGTCCCGCGGGATCTCCCGCATGTCGGCCTGGACGAATTCGACGTCGAGACCGGCGGCGGCGCGCCGGGCGTGGCCGATCGCTTCGGCGGACAAGTCGACACCGGTCACCCGGTGCCCGCGACGGGCGAGTTCGAGGCTGTGCCGCCCGCTGCCGCACGGCACGTCCAGTATCCGCGAACGCGGGGTGAGACCGAGGTTCTGCTCGAGGAAATCGATCTCCTGGACGGTGGTCTCCGGCGGCACGGCCCGGCGCCAGAACTCGTTGGGCAGTTCGGTGAAGAAATCCACGTACCAGGTGGATGAAGGTATTCCGGACATGAGGAAGCTCCTTGCGGTGCATCGGTTTGACGGTCGATGGCACCGGGCGGCCGGAGGCTCAGGCGGCCTCGCGGTGATGGCCCGGGGCGAGAGTCCGGGCAGCCATGGCTGCCTCCATGTTCGCGGTTCCCCGACGGTAGCAGTGCCACGCGGGCTGGGTACACGGCTTTTCGTGCGGTCTGCCCGGGCGGGGAGCCGGGCCTGGTTAATTGTTCACCGCGTTGAACAAGCGTAAAAATGCGCGAATTCCGATTCTTTGAGGTAGGCTCCCCCTTTGTCATTTTTACGGATCACCCGATTCGGAAAGTGAGGTAAAAAGGTGACCGGAACCGCCGTACGAGTGGTTTCGCTGCCGATGCAGCGGGTGGGTGGTGAACACAGCGTCAGCATGGTCGCGGCCGAGGAGTTCCTCCGTTTGCTTTACCACGAGCAACCTTCCGTCGGCGAGTTGTCCGTGCGGCTGGCCGAGGTCCGCGCCGAGATCGAGGCCACGGGCACCTACCGGCACACCGAAGCGGAACTGGAATTCGGGGCCAGGGTCGCCTGGCGCAACGCCGACCGGTGCATCGGCCGGTTGTACTGGCGGAGCCTGAAAATTCGCGACCGGCGCCAGGTCACCGACGCCGCCGGTATTGCCGGACAATGTTTCGATCACCTCCGCGAAGTGACAAGAGGCGGCCGGATAAGATCGGCGGTGACGATCTTCGCGCCCGATTCCGGGGCGGGGAACGGGCCGCGGATCTGGAATGAACAATTGATCCGTTATGCGGCTTATCGCGGTCCCGGCGGTTCGGTGCTGGGTGATCCGAGGAACCTCGCCTTCACCGATCTCGCGCGCCGGCTCGGCTGGTGCCCGCCCGCGGAGCGCGGCCCGTTCGACCTGCTGCCGCTGATCATCGAGGCGGCCGAGGGCGAACTGCACTGGTTCACCCTGCCCGCCGACGCGGTGCTGGAGGTGCCGTTGAGCCACCCGGACCTGCCGTGGTTCGCCGAGCTGGGGCTGCGGTGGCACGCGGTGCCCGCGATCAGCTGCATGCCGCTGGAGATCGGCGGGGTGCGTTACCCGGCGGCGCCGTTCAACGGGTGGTACATGGGCACCGAGGTGGGCGCGCGCAACCTCGCCGACACCGCCCGGTACGACCTGCTGCCGCAGATCGCGCGGCGGATGGGCCTGCGTGACGGCGCGCTGTGGCGCGACCGGGCGATGGTGGAGCTCACCGTGGCCGTGCACCACTCCTTCGAGGCGGCGGGGGTGACCATCACCGACCACCACACCGAGGCACGCCGGTTCCTCACCCACCTGGGCCGCGAGGAGGAGGCGGGCCGGGTGTGCCGGGCGGACTGGAGCTGGATCGTGCCGCCGCTGTCGGGCAGCCAGACCCCGGTGTTCCACCGGTACTACGACCCGCCGGACACCACCGTGCGCCCGGCGTTCCTCCCGGCGCAGTAGCCCGCCGAGTGCTGTGAATGTGGCTTTCACTGCAGAATCCGCTGTGAAAGCCACATTCACAGCACGGGGTCAGCCCGGTAGGGCGAAGAGTTCTCCTTGCACCGGTTCCTCCGGAGCGGTGGCGGGTGGTTCGGCGGGCGCTTGCGCGCACCACTGTTCCAGCTCCTCGAGCGACGCGGCGGCCGATTCCCTGGCCGCCGGGTCCTCGTGCGGGGCGCCCGCCAGCGCGGCGCGCGCGGTGAACAGGATGCGGTCGCGGTCGGCGGGGGAGAGCCAGCCCGTGCGCTGCCAGGTGTCCAGCCGCTCGCGTGCCTGGGCGGCCAGTTCGGCGAGCAGGGCGAGGTCCTCCTCGTCCAGTTCGAGGACACCGGGCGGGGCGCCGAGCCCGCCCGCGGTGTAGGTGGCGGCGGCCGGGATCGTGTCCGCGTAGGTGGCGGCGGCGTGGTCCTGGCCGCGCACCGCGGCCTCGGTGGCGCACCAGTTCGTGATGGTCGCGGCGGCTTGGCCGAGCCGGCTGTCGAGCGGGGTCATGAACACTTCCCCTCTTCTCGGGTGCTGCTCCCGATGGTGCCACCGCACCCCCGCCGGACCCCCACAGGGCGCGCCGAGCGCTCAGGAACCGGCCAGGCGCGCCGCCTTCGCCGCGGCGCTGTGCCCCGGCGCGACCCCGTCCACCAGCACCAGCTCCCCGGCGAGGTGGTCCGCGCGCAGCGGCAGGATCTCCTGGTAGGCGGGCGAGGCGTACCAGGCCCTCGCCCGTTCCATATCCGGGAACTCGACCAGCACCACGTCCCCCGGCCAGTCGCCTTCCTTCACGTCCAGCACGCCGCCGTGCACCAGGAACCGGCCGCCGAACGGGTCGAGCGTGTCCTGCACGCGGGCCATGTACTCGAGCACGGCGGGGTGGACGGATTCGGAACGTCGCAGGTGAGCGAGTGCGTAAGCGGTCATGAACCCATGTTGTCCGAGCCCGCGCGCCGGGTCGATTACGCCGGAGGTAATGCCGGTCATTCCGGCAGCAGCGACATGACCTCCGAAACCGGGCGCAGGTGCTGGTTCAGGATGCGCGCGGCCTCGGTCTCGTCGTGCCGTGCCAGTGCGTCGACCAGGGCGCGGTGCTCGGCGTTGATCACCGCCAGCCGGTCCGGCCTGGCCTGCAGCGCGCGCACGGCGACCCGCTGCTGCCGCGAGCGCAGCGTGTCGTACAGCTCGGTGAGCACGGAGTTCCCGGCGGCGTTGACCATCGCGCGGTGGAAGGTGCGGTCCAGGCCGGACACCTCGAACCAGTCGCCCGCCTCGCCGGCGCGTTCCATCGCCTCCAGCAGCTCGGGCATCTGCTCCGGCACCCCGGCGCGGTTCGCGCACAGCGTGGCGATCGCGTGGCCCTCGATCAGCCGCCGGGTCTGGTAGACCTCCTCCAGTTCCCGCGCGGTGACCGTCCTGACCTGCGCGCCCTTGCGCGGCAGCAGGCTGATGAACCGCTCGGCGGCCAGCCGGTGGAAGGCCTCCCGCACCGGCGTGCGCGACACCCCGACCACCCCGGACACCCAGTGCTCGTCGAGGAACCGCCCGGCCTCGATCTCGCCGGAGATGATCCCGTCGCGCAGCCAGGTGTAGACCCGATCGCGCGCGGGGCCTTCCGCGGTCCCGGTCATGGAGCTCCTCTCGCCGGCGTGCCGAGAGGATCCTACACCCCTGGACATCTCGTGTATCCGTCATGTATACACAGATCCCACTCGACGTGGTGGAGGTCTGCATGAACGCGAAAACCCCTGATCGGCGCTATGCGGTCTGGCTCTCCGACCCCGGTTTCGCCGCCGCGGAGATCGCCCGCGGCATCGGCTACGGGGCGGTGGTGCTGGACATCGAGCACGGCGCGTTCGACCTGGCCGACCTGGAGCGGTTCATCCCGTTCGCCCGCGCGCTCGGCCTGGAGGTGCTGGCCAAGGTGCTGGGTCCGGAACGCGGCCCGATCCAGCAGGCGCTGGACTTCGGCGCGGACGCGGTGGTCATCCCGCACGTGGAGAACGCCGCGCACGCCAAGGAGGTCACCGCGTTCGCGAAGTTCCCGCCGCTGGGCGACCGCAGCTTCGCCGGCGGGCGGACCACCGGCTACGGCGGGTTCACCGACGCGTGGGTGTCCGAACAGGACAGCCGCACCCGCTGCCTGCCGATGATCGAGGACGCCGGTGCCATCAAAGAGATCGACGCGATCCTCGCACTGGACACTGTGGACGGTGTGTTCGTCGGTCCGTCGGATCTCTCGCTGCGGCGGGAACGCGGTGCCTACGCGCGCACCGACGGCGACTTCGCCGACCTCCGGCGCGTCGCCGAAGCCGCGGCCGCCGCCGGGAAACCGTGGGTGCTGCCCGCGTGGAGCGAGGCCGAGAAGGAGTTCGCCGCGCGCAACGGCGCCGACCAGCTGGCGCTGATCATGCAGCACGGCGCGCTCGCAGCCGGGTTCAGCGCGCCCTTCGAGCAGATGACCGCGATCGACGCGGCCGCGGGCCGATGACCACCGCCCGCGAGGCGGTCAGGACCGGCCGGGCGCGCTGGGGCATCGCGGGCGTGCTCGGCGTGGGCATGTTCGTCAACTACATCGACCGCGTGAACCTGTCCATCGCCGCGCCCGAGATCATGCGGGACTTCGAGATCAGCGCGTCGCAGATGGGGTTGCTGTCCTCGGCGTTCCTGTGGACCTACGCCATGCTGCAGCTGCCGATCGGCTCGATCGTCGACCGGATCGGCGTGCGCTGGGTGAACCGGGTCGCGGCGGCGCTGTGGGCGGTGGCGTCGTTCGCCTCCGCCGCGGCGGGCGGGCTCGGGCTGCTGCTGGCGTCGCGGCTGGTGCTCGGCGTCGGTGAGGCGCCGACGATCCCGGCGGGCTGGAAAGCCATCGGACAGTGGTTCCCGCGCCAGGAACGCGGTACCGCCACGGCGATCTTCGACGGCTGCGCCAAGGCCTCGAACGTGCTCGGCATCCCGGTGATGGCGTTCCTGGTCACCACCTTCAGCTGGCACGCGGCGTTCCTGTTCACCGGCGCGCTCAGCGTGGTGTACCTGCTCGTGTGGTGGTTTCTCTACCTCACGCCGAAGCAGGCGCTGGCGCGCGGCAGGCTCACCGAGGCCGAGTACGCCTACATCCGGCAGAACGGTGCCGAGGACGAGGACGCGACCAACAGCGGTTCCTCCCTGCGCGGGCTCGGGCACCTGCTGCGCCGCCGCAAGACCTGGGGGCTCGCGCTCGGTTATGCCTCCTACACCTACGCCTACTACGTGCTGCTCACCTGGCTGCCCGGGTACCTGGAAAAGCAGTTCGGCGTGAAGCTGCTCGCCGGTGGCGTCTACACGATGATCCCCTGGCTGGTGGCGGTCGCCGCGCAGTTCCTGATCGCCGGCGTGGTGATGGACCGGCTGATCGCGCTCAGCGGTGACGAGACGAAGGTGCGGCGGATCGTGCTCGTGGTGAGCATGCTCGTCTCGCTCTCGGTGGCGGGCGCGGCCTACGCCGATTCGGTGGCCGTGGCGCTGGTGTTCCTCTCGATCGGCGCGGCCGGGCTCGCGGTGTCGGTGCCCGCGGGGGCCAGCATCGTCGCGCTGATCGCGCCCGAGGGGTTCACCGGCACGCTCGGCGGCATCGTGAACTTCGTGGCGAACCTGCTGGGCATCGCCGCGCCGATCGTCACCGGCGCGGTGGTCGACGTGACCGGCTCGTTCGCCGGTGCCTTCCTGGTCACCGGCGTGGTGCTGGTGGCCGGAATCCTGTGTTACACCCTGGTACTGGGCCGGATCGAACCGATGCGCGCCCCCGACGCGGAACGAGGATGAGGATCATGGTGCACGTCGCCGTCGCGCAGTTCGCCCCCGGCGAGGACAAGCGGGCGAACCTGGCGGAGGTCACCCGGCTGGTGGACGAGGCGGTCGCCCGCGGCGCCCGGGTGGTGGTGCTGCCCGAGTACGCCATGTTCACCGTGCCCGCGATGGACGAGCGGTTCGTCGAGTCGGCCGAGCCGCTGGACGGGGAGTGGGTCTCCGGGCTGCGCGCGCTGGCCGCCGAGCGCCGGGTCACCCTGGTCGCGGGCGTCAACGAGGCGCTGCCCGGTACCGGCCGCATCTCGAACACGCTGGTCGCGGCGGGGGAGGACGGCTCGATCGCCGCGCTCTACCGCAAACTGCACCTCTACGACGCGTTCGGCTTCCGCGAGTCGGACTTCGTCCGGTCGGGCGACATCGAACTGCCCGAGACGTTCCAGGTCGACGACCTCACCTTCGGTCTGCAGACCTGCTACGACCTGCGGTTCCCCGAGGTGACGCGGCGGCTGGTGGACGCGGGGGCGGACGTGGTGCTGCTGCCCGCGGAGTGGGTGCCCGGGCCGTTGAAGGAGGACCACTGGACCACGCTCATCCGCGCGCGGGCCATCGAGAACACCCTTTACCTGGCCGCGGCGGGCCAGTGCGCGCCGACCGGCTCGGGCAACAGCCTGATCGCCGACCCGATGGGCGTGGTGGTCGCGGCACTGGGGGAGCGGACCGCCACCGCGGGGGCCGAGCTGACCAGGGAGCGGCTGGACGAGGTGCGGGCGAAGAACCCGGCCCTGCGGCTGCGGCGGTTCAAGATCACTTCTTGACCGATCCCGATCATTTCCGATCGTGGGTTTGACTTCGCTCGGTGGTCTGGACCAAGTTGTTGGTTAGTTTCTGTCCGGTCCCCCCATCGTCGAGGAGTCCGATCATGATCTCTCGCCGCGCCTTCATCGGCGGTTCCGCCGCGGCGCTGGCCGGTGTCGCGCTGAGCCGGTTCGCGCCGGCTTCGGCCGCCACGCCGGAAACGTTCAACCTGAGCATCCGCAACGAGTCCGGCTCCGGGACCGCGTATGCCTACGTCACCGGGCTTTCCGACGGGAAGCCGATCTTCGTCAAGGAGGGCGGGGCGACCTACTTCCCGCCGTCGCCGGGTGAGCCGACCACGCCGCTGGCCGAGGACTGCGCCATCCCGCTCGGCGGGCCGGGCAGCACCACGTCGGTCCGCGTGCCGCGCATGTACGGCGCGCGGATCTACGTGGTCACCGAGAAGAAGATGACCTTCTTCGTCAACCCCGGGCCGAACGTGGTGCACCCGAGCTTCCTCAACCCGGACGACCCGAACTACGCGCTGGACTGGTCGTTCGCCGAGTTCACCTTCAACGAGGCCGAACTGTTCGTGAACGTCAGCTACGTGGACTTCGTGGCGGCGCCGCTCTCGCTCGGGCTGACCACGCTGTCCGGGGCGTCCGACGAGGTGCCGGGCCTGCCCGCGGGCGCGCTCGACGACATCTGCTCGGCGCTGGAGGCGCAGGCGGCGAAGGACGGCGCGCCGTGGGGCAAGCTGATCCAGAAGGTCGACGGCCGCAACCTGCGGGCGATGAGCGCGCACTACCAGGCCGCGGAGTTCTCGGACTACTTCAACGGGTACGTGGACGAGGTGTGGGCCAAGTACGGCGGGAGCCCGCTGACCGTGGACACGCAGGCGTCGTGGGGCAAGGTGACCGCGCAGGTCGCCGACGGCGTGCTGAAGTTCGACAACGGGGAGACGTTCGCGAAGCCGAGCACCGCGGACATCCTCAGCTGCGACTCGGGCCCGTTCGCCCTGGACGGTGCCAGTGATGTCCGGAAGGCCATCATCCCCAGGCTGGCGGCGGCGCTGAACCGCACCACGCTGCGGGACAACGCCGACCAGCCGAACGGGGAGAAGCCGGAGAACTTCTATAAGACGGAGAAGACGAACCACTACGCGCGCATCGTGCACGAGCGCCTGCCGGACAACCGGGGTTACGCCTTCCCGTACGACGACGTCACCTCCACCGGCGGCCCGGACTTCAGCGGCGCGGTGCGCGCCGGTGACCCGGACACGCTGACCATCACGCTGAAGAAGCTGCACTCGTAACCGATGCCGTGAAGGTGGCTTTCACAGCCGAATACGGCGTGAAAGCCACCTTCACTGCACGGAAGCGGTGTTCAGTCGAGCTGGATACCGACGATGCAGGTGTCGTCGTCGGTGTCGGCGTTGCTGTGGGTGAGCAGGTTGTCCAGCTTGCCCTGCAGGGAATCCGCGGGGACCTCCGCCAGGGTCAGCAGCTGCGCGATCGCCTCGTCGATGGAGCGGCCCTTCCGCTCGATCAGCCCGTCGGTGTACAGCAGCAGGATGTCCGACGGGGCCAGCTGCACGCTCTGCTCCTCGTACTCGGCCACCGAAGTCGCCCCCAGGAGGATGCCGCCGATCATCGGCTGGCAGCTCGCCCGCTGCCGCCGGATGAGCACCGGGGGCAGGTGCCCGGCCCGCGCCCAGCGCAGCACCCGCGTCGCCGGGTCGTAGATGCCGCAGACCGCCGTCGCGATCACGCGCTTGGCCAGGTGGTGCGCCACCAGGTTCAGCCACGTCAGCAGCTGCGCCGGACCGGCACCGGTGGCCGCCAGCCCGCGCAGCGCGTTGCGCAGCACCACCATCCCGGTCGCCGCCTCGATGCCGTGGCCGGCGATGTCGCCGACGGAGAGCAGGATCTGCTTGGACGGCAACATCACCGCGTCGTACCAGTCACCGCCGACGAGCTGGTCGTTCTCCGCGGGCCGGTAGTGCACCGCCACGCGCAGCCCGGCGGTGGCGACCGGGTCCGGCGCGGTCGGCATGATGGCGCGCTGCAGGTGCAGGGCCAGCCGGTTGCGCTCGGCCGACTGCTGCTCGCTGTGCGCGAGCTGGTCCCGCGTGGCCGCCAGCGCCACCTCCGTCCAGTGCTGCGCGGAGATGTCCTGGTACGCCCCGCGCACGGTGAGCAGCCGCCCGTCCGCGTCGAGCACCGGATCGGCGATCACCCGGATGTGCCGCGCGATCCCGTCCGGCCGCTGCAACCGGAACGCGGTGGAGGCGGGACGGCGGTGGTGCAGCAGGGTGCGCAGGAACCGGCCGATGGCGATCGCGTCGTCCGGATCGGCGTGCGCGGACAACCGCTGCAGCGCGATGGGCTCGGCCGTCACCGGCAGCCCGTACAGCGTGAAAACCTCGGTGTTCCAAGCGATTTCCCCGGTGACCGCGTTCTCCTCGAACCCGCCGATCCGGCCGAGCCGCTGCGCGTGCTGCAACAGGCTCGCCAGCCGCGCGGTCTCGTCCTGCACCCGCCAGATCAGCAGCACCGCGCCGCCGTGGCGGCTGACGCTGATGCCCGCGGTCAGCGTCACCGGCACCTGCTCGACCAGCGTGGTGAGCGTGGTCTGCTTGGCGTGGAACGGTTCCCCGGTGGCGTGCACGTGCTCGACCTTGTCGAACAACCCGCTCTTCCCGGCCACCATCGGGTAGACCTCGAGCAGCCGCGCCCCGGCCACGGTGCTGCGCGGGCGCCCGGCCGGATCGGCGAACGCGGCGTTGGCGTGGTGGATGCGGAAGTCGATCAGCCCGCCGTCGGGGCCGAGTTCGGGCAGCAGCACCAAAGCCGGGTCGAGCACCGCGTCCGCGACGGCCACCAGCCGGATGGCGCCGGGTTCGTCCGCCGGAACGGCTTCCGTCACCGGCGCGTCCAGCGTGCGGGCGCACAGGGTGGCCAGCGCCTCGATCTGCCGCTCGATCTGCCGCGACAGCCGTTCCAGCGGACCCGGCCAGCAGATCTCCAGCACGCCGAGGATGCGGCCGCCCGCGTCGGCGGGCACGGTCACCCGCGCGCCCGAGACCTCCCGGTGGCCGATCGACGGGGTCCGGTCGAGGTGCTCCACCCACACCAGGCGGCGCTCGGTGAGCGCGCGGCGCGCGGGCGTGGTGATGCCCGGCGGGACGTAGCGCCAGCGCCCGCCCTCCTCCGCGGTGAGCCCGGCGAAACCCGCCAGTGAAAGGGAAGCGTCCGCGCCGGCCGCCCAGATGGCGACCGCGGTCGCGCCCAGCGGGGCGAGCGCGTGCGCCAGCAGCGACTCCGCGACGGCCTGCGCGTCGGACGCCGCGGACACCCCGCTTTCCGCGCTGCGCAAGCGAACCGCGGCGGACGGCCCGGGGTCCACCGCCGCGTCCAGCAGTTCGTCCGCGGCCTCGCCGAGCTTGTCCCGCGCGGCCTGGTTGATGATGTCCGCGGCCAGTTCCAGCTGCGGCACCCCGGCCTGCTCGGCCAGTTCGGCCAGCTGCCGCGCGGCCTGCGACGGTCCACAGTGGAGTCTTTCGACCAGGATGCCCTTGGCCAGCTCGACCAGCGCGCGGCCCTCGGTCCCGGCGTGCGCCTCGCGGACCTCGGCCCGCAGCCGCTCGACGGTGGCCGCGAGCCTGGTCAGGTTCTCGGCTTCGTCCTCCTCGGTCCGCACCGGCACGTCCCTAGTCCTCCAGCCAGCGCTGGATGCACGCCAGCAGGTGCGCCGAGTCCACCGGCTTGGTCACGTAGTCGTTCGCCCCGGAACCCAGGCTCTTCTCCTGGTCACCCGGCATCGCCTTGGCGGTGACCGCGATGATCGGCAGCTCCCGGTGCTCCGGCATGGCCCTGATCGCCGCGGTGGCCGCGTACCCGTCCATCTCCGGCATCATCACATCCATCAGCACCAGGTCGATCTCCGGGTGCGCGACCAGCGTCTCCAGCCCCTGCCGCCCGTTCTCCGCGTGCAGCACGCGCAGGCCGTGCACCTCCAGCATGCTGGTCAGCGCGTAGACGTTGCGGGTGTCGTCGTCGACCACCAGCACCGTGCGCCCGGCCACCCGCTGGTCCACCTCGCGCGGTGACGCCTCCGTGCCGGTGGCCTGCGCGCGGACCAGCGGCAGCACGTCGCCCGGCTGCTCGGCGGTCATGTGCAGCGCGATCCGCTCCCGCAGTTCGTCCAGGCTGGAGAGCAGTTCGAGCGGTTGCGCGCTGGCTCTGGCCTGGAGCGCGCGTTCGGCGTCCCCGCCGAGCCGCCGGTTGTGGTGCGCCAGCACCGGGACCGCGCGCAGCGCCGAGTCACCGTCCATCGCGGCGAGGAAGCGCAGGCCCGCGCCCTCGGGCATGTCCAGCTCCAGCACCACGCAGTGGAACGCCTGCGAGGCCAGCGTGGCCGCGGCCTCCTCGGCACCGACCACGGTGACCAGTTCGACCGGCCCCCTGGTCTCGATCATCTCCGGCACCTCGGCCAGGTCGGCGAGCACGCTCTCGGCCACCAGCGACAGCAGCCCGCGCGGGTACTTCTCGATCACGAGCAGCCGCCGCTGCTGGGGCGGTCCGGCCGAGGCCACCGCCGGCGGCGCCGGCGCCGGGGCGGGTGCCGGAACGGGCGAGACCTCCTCGAAGTCCGGCCGGGCCACCGGCAGGTACAGGGTGAACGTGCTGCCCTGGGCCGGGGTGCTGGACACGGTGATCACGCCGCCGAGCAGGAAGGCGATCTCGCGGCTGATCGACAGGCCGAGCCCGGTGCCGCCGTACTTGCGGCTGGTGGTGCCGTCGGCCTGCTGGAAGGCACCGAAGATCGACTGCAGCTGCTGCTCGGGGATGCCGATCCCGGTGTCGGTGACCCGGAAGGCGATGGCCGCGCCGTGGTGGCCGACCTGCGCGGGCAGCTCCGGCGCCACCGCCGGTTCGATGTGCAGTTCGACGCCGCCCTCCTCGGTGAACTTCACCGCGTTGGACAGCAGGTTGCGCAGCACCTGGCGCAACCGCGAGTCGTCGGTGAGCAGGTCGACCGGCACACCGGGCGCGGTGGTCACCCGGAAGCTCAGGTTCTTCTGCGTGGTCAGCGGCCGGAAGGTGGCCTCGACGTAGTCCAGCAGCCGCCGCAGCGGCACCCGCTCCGGGCTGATGTCCATCTTGCCCGCCTCGACCTTCGACAGGTCCAGGATGTCGTTGATCAGCTGCAGCAGGTCCGAGCCCGCCGAGTGGATGATCCCGGCGTACTCGACCTGCTTCGAGGTCAGGTTGCGGGTCGGGTTCTGGGCCAGCAGCTGGGCCAGGATGAGCAGGCTGTTCAACGGGGTCCGCAGCTCGTGGCTCATGTTCGCGAGGAACTCGGACTTGTACTTCGAGGCGATGGTGAGCTGCTGCGCGCGGGTCTCCAGTTCCTGCCTGGCCTGCTCGATCTCCAGGTTCTTCGCCTCGATGTCGCTGTTCTGGCTGGCCAGCAGCGCGGCCTTCTCCTCCAGTTCGGCGTTGGACCGCTGCAGTTCCTCCTGCCGGATCTGCAGCTCACCCGAGCGGGACTGCAGTTCGGTGGCCAGCCGCTGCGACTCGACCAGCAGCTCGTCGGTGCGGGAGTTGGCCACGATGGTGTTCACGTTGACGCCGACGGTCTCCATCAGCTGGTCGAGGAAGTCGCGGTGGGTGGCGGTGAACCGGTGCACCGAGGCCAGCTCGATCACGCCGAGCACCTGGTCCTCCACCACGATCGGCAGCACCAGCAGGTTGGTCGGCGCGGTCTGGCCGAGCCCGGAGGAGATGGCGATGAACCCGGCGGGCATCTCGTCCACCGCGATCGTCCGCCTGCTGCGGGCGGCCTGGCCGACCAGCGACTCGCCGAAGCGGAAGCGGATCTCGTGGTCGGAGACCGGGTGCCCGTAGGCGCCGATCAGCCGCAGCTCCGGGACGTCGGAGGACTCGTCGGCCAGGTAGAAGGCGCCGTACTGGGCCGAGACCAGCGGGGCCAGCTCGTCCATGATCAGCTCGGCCACCACGCGCAGGTCCCGGCGGCCCTGCATCAGGCTGGAGATGCGGGCCAGGTTCGACTTGAGCCAGTCCTGCTCCTGGTTGGCCTTGGTGGTCTCGCGCAGCGACTCCACCATCGAGTTGATGTTGTCCTTCAGCTCGGCGACCTCGCCGGAGGCCACCACGGTGATCGACCGGGTCAGGTCGCCCTCGGCCACCGCGCTGGTCACCTCGGCGATCGCGCGCACCTGCCTGGTCAGGTTCCCGGCCAGTTCGTTGACGTTCTCGGTGAGCCGCTTCCAGGTGCCGGACACGCCCTCGACCTCGGCCTGCCCGCCGAGGCGGCCCTCGCTGCCGACCTCGCGCGCCACGCGCGTCACCTCGGCGGCGAACGCGGACAGCGTGTCGACCATGGTGTTGATGGTGGTCTTGAGCTCGAGTATCTCGCCGCGGGCGTCGACGTCGATCTTGCGGGTCAGGTCGCCGAGCGCCACCGCGGTGGTCACCTGGGCGATGTTGCGCACCTGGTTGGTCAGGTTGTTCGCCATGAAGTTGACGTTGTCGGTGAGGTCCTTCCAGGTGCCCGCCACGTTCGGCACCTGCGCCTGCCCGCCGAGCATGCCCTCGGTGCCGACTTCGCGGGCGACGCGGGTGACCTCGTCGGCGAAGGCGGACAGCGTGTCGACCATCGTGTTGATCACCCCGGCGAGCGCGGCGACCTCGCCCTTGGCCTCCACGGTGATCTTCTGCGAGAGGTCACCGCGCGCGACCGCGGTGGCGACCTGGGCGATGGACCGCACCTGACCGGTCAGGTTCGACGCCATCACGTTCACGTTGTCGGTCAGGTCCTCCCAGGTCCCCGACACCCCGCGCACGGTGGCCTGCCCGCCGAGGTTGCCCTCGGTACCCACTTCGCGGGCGACGCGGGTGACCTCGTCGGCGAAGGCGGAGAGCTGGTCGACCATGGTGTTGATGGTTTCCTTCAGCTCCAGGATCTCCCCGCGCGCGTCCACGCGGATCTTCTGCGACAGGTCGCCCTTGGCCACCGCGGTGGTCACCTGGGCGATCGAGCGCACCTGCGCGGTCAGGTTGTCGGCCATCACGTTCACCGACTCGGTGAGCGCCTTCCAGGTGCCGGACACGCCCTTGACGTCGGCCTGCCCGCCCAGCCGCCCCTCGGTGCCGACCTCGCGGGCGACGCGGGTGACCTCGTCGGCGAAGGCGGAGAGCTGGTCGACCATGGTGTTGATGGTGTTCTTGAGCTCCAGGATCTCCCCGCGCGCGGTGACGGTGATCTTCTGCGAGAGGTCACCGCGGGCCACGGCGGTGGCGACCTGGGCGATGGAGCGCACCTGCGCGGTCAGGTTGCCCGCCATGAAGTTCACCGAGTCGGTCAGGTCGCGCCAGGTGCCGGAAACGCCCTTCACGTCGGCCTGGCCGCCGAGAATTCCCTCGGTGCCCACTTCGCGCGCCATTCTGGTGACTTCGTCGGCGAACGAGGAAAGCTGGTCGACCATCGTGTTGATGGTGTTCTTGAGTTCGAGGATTTCGCCGCGCGCGTCGACGTCGATTTTCTGCGAAAGGTCGCCCCTGGCCACCGCCGTGGTCACCTGGGCGATATTGCGCACCTGGTCGGTGAGATTTCCCGCCATGAAATTCACCGAATCGGTGAGATCGCGCCACACCCCGCCGACCCCGGGCACCTGCGCCTGCCCGCCGAGGCGGCCCTCGCTGCCCACTTCGCGCGCCACCCGGGTGACCTCGTCGGCGAACGAGGAAAGCTGGTCGACCATCGTGTTGACGGTTTCCTTGAGTTCGAGGATTTCCCCGCGCGCGTCCACGTCGATCTTCTGCGACAGATCGCCACTGGCCACCGCGGTGGCCACCTGGGCGATGTCGCGCACCTGCGTGGTCAGGTTGCCCGCCATCGCGTTCACCGAGTCGGTGAGGTCCTCCCAGGTGCCCGAAACCCCGGGTACCTGTGCCTGCCCGCCGAGGCGGCCGTCGGTGCCCACTTCGCGGGCCACCCGGGTGACCTCGGAGGTGAACAGGGAAAGCTGGTCGACCATGCCGTTGAAGACGGTGGCGATTTCCCCGAGCAGACCGTCAGCATCACCCGGGAGGCGGATACCGAAATCCCCGTCGCGGACCGCGGTCAGCCCCGCCAGCAATTGGCGCAACTCCGGTTGCTCTGCCCGGTGTGGTGCGCGGTTTTCACTGATCGTCGCCTCGCCCATGCCACAACCCCGCTTCGCTTCGGCCTGCCACGACCGGCGGCACCGCGCTTCAACTTACCGCCGCGGGCTCCTGATCGGGATAGCCGAAATCGTTCAGAAAGCTTAATCCTCGCGGAGCGCTTCCTCGCGGGTCTGGTAGACGTCGAGCACCTCGGTCAGGCCGGTGATCTCCAGCGGGCGGAGGGTGGCGGTGCCACCGGCCACCACGCGCAGTTCGGCGGCGTCCCCGGCGGCTTCGCGCAGCGACACCATGGCTTCCAGCCCGGCCGACGCCAGGAAGACCACCTCGGTCAGGTCCAGCACCAGCCGCGCGGGGTGCTCGGCCAGCGCCTCGGTGCCCGCCTCCCGGACGCGGGGCGCGGTGAGCAGGTCGATCTCGCCGCCCACCACCACGAGCACGGTGGCGCCGTGCCGCTCCGTCCGCACGGTCAGCGGGGGGCCCTCGCTGGACGCCATCAGGTCGGAAGTCACGCCGGTCATCCTCCCACGGCGAGGTCACGGCACGATGCCCGGCGCACTCCGTTCCACCAAGCGGAGGAAGGCGCGATGAACGGCCGCAGCACCGCGGTCAGTTCCGCGTCCCCGCGCCTGTTGAGCTCGTCGGAGGCGATCTTCCTGGCCACCCCGGCGAGGAAATCGGCGACCTGCACCCTGGCGTCGTCCCGGGAATCGACGAATCGCAGGCGCAGTGGGACATTCCCGAGCAGCGCGCGAACCTGGGCGATCCGTGGCCCGGTCAGCGACGGCTGTTCGTCGTGCACCACGGAAACGCCGCGGCCCCCCGCCCCGGCCCGCCGCACTATTTCGGCGAACGCGGGCAGCAGCGGATTCACGATCGCGCCCGCCCGCCATTCCGCCACGTCGGCCCGGCGGAGGCGGTCGGCCAATTCCGTGCCGGAAACCAGCTCGGCCAGTGAATCGACCGGATGCGCGCGATTCGTGGTGCGGATCAGGTCGTTGAAAGCGCCTAGCACACGCGTCCACCCACGGGCGCCGAACGTGCGCAGACCGTCGGCGTGCAGCCGGGCCCGGTCGTCCCCGAGCAGATCGGCCAGCAGGCCGGCGGTGAAGTACGCCTTGTCGGTCAGGTGCACCTCGGCCAGGCCGTGGATCGGGCCGCCGGGGCTCAGCAGCCAGACCAGCACCGGGCGGTGCTTCGACCGCAGCAGGTGGTTGGCCTTGTACTCCAGCGCGGGGGAGCGGATGCGCTCGCGGATCTCCCGGAGGCACTCCTCGGCGGCGGCCGAGCTCAACCGGACCCCGGCGTGGGCGAACACGTCGGTTTCCCCGCCGATGAGCTTCTCGCCCTCGGACCCGGATTCGTCGCAGGCGATCTCGACGAACGGCTGCTCGTCGTCACGCATGCGGGTGATCGTAACCGCCCTAGACGACCATCGCGTGCACGGCGGCGGGCGCGGACCCGCTCGCGAAGCTGGGTGAGCGGCCGGGCGGCCTAGGCCACGGGGCGCACGCCCTGCCCGATCGCGGAGGCGAGGAAGCACCAGCCCCGGGAGACGGTCAGGCAGGGCAGGTGCCGTTCCCGCAACCGCTTCAGCAGGGGCTCGTCGCCGTGCAGGAGTTTCTGGTCGACCACACCACAGATGACCCCCTCCTCCACCTCGTCCGCCGCGACCACGCCGTGCCGCCGCGCCCAGGCGGCCAGCTCACGCATCGGCGCGGAATCGCCGAGGTAGATCACCTTCAGCGCGGTGGTGGTTCTTCGTTCGTCGGCGTTCATCCCTCGCTCCACTTCTCCCGGGCGGCGCTGCCGGCGGGAATAGCCGGAAACGCGGCTTTCGAAACCGTTGAACACCAGGAACCGGGAGCTTCGCCAGTCGGTTTCCACCCAACCGTTCAGGTGTTCCACCGGGTGGTGGCCCGGCGGCGGTGGTAGTCGATGGTGACTACCGCCAGTAACGGCCCCCAGGCGAGCAGCGGGGCATAACAGAGGGTCACCACGGCCTGCTGGAGTGGTCCACCCAGGTTAGCCAGCATGCCGCGCGCGAACGCGTTGTAACCGGCGAAGAGCACCAGCACGGTGACCCCGAGCGCGCCGAGCGCGGCGGGCACCACCGCGGCGAGCGGCGGCACGGCCCGGCCGCCCAGCACCGGCACCCAGCGCGGCACCACCTCGCCCCACGGCCGGACCAGGCCGAGGGTGAGCAGGCCCAGGCCTTCGGCCACCACGGTGAGCAGCAGCATGTACGCGTGGTCGGCGGTGGTGGCGGGCAGCGTGGTGAAGGCGGGGATCCCCAGCATCGCGCCGATCCGCCACAGCCCGGACGGCAGGATGACGAGCGGGACGGCGTGGGCGGCGATCCTCGCCCAGCGGGGGACGGCGGTGCGAACGGTCATGGCTTCAGCCTCGCCCCGTGGCCGCGCCCGCCGGTTCCCGCCACGGGACGAACCGCCTCCCTCCCAGGTGGGAGCCGTGATCGGCCGCCCTCGGAAGGTCCACTGTGGACATGTTGGTGAATGGTGTGAACACGGTTGGGAATCTTCTGACAAAACCGGACAAGGTGCGCCACGCGTCTTGACGGGGACATTGGTCTAGTCCACTGTCGGTGGGCATACCAGGTCGCGGAACGTGTCCGCCTGCGGACCGACCGCGACAGCCGGTCCCCACCTGGCATGGAGGCACTATGTCCATCCGCAAGTCCATTCACCGGAAGCTGGCCGTGCTGGCGGCTTCGGTGGCCGCGGGCGCGCTCGCGGTCGTGCTGCCGTCGGTCGCCTCGGCCGGCCCCGAAGACGACGTGCACGCGGCGGCGTTCGTGGTCAGCGAGGCCCAGTTCAACCAGATGTTCCCGAACCGGAACCCCTTCTACACCTACAGCGGATTGACCGCGGCGATGAGCTCCTACCCCGGCTTCGCCAACACGGGCAGTGACACGGTGAAGAAGCAGGAAGCCGCCGCGTTCCTGGCCAACGTCAACCACGAAACCGGTGGTCTGGTCCACATCGTGGAGCAGAACCAGGACAACTACCCGCACTACTGCGACGCCACCCAGCCCTACGGCTGCCCGGCCGGGCAGGCCGCCTACTACGGCCGCGGTCCGGTCCAGCTGAGCTGGAACTTCAACTACAAGGCGGCCGGCGACGCGCTGGGCATCGACCTGCTGAACGACCCGTACCTGGTGCAGAACGACGCGGCGGTGGCCTGGCGGACCGGGCTCTGGTACTGGAACACCCAGACCGGCCCCGGCACGATGACCCCGCACGACGCCATGGTCAACAGCCGCGGCTTCGGCGAGACCATCCGCAGCATCAACGGCGCGCTCGAATGCGACGGCAAGAACCCGGGCCAGGTGCAGAGCCGGGTCACCGCGTACCAGAACTTCGCCGGGGTGCTCGGCGTCGACCCGGGCGGCAACCTGACCTGCTGAGCCCGCCGAACCCGCTGAAGCCCGCGCTCACCCCAGCGGCACGCCGCGGAGCAGCACCGGCCCGCGCGTGAAGTCGAGCATCACCCCTTGCTCGACGCCCGCCGGGGTGAGCGCGTCCAGCACCTTGGGCGCCGCGGCCGGGTCCGCGGCGCACACCGGGCCCGCACCACCGGCCGCGCACAGGCCGAAGGTGTAGGGCCCGGCGGTGGTGGTGAACGGGCGCGCCTGGTCCGGGCTGTTGCCGTCCTGTCCACTGAGGACAACGGCGAACTTCCAGCCGGGACCGGGTGCGCCGAACGCGCTCTTCGGCACGCTGACGGTGATCGTCCTCGACGCCTGGCTCGCCTGGACCGACGCGGCACCGAGGGAAACCCCGTCCGCGCCGACGAAGGACGGATCGGCGAAGCCCTGCACCTCGATGCGCCTGCTCCAGGCGTCTTCCGCGGCGATCGCGTAGTTGCGGCTCGGGAACGGCGCGGTGGTCGCGCCCGGAGTGGCCGGATCGTGTGCGTACAAGGTGAGCAGTTGCGCGCCCAGCGGTGAACCGAACGTCGGCGTCAGATCGCGCAACCCGGCCCGCAGCACCAGCTGGTCCCCGGTGTCGATCACCTGGAACCGCCGGAGGTCGAAGGCGCCGTCGTGGAAGTCGCCCGCGGTCGGGTAGGTGAAGGTGCCCGGTCCGTGGTCGTCGCCTTCGGGATCGGTGACGTCGAGCAGGACCGTGCCGGACACGAAGTCCGAACTGATCACGCGCTGGGCGTGGCCGGTACCGGCGCCGGACGCGGCCGCGGTCACCACGGTGGTGCCCAGCGGCGTCGGCACTTCGGCCTGGAACCGGCCGCCGGCGTCGGCGGTCGTGGTGAACACGGTGGTCGCGCCGCCGGTGTCGGTCGGCGAGGCGGCGACGTCGACGGTGGTGCCCGGGGGAGCGGTCCCGGTGACGGTGGCGTTCGGGGCCGAGACCGAATCCGGCGCGCTCAGCGTGACCGGCACCGCGGCGGGCGGTGTCCGGTCGACATAACGCCCGCGCACCTCGGCGGGCTGCTCGACCAGCCTGCCCACGTCGATGCTGCGGGCGAGCCGGATCGACTCCGACTGCGCCCAGCTCAACGGGGACGCCGAACCGGCGGCGCCCCCGGTCTCGAAGCCGATCGACGCGATCGCCGGATCGGTGCCGGACGGGGACGGCGGAACCGGGGCGTTCTCCCAGATCTGCTCGGGAATGAGCCCGGAACCCGTTGCCTGGCCCCGCATCGCGGTCAGCAGCGCGGTCGCGCCCTGACGGTCACCGGTCTGCACGAGGTGCTCACCGCGCTCCCCGGCGAGCACCGGCCACAGGTGCCCGGAGCCGGTGTTCGGTCCTGGCCACGGCCTGCCGGTCGGACCGCAGTTCGTCGGATCCGGTTCGTAGCAGTCGCCGTACCCGTCCTCGCTGCCTTCGGCCGCGGTGCCGTAGCGGTACCAGCCGGGCCCGCGCGGGGTGTCGCGCTTGAGGATCGGGTCGGCGACGGCCAGCGAACGCGCCACGTCGGGATCGCTCGCCGGGAGGATGCCGAGCCGGGGCAGCTCCAGGAACCCGGCGTCGACCACTTCGCGCTGGTCCACCGTGATCGACCCGTTCCCGAGGTTGTACGACACCCCGGAGTCGGGATCGCCGTTCTTGCTCAACCGCAGGAAGTACCGGCCGTCGCCGTACGGCCCGGTGGTGGTCACCGTCCAGGCCTTCACGCTGCGCTGGAAGTGGTCGGCGGTGGCCAGGTACAGCCGCGCGCGGGCCGGATCGCCGTGGCGCCCGGCGATCGTGCCCGCCGCGACCAGCCCGGCGATCTGGGCGGCGATGGTGGAGGGGGAGTGGCCGCTCTGCTCCTCCCAGCGTTCGCTGCCGAACGACGGGCCGCGCGCGACCAGGAAGTCCGCGGCCCGGCGGATGTGGTCGTACAGCCCGGAATCCGCACCGGACTGCAACGCCATCAGGATCGGGTACGCGGTCTCGTCGAGCTGGTCGCCGCCGGAGTCCGGCGCTTTCTTCCCGTTGAGCAGGGAGTTGCGCGGGAACCGGCCGTCGGGCTGCTGCTGGCGCTCGAACAGCCATCGCACGCTCGCCTTCGCGGTGTCGAGATCACCGGCGGCCATCAGGCCGGAGAAGCTCTCGTACAGGTCGCGCGCGAAGATCTCGCGGTAGGAACCGAAGTAGACGGGCAGTCCGCCGGGCGCGTCACCCGCGCTCACCGCCTGGCCCCACGGGCTGCCGAGCGAGGCCACGATGGCGCCGGGGAAAGTCTTGTCCTCACTGGCTTTCAGCACGTTGGCGGAGTACTTGTACGCGGCGGTATCGCCGGAGCGCAACGGTTTGAGCCTGCGGTCGTAGTCGTCCCAGCCCTGCGCGTAGGCCTTCTTGCTCTCGTCGAACGGCGTTGCCAGGCTCGCCCCGGCGGTGTCGATCGCGGCCCGCGCGGTCTGCCCGAACCCGAGTGACAGCGTGGCCGGCTGGTTCGGCTTCAGGTCGAGCTGCGCGGTCTGCACCACGTTCCCGTCGTCCGCCGACGGGTGGCGGTAGGTCAGCCTGCGGTGCTTGTCGAGCTGGGTGAGCCCGTCGGTCGGGGTGCCGGCGAAACCGCTGACCGTGGCCAGGAACTTCCGGTCGGCGCGCAGCGCGGCGGCCAGCGGGGTGCCGTAGTCGCGGGAGGGCGCGCTGCTGCGCGTTTCCGGGTCCGAGCTGACCAGTGCGGTGGTGGCCGCGTCGACGGTGGCGTCGTCGGCACCGCCGTTGACCGGGCCGCCCCCGCCGTTGCCGTTGATGTTCGCGTCGAAGCGGACGAAGACCTTGAGGTCCGCGCCGGAACCCGTGAGCGGTTCGAGCCGCGTGCGCAGCAGCACGCTGTCACGGGCCGGATCGGTGTGGTACTCGGTGATCAGGCGGTAGCGGCCGTTGCGCGCGGTGGAGGTGACCTCGCAGGCCATGCCGCCCGCCCCGGCGGAGCGCACGGTGTAGGTGGTGTCGCGGCTCTGCAGATCGGTGAAGGTGCGGCCGTCGGTGACCACGAACTGCAGCGATTCGACGTTGGTGTTGTCGATCGCCGGGGCGTAGACGTCGGAGAGCACCCCGCCGGCCACGGTGAACCACACCTTGCTGGTGGTGTTCCGCGCGGTGCCGAGGCAGTCCTTGCGCGCCAGGCCGAAGTGCGACAGCGCGCCGGGACCGGCCGGTCCGGCCAGCGCGACCGGTGCCGCGAGCCCCGAGAGGACCAAGGAAGTAACCGCGATCGCGCCCGCGCGAACCAGCCGTCTCATGGGCAGATCCCAGCACAGCGCGGCCCGGCGATACAGCCTTGACCTGGGCGACCAAGCGTGTATGGCACGAAAACGACCCTAGACACGGCGCTACATACTGCATACAGTCTACAGATCGTGGATCTGTACGAGTACCAAGCCAAGGAGCTGTTCTCGGCGCACGGAGTTCCGGTCGGCCCGCAGCGCGTGGTCACCGCTCCCGGCGCCGCCGTCGACGCGGCCGCGGAATTCGGCACTCCCGTGGTCCTCAAGGCCCAGGTGAAAACCGGCGGGCGCGGCAAGGCCGGGGGAGTGAAGCTGGCCAGAACCCCCGAAGCCGCGTGGTCGGACGCCGAAGCCATTCTCGGCATGGACATCAAGGGGCACGTGGTCCGGCGCCTGCTGGTCACCCCGGCCTCGGACATCCGCGCCGAGTTCTACGTGTCCTACCTGCTCGACCGCGCCGGGCGCACCTTCCTGGCGCTGGCCTCGGCCGAGGGCGGGGTGGACATCGAGGAGAACCCCGATTCGCTGGCCAGGGTCCCGATCGACGCCATCGGCGGCGTGGATCTGGCCAAGGCCAAGGAAATCGCGGCGGCCGCCGGGCTGCCGGACACCGCCGCCGACGTACTGGTGAAGCTGTGGGAGGTCTTCGTCGGCGAGGACGCCACGCTGGTCGAAGTGAACCCGCTGGCCCGCGACGGCGACGACCGGATCGTCGCGCTGGACGGCAAGGTCACGCTCGACACCAACGCCGGCTTCCGCCACCCGGCGCACGCCGAACTGGTGGACACCGAAGCCGAGGAACCACTGGAATCGGCGGCGAAGGCCAAGGGGCTCAACTACGTCAAGCTCGACGGCCACGTCGGCGTGATCGGCAACGGCGCCGGGCTGGTGATGTCCACTTTGGACGTGGTGGCCGGGGCCGGTGCGGCACCGGCGAACTTCCTCGACATCGGCGGCGGCGCCTCGGCCGAGGTGATGGCGGCCGGGCTGGAGATCATCCTGTCCGATCCGGACGTGCGCAGCGTGCTGGTGAACGTGTTCGGCGGGATCACCGCCTGCGACGCGGTCGCCGACGGCATCGTCAAGGCCTTCGACCTGCTCGGCACCGTGGAACGGCCGATCGTGGTGCGCCTGGACGGCAACAACGCCGAAGCGGGCAGGGAGATCCTCGACCGCGCGGCCCTGCCCGGGCTGATCCGGGCCGACACCATGGACTCCGCCGCGCGGCGCGCGGCCGAACTAGCGGGAGCGTGAGCCGATGGCGATCTTCCTCACCGACCGGTCCCGGATCATCGTCCAGGGCATGACCGGGTCCGAAGGGCGCAAGCACACCGCCCGCATGCTCGCCGCCGGCGCCACCGTGGTCGGCGGGGTCACCCCGGGCCGGGGCGGGCAGACCGCCCAGATCGGCGGGGTGGACCTGCCGGTCTACGACGACGTGGGCAAGGCGATGGTGGAAACCGGCGCCGACACCTCGGTGATCTTCGTCCCGCCGAAGTTCGCCAAGGACGCCGTGGTCGAGGCGATCGACGCGGAGATCGGCCTGGCCGTGGTGATCACCGAGGGCATCCCGGTGCACGACGCGGCCTGGTTCTGGGCGCACGCGGTGGCCAAGGGCGGCCGGACCCGGATCATCGGGCCGAACTGCCCCGGCGTGATCAGCCCCGGCAAGTCCAACGCGGGCATCATCCCGGCCGACATCACCGGGGCCGGGCCGATCGGGCTGGTGTCGAAGTCGGGCACGCTGACCTACCAGTTGATGCACGAACTGCGGGACATCGGCTTCACCACCGCGGTCGGCATCGGCGGCGACCCGGTCATCGGCACCACGCACATCGACGCGCTGGCCGAGTTCCAGGCCGATCCGGACACCGAGGTGATCGTGCTGATCGGCGAGATCGGCGGTGACGCCGAGGAACGCGCGGCGGAGTACATCGCCGAGCGGGTGACCAAGCCGGTGGTCGGTTACGTCGCCGGATTCACCGCCCCGGAAGGGAAAACCATGGGGCACGCGGGCGCGATCGTCTCCGGTTCGTCCGGTACGGCCGCGGCGAAGAAGGCGGCGCTGGAGGCCGTCGGCGTGCTCGTCGGCCGGACGCCGACCGAAACGGCCAACCTGGTGCGGCGGCTCTTGGAGGGCGAATGACCCAGTCGATCGGTTTCATCGGGCTCGGCATCATGGGCGGCCCGATGTCGGTGAACCTGGCGGCCGCCGGTTACACGGTGGCCGGGTACGACGTGCACCGCCCGGCGCTCGAACGGCTCGTCGCCGCGGGTGGCCGTCCGTGCGACCGGATCGCCGAGGCGGTGGTCGACGCCGACGTGGTGATCACCATGCTGCCCGACTCGCCGCAGGTGGAGGAGGTGGTGCTGGGCGAGGAGGGGGTGCTCGACTACGCGAAACCGGGCACGCTGCTGATCGACATGAGCACCATCCGGCCGGAGACCTCGCGCCGGGTGGCCGCGCTCGCCGCCACGCGCTGCGTCCGGGTGCTCGACGCGCCGGTCAGCGGTGGCCAGCAGGGCGCGATCGACGGCGTGCTGTCCATCATGGCCGGTGGGGAGGAGAAGGACTTCCTCGCCGCCACCGGGATCTTCGACGTGCTCGGCAAGACCGTGGTGCACGTCGGCCCGCACGGTGCCGGGCAGACGGTGAAGGCGGCGAACCAGCTGGTGGTCGGCGGCACCTACGCACTGGTGGCCGAGGCGATCGTGCTGCTGGAAGCGTCCGGTGTGGACGCCGCGGCCGGGCTGGAGGTGCTGGCCGGCGGGCTGGCGGGCAGCCGGATCCTCGAACTGAAGCGGAAGTCGATGGTGGCACGGGAGTTCCAGCCGGGCTTCCGGATCGACCTGCACCACAAGGACATGGGCATCGTGCTCGCCGCCGCCAGGGAGGCGGAGGTGGCGCTGCCGGTCGGCGCGTTGACCGCGCAGCTCATCGCCGCCGCCCGGGCCCAGGGCCACGGCCACCTGGACCACTCCGCCCTGCTGAAGGTGACCGAACGCCTCTCCGGCCAGCCCTGACCGCTCCCACCACCTGCTGTGAATGTGGCTTTCACCGCGAAATCCGCAGTGAAAGCCACATTCACGGCACCGGGGTGAGCGAGGTGAGGCGGTGGGTGGCGGTGTAGACGTTCATCGTGTCGCCGCGCAGGAAGCCGATCAGGGTGAGGCCGGTGTCTTCGGCGAGGTCGGCGGCCAGTGACGAAGGGGCCGAAACGGCGGCCAGCGCGGGGATGCCCGCCATGACGGCCTTCTGCACCAGTTCGAACGAGGCCCGCCCGGAGACCAGGAGGATGGTCGAGCGCAGCGGCAGGTGACCCGCCCGCAACGCCCACCCGACCACCTTGTCCACCGCGTTGTGCCGCCCCACGTCCTCGCGCAGGCACAGCAGCTCACCGTCCACAGTGAACAGACCGGCCGCGTGCAGCCCGCCCGTGCGGTCGAAGACCCGCTGCGCCGCACGCAATGTGTCCGGCAGGCCCGACAGCACAGCGGGGTCCAAAACGAGAGAATCCTCCCGCACCGACCACCGCGCCTCCGTGCGGACCGCGTCCAGGCTCGCCTTGCCGCACACCCCGCACGACGAGGACATGTAGACGTTGCGGTCGAGCGAGAACTCCGGCAGCGCCACGCCGGGCGCCAGCCGGACGTCGAGCACGTTGTACGTGTTCGACCCGTCCGACGTGGCGCCCGCGCAGTAGGCGATCCCGGTGATCTCCTCGGTCGCGCCGACCACGCCCTCGCTCACCAGGAACCCGGCGGCGAGGTCGAAGTCGTGGCCCGGCGTGCGCATGGTCACCGACAGCGCGCGCCCGCCGACGCGCACCTCCAGTGGTTCTTCGGCGGCCAGGGTGTCCGCGCGGGACGTCCGCCCGGACGGCGAAACCCGGAGGACCCGCCGCCGCGCGGTCACCCTGCCCATCAGGCCGACACCAGCTGGTGGTTGAGCAGGTCCGCCAGCGCGCAGACCGCGCGCACCGTCGGCACCTCGACCCCGGTCAGCTCGGCCAGTTCCACCACCGCCTGCAACAGCACGTCCAGTTCGAGCGGTTTGCCCTTCTCCAGGTCCTGGAGCGTGGAGGTCTTGTGCTCCCCGGCGCGTTCGGCACCGGCGAGCCTGCGTTCGATGGAGATCTCGGGGTTCGCGCCGAGCGCGGTGGCCACCGCGAGGGTCTCCCGCATCATCTGCACCACCACTTCGCGGGCGCCGAGGTGACGGCAGATCCCGGCCATGGTGGCCCTGGCCAGCGCGCTGATCGGGTTGAAGGCGATGTTGCCCATCAGCTTGAGCCAGATGTCGCGGCGCAGGTCCGCTTCGACCGGGCACTTGAGCCCGCCGGCGATCATCGCCGCGGAGAACTCGGAGCACCGGGGCGAGATCGAGCCGTCGGGTTCGCCGATGGAGAAGCGGGTGCCCTCCAGGTGGGTGATCACCCCGGGCGCGGTGATCTCGGTGGCCGCGTAGACCACGCAGCCGATGGCGCGCTCGACCGGCAGCGCGGCGGTGACCGCCCCGTCCGGGTCGACGCTGTGGATGCGGTAGTTCTCGTACTTCCCGGCGAGCTTGTGGAAGTACCACCACGGGATGCCGTTCTGCGCGGCGATCAGCGTGGTCTTCTCGTGCAGCAGGGGTTTGACCATCGGGCCCGCCGCGGCGTACCCGTTGGCCTTGAGGCCGAGGAACACGTGGTCGACCGGGCCGATGGAACCCGGGTCGTCGGTGACCCGTGGCCGGACCACGAAGTCTCCGCGTGCGCTGAGCACGCGGACGCCTGCTTCCGCCATTGCCTTGAGGTGGGGGCCGCGGGCGACGAGGTGGACCTCGGCTCCGGCCCGGCTGAGATGGGCACCGACATACGCGCCGATGGCGCCGGCGCCGAGAACAGCGACTTTCACGGCGTCACTCCTTGTGTAGGAATTGTATGCAGTATACGGTATGGGTACCTCTCGTCAATGTGTTCGCCTCTCCCGAAACCGAGGTGTGCGCGACATGAACATGCTCAACGACTGGACCGTGGCGGTCTGTGCCGAACTCGGCCTTGACGCCGCGGACTGCGAGCGGGCGGTGGTGCTGAAGGTGGCCAGGGAATCCGCTTCGGCGGTGGCCAGACCGGCCGCGCCGATCACCGCGTTCCTGCTCGGCGTGGCGGTCGGGCGCGGTGTCCCGGCGGCCGAAGCGGTGGCGCGGGTGCACCGCCTCGCCGACGGCTGGCCGCGGATCGACTGGCGCGACTGAAGATCGCGGTCATCCGACGATTGGGGGTGGACACGGTCAGCGCCGAGGTCCACGATATGGATTCATACGGTATGCAGTATGCGGAATCAGCTCAGCGGGTACGGCAGTACGACCGAGTGAGGAGTGACGAGGCAATGGCGCAGACGGTCCAGACAGTGCCGGAGAGCGCCGCGGGGGTCAGTGAGCCGGCGCGTACGGAAACGCCCGAACTGATCTCAGGCGGCCACCTCGTGGCGAAAGCACTCAAGGCCGAGGGCGTGGACGTGATCTTCACCCTCTGCGGCGGGCACATCATCGACATCTACGACGGGTGCGTGGACGAGGGCATCGACGTGGTCGACGTCCGGCACGAACAGGTCGCGGCGCACGCCGCCGACGGTTACGCCCGGATCACCGGGAAGCCGGGCTGCGCGGTGGTCACCGCCGGCCCCGGCACCACCGACGCGGTCACCGGCGTGGCGAACGCGCTGCGCGCGGAGAGCCCGATGCTGCTGATCGGCGGCCAGGGCGCGTTGTCCCAGCACAAGATGGGCTCCCTGCAGGACCTCCCGCACGTGGACATGATGACCCCGATCACCAAGTTCGCGGCCACCGTGCCCGCCACCGAACGCGCGGCCGACATCGTCTCGATGGCCTTCCGCGAGTGCTTCCACGGCGCGCCGGGGCCGTCGTTCCTGGAGATCCCGCGCGACGTGCTCGACGCGAAGGTCCCGGTGGAGAAGGCCCGCGTGCCCGAGGCGGGGCACTACCGCGCCTCCACCCGCTCGGCCGGTGACCCGGTGGCCATCGAGAAGCTCGCGGACCTGCTGGCGCACGCGGAAAAGCCGTGCGTGCTGCTGGGCAGCCAGGTGTGGACCTGCCGGGCCACCGAGGCGGCCACCGAGTTCGCGCGGCGGCTCAACGTACCCGCGTACATGAACGGCTCCGGCCGCGGCACGCTGCCGCCCGGGGACCCGCACCACTTCCAGCTCTCACGCCGCTACGCCTTCAACAACGCCGACCTGATCATCATCGTCGGCACCCCGTTCGACTTCCGGATGGGTTACGGGCGCAGGCTTTCGCACGAGGCCACCGTGGTCCAGGTCGACCTCGACTACCGCACGGTGGGCAAGAACCGCGACGTCGACCTCGGCATCGTCGGCGACGCCGGCCTGGTGCTGACCGCGGTGACCGCGGCCTCCACCGGCCGGATCAGCAACGGCGCGGTCAAGCGCAAGGCGTGGCTGGAGGAACTGCGCGCGGTGGAGAACGAGGCGTACCAGAAGCGCCTGCCGCGCCAGCTCTCCGAGCAGAACCCGATCGACCCGTACCGGCTGGTGCACGAGATCAACGAGTTCCTCACCGAAGACTCCATCTACATCGGCGACGGCGGCGACATCGTCACCTTCTCCGGGCAGGTGGTGCAGCCCAAGGCACCGGGCAACTGGATGGACCCCGGTCCACTCGGGACGCTCGGCGTCGGCGTGCCGTTCGCGATGGCGGCCAAGTACGCCCGGCCCGAGTCCGAAGTGGTCTGCCTCTTCGGTGACGGCGCCTTCTCCCTGACCGGCTGGGACTTCGAGACGATGGTCCGGTTCAACCTGCCGTTCGTCGGCATCGTCGGGAACAACTCGTCGATGAACCAGATCCGCTACGGCCAGATCCAGAAGTACGGCGAACCACGCGGCCGCATCGGCAACACCCTCGGCGACGTCCGCTACGACGAGTTCGCCCGCATGCTCGGCGGTTACGGCGAGGAGGTCCGCGACCCGGCGGACATCCGGCCCGCGCTGGAGCGCGCCCGCGAGTCCGGCAAGCCGTCGCTGATCAACGTCTGGGTCGACCCCGACGTCTACGCGCCGGGAACGATGAACCAGACCATGTACAAGTAGGGGAGGCCGAGATGACCAAGGCGTTGGCGGGCATCCGCGTGCTCGACATGACCCACGTGCAGTCCGGCCCGTCGTGCACCCAGGTGCTGGCCTGGCTGGGCGCGGACGTGGTGAAGCTGGAAGCGCCCTCGGGCGACATCACCCGCAAGCAGCTGCGCGATCTGCCCGATGTGGACAGTCTCTACTTCACCATGCTGAACAGCAACAAGCGCAGCATCACGCTGAACATGAAGAGCGAGCGGGGCAAACAGCTGTTCACCGAGATGGTGCCCCGCTTCGACATCCTGGTGGAGAACTTCGGGCCGGGCACCATCGAGCGGATGGGCTACGGCTGGGAGAAGCTGCGGGAGCTCAACCCGCGGCTGATCTACGCCTCCATCAAGGGCTTCGGCGACGGGCCGTACAAGCACTTCAAGGCCTACGAGGTGGTCGCGCAGGCGATGGGCGGCTCGATGAGCACCACCGGCTTCGAGGACGGCGCGCCGATGGCGACCGGCGCGCAGATCGGCGACTCGGGCACCGGCATCCACACCGTGGCCGGCATTCTCGCCGCGCTCTACCAGCGCGAGCACACCGGGCGCGGACAGCGGGTCACCGTGGCCATGCAGCACGCGGTGCTCAACCTGTGCCGGGTCAAGCTGCGCGACCAGCAGCGCCTGACCCACGGCCCGCTGGCGGAGTACCCGAACGAGAACTTCGGTGACGAGGTTCCCCGCTCGGGCAACGCCTCCGGCGGCGGGCAGCCGGGGTGGGCGGTGCGCTGCGCCCCCGGCGGGCCGAACGACTACGTGTACGTGATCGTGCAGCCGGTCGGCTGGGAGCCGATCGCGAAGCTGATCGGCCGCCCGGAACTGGCCGACGACCCCGAATGGGCCACGCCGGAGGCGCGGCTGCCCAAGCTGGACAAGATGTTCCAGCTGATCGAGGAGTGGACGATCAACCACAGCAAGTGGGAGGTGCTCGCGAAGCTCAACGCGCACAACGTCCCCTGTGGACCGATCATGTCCACCAAGGAGCTGATCGAGGACACCTCGCTGGCCGACAACGACATGGTGGTCCGGGTCGAGCACCCGGAGCGCGGGGAGTTCACCACCGTCGGCTGCCCGATCAAGCTGTCGGACTCGCCGGTCGAGGTCGAGCGCTCCCCGTTGCTGGGTGAGCACAACCAGGAAATCTACGGCAGCGAGCTGGGCGTGGACGCCGCCGAGTTCGCCGAGCTCCAGTCGAACGGAGTGATCTGAGGTGTCGGAAACCAACGCGGACACCGCCGCGGTACGGGAAGTCCTCGACAAGGTCAAAGCCGAAGGCCGGGCCGCGCTGACCGCGCCCGAGGGCAGGCGGATCTGCGAGGCCTACGGCATCCCGACCCCGGGCGAGGGCCTGGCCACCACCGAGGACGAGGCGGCGAAGCTGGCCGCGGACCTCGGTTTCCCGGTGGCGCTGAAGATCGTCTCGCCGGACATCCTGCACAAGACCGACGCGGGCGGTGTGCTGATCGGCGTCAACAGCGCCGACGAGGTGCGCGAGGGCTACCGCCAGATCCTGGCGAACGCCAAGGCGTACCACGCTTCCGCCGAGATCGCCGGCATCCAGGTGCAGCAGATGCTGGCCGGCGGCCAGGAGGTGATCATCGGCGCGACCACCGACTCCACCTTCGGCAAGGTGGTCGCGTTCGGCCTCGGCGGGGTGCTGGTCGAGGTGCTCAAGGACATCACCTTCCGGCTGGCGCCGATCGACGACGGCGAGGCCAGGTCCATGCTGGACGGCATCGAGGCGGCCGAGGTGCTGCGCGGGGCCCGTGGCGCGGACCCGGTGAACGCCGACGCGCTGGCCGGGGTGATCCAGCGGGTTTCCGCGCTGGTCACCGACTTCCCGGAGATCGCCGAGGTGGACCTCAACCCGGTGTTCGCCACCAAGGACGGGGCCACCGCGGCCGACGTCCGGATCCTGGTGGAGACCGAGGAGGTCGCCGAGCCGGTGCGGCCGGAGCCGGACGAGATCCTGCGGGTGATGACGAAGCTGATGAACCCGGCCGCGGTCGCGGTGATCGGCGCGTCCAACGAGCAGGGCAAGATCGGCAACTCGGTGATGCGCAACCTGATCGGTGGCGGGTACGCGGGCCGGATCTACCCGATCAACCCGAAGTCCGACGAGGTCGAAGGCCGCCAGGCGTACCAGGCGATCGGCGACGTACCGGGTGACATCGACGTCGCGGTGTTCGCCATCCCGGCGAAGTTCGTGCCGGGCGCGCTGGAGGAGTGCGGGGCCAAGGGCGTCTCGGCCGCGGTGCTGATCCCGTCCGGGTTCGCCGAGACCGGCAACGTCGAACTGCAGGACCAGGTGGTCGAAGTGGCCCGGCGGCACGGCATCCGCCTGCTCGGGCCGAACATCTACGGCTACTACTACACGCCGAGCAATCTCTGCGCGACCTTCTGCACGCCGTACGACGTGCGCGGCGGCGTGGCGCTGACCTCGCAGAGCGGCGGCATCGGCATGGCCATCCTCGGCTTCTCCCGCACCACGAAGATGGGTGTGTCGGCCATCGTCGGCCTGGGCAACAAGTCCGATGTGGACGAAGACGACCTGCTCACCTTCTTCGAGCACGACGACAACACCACCTGCGTGGCGATGCACCTCGAAGACCTCAAGGACGGCAGGGCCTTCGTCGACGCCGCGCGGCGCATCACCAAGAAGAAGCCGGTGGTGGTGCTCAAGGCGGGGCGGACCGCGCTCGGCGCGCGGGCGGCCAGCTCGCACACCGGCGCGCTGGCCGGGGACGACAAGGTCTACGACGACATCCTCCGGCAGGCCGGGGTGGTGCGCGCCCCGGGGCTGAACGAGATGCTGGAGTACGCGCGCGGCCTGCCGCTGCTGCCCACGCCCCAGGGCGAGAACGTCGTGATCATCACCGGCGCGGGCGGTTCCGGCGTGCTGCTCTCGGACGCCTGCGTCGAGGCCGGACTGTCCCTGATGGACATCCCGCCGGACCTGGACGAGTCCTTCCGCAAGTTCATCCCGCCGTTCGGCGCGGCGGGCAACCCGATCGACATCACCGGCGGCGAACCGCCGTCGACCTACGAGGCCACGGTCCGGCTCGGCCTGACCGACGACCGCATCCACGCGCTCATCCTCGGTTACTGGCACACCATCGTCACCCCGCCGATGGTCTTCGCCGAGCTGATCGCCAAGGTCGTGCAGGAGGCCAGGGACCAGGGCATCGACAAGCCCGTGGTCGCGTCGCTGGCCGGGGACACCGAGGTCGAGCAGGCCTGCGAGTACCTCTACGACCACGGTGTCGTGGCCTATCCGTACACCACCGAACGCCCGGTCCAGGTTCTCGGCGCGAAGTACCGGTGGGCGCGGTCGGCCGGGCTGCTCCGGCCCGCCTGATCCACGCGAGCGGTCCGGGAGGGGGTCTCCACGCGGGAAATGAGAGTGCGGCTGACTACAACGCGGTGAAACGGAGAGGCCAATGGTGGATTCTTCGAAAGTGCCGATCTCGGGATCGGCGAGTGGTGAGGCCGCGGCCTCACCGGCCGGGGAACGGGTATGGAAGGCAGGCGGCCTGGAGCCGATGCCGATCCGCCCGCTGCCCGAGGCACCACCGTCGATCCACATCCTCGGACCGACGGTCTTCCTGGTGGCGCTCGGCGTCGGCATGGGCGAGTCCTACATGTGGCCCAGGCTGGTGCTGGTGTTCGGGCCGGACATCCGATGGCTGTTCCTGATCGGCGTGACGCTCCAGGCCATCGTGATGCTGGAAATGGCGCGGTACGCGATGGCGACCGGGGAGAGCATCTTCACCGGCGCCGCGCGCATCTTCAAACCGCTCATGTGGTTCTTCTTCGCGGTGGCGATCCTGGTCTACATCTGGCCCGGCCACGTATCGGCCGGGGCGGCGGCGCTGGAGGAGATCACCGGCATACCGTGGGTGGTGGCCGCCTGCGTCGGCCTGGTCCTGGTCGGGATCATCTTCAGCCTGGCCAAGGTGGTCTACAACCTGCTGGAGAACCTGCTCTCGATCATGATCGGCCTGCTGGTGGTCGGCACCGCGGTGGTGGCCTCGATGGTGGGCAACTGGAGCGACGTGACCAGCACGCTCTCGGGCATGTTCGCCTTCGGGTACTTCCCGCAGGAGGCCATGTCGGCCACCTGGTTCCCGATCGTGGTGGGCTCGATCGCCTTCGCCGGCCCGTCCGGCATGCAGCAGATGTGGTACACGCTGCACCTGCGGGACAGCGGGGCGGGCATGGGCAGCCACATCCCGAAGATCCGCGGCCTGCGCCACGCCGGCAACGAGGAGCAGATGCCCTCGCGCGGCTACATGTTCGACACCTCCGACCCGGAGGAGATGCGCAAGTGGAAGGGCTGGCGGCGCTGGGTCACCTTCGACGCGCTGCTGTTGTTCTGGGGCGTCACGATGCTGGTGACGATCTCGTTCACGGTGCTGGCCCGCGCGGCCGACCGCACCAGCCCCGACGTCAAGGCGCTGATCGAGTCCGGTGAGCGCGAGGCGGCGCTCAGCGCGATGTCGGACACCTTCGCCACGGTCGGCGGGCCGGTGCTCGGCTCGGTGTTCCTCGGCTTCATCGCGCTGATCGGGATGAACGCCACGCTGGGCCTGTTCGACTCGTTCTCACGCGGCCAGGCGGACATGACCTACTTCTTCGTGCCCGGCGCGAAGAAGCTGAAGATGTCCCACCTCTACGCCGGGTTCCTGTGGGGCCTGATCATCTTCGGCATCCTGATCCTGCTGTTCGGCCCGGCCGACGGACCGAGCCAGATCCTGGACGTGCTCTCGTTCCTGTCCGCGTTCGCGATGGGTGCCTACTGCGTGGTGCTGCTGCTGGTGAACAACAAACTGCTGCCGAAACCGATCCGCCCCAAGCTGTGGACGAACCTGGTGATCGGCTTCGGCGCGGTGTTCTACCTCGGCATGCTGTTCTACAGCCTGATCCGCTTCGGCGTGGTGCTCGACTGATGGGCGCGCCGACGACGGAAGGCCTACGCCGCACCGGTGAACTGGCCTTTCCCGGGTTCGCCGTGGGCACGCTGGCCGGGGTGCTGGCCGGGGGACTGACCGCGATCGCCGGTCAGCCCGCCGGCTGGGCGATGGTCTCGGCGGCGGCGCTGGCGCTGCCGCTGGGGCTCGTCGGCGGGCTGTACAGCCTGCTGATGGTCCGCGGGAAGGTCCGGCCGGGCACCTTCGCCCCGGCCGCCCTGCTCTGGCTCGTCGGGTTCCCGCTGGCCAGGCTGATCCAGGAGGTGGCCGCGCGCTACGCCATCTTCGGGGAACCGGGGCTGCCCGCCGACGTGTTCGGTTTCCTGGCCTTCCAGGCGATCGTCAGCGCCGGGTTCGCCATCGGGTTCCTGTGGATGCACGAGCGCATCGCGCCGCAGTGGCTGGCGAAGGTCGCCACCCGCAACCCGGCGGCCGCGGTGGCCTACGACCGGTACGCCGCGCATTCGCGGTTGCTGTATTCGGCGAAGCAGGCCAGGCGGGAGGCGAAAGCGAAAGCACGTGCCCAACGCCGGTGACGAGGAAAGGTGCCCGTGGACGTTCCCGTGTTTCCCGCCTGGGTGTGGATGGTGACCGTGGCCGTGCTGGCCGCCGTCATCCTGCTCGACTTCTGGCTGGTGGCCCGCAATCCCCGTGATCCCTCGCTGCGCGAGTGCACCGGGTGGGTCGCGCTCTACGTCGGCCTGGCCTGCTTGTTCGGCCTGGGCCTGGTGGCCTTCGCCGGGCCCAGGGCAGGCGGCGAGTTCTTCGCCGGCTGGCTCACCGAGTACTCCCTCTCGGTGGACAACCTGTTCGTGTTCGTGATCATCATGGGCACCTTCGCGGTGCCGAAGCTCTACCGCCAGAAGGTGCTGCTGGTCGGCATCGTGCTGGCGCTGCTGATGCGCGCGGTCTTCATCGCGGTCGGCGCGCAGGCGCTGGAGAGCTTCGCCTGGCTGTTCTACGTCTTCGGCGCGTTCCTGGTGTTCACCGCCTGGAAGCTGATGCGGCACGACAACGACGAGGAGGACTTCAAGGAGAACGCGGTACTGCGGCTGACCCGGCGGGTGCTGCCGACCTCGGACGACTACGACGGCGCCCGCATGGTGACCAAAGTGGACGGACGGCGGCTGGTCACGCCGATGCTGATCGTGATGGTCGCCATCGGCACCACCGACCTGCTGTTCGCACTGGACTCCATCCCGGCCATCTTCGGCCTGACCAAGGAGCCCTACCTGGTCTTCACCGCGAACGCGTTCGCGCTGATGGGCCTGCGCCAGCTGTTCTTCCTGATCGGCGGGCTGCTGGACAAGCTGGTCTACCTGTCCTACGGGCTCGCGGTGATCCTCGGCTTCATCGGGATCAAGCTGGTGCTCGAGGCGCTGCACCACGACGGGGTCGCCTGGGCCCCGGCCATCCCCATCGTGGTGTCGTTGTCGGTGATCATCGGCACGCTGGCCGTGACCACGGTGGCGAGCCTGCTCAAGACGCGGGCCGACCGCGCCAAGGAGCCGGTCGCCACCGGCTGAACCCGATCAGGAGACGGGAGCGTTCCGCTCGCCGCTGCTGCCCGTCGCCGCCTCGCGGCGCAGGTAGTCCTCGACCTCGGTGCTGGGGTCGCGGCGGGCGGCCTCCATCGCGGTCGCCAGGCCGAGGCCCATCGCGCGGCCGTCGGCGTTGAAGCCGCGGGGCGCGCCGAGCACGTCCTTGATCAGTTCCTTCATCGTGCGCATAACTGTTTCACCTTCTTTCCGGAGGTACCCAGGGTTTCTCCCACCGGGCGGGTCGTCGTCGGCCCGCCCGGTGCTGGGGTTCTTGGTGTTTCTTCGGGGTGGTGTGTGCGCCAGGGCGGGGTTACCGCCGCGCGGACGCGGTGCCGGGCCGGCGGCGGGTGCGGACCAGGGCCGGCGGGGCTTCGGGCTCGGCGGCGGACTTGCGCTGGTCCAAATAGGACTTGCGGGTCCGCTCGGTGTGCTCGCGCATGATCCGCGCGGCGGCCTCGGCATCGCCCTTTTCGATGGCGTCGACCATCTTCGCGTGCTCCTGCCAGGACCGCTTCCCGCGACGGCGGGCGATCGGCGTGTAGTACCAGCGCACCCGGCGGTCGACCTGGGTGGCGAAGTCGAGCAGGACCCGGTTGCCGGACAGCTCGGTCACGCAGCGGTGCAGGGCGGCGTTGGCCTCCACCATGCCTTCGATGTCGTCGACGGCGACCGCGGCTTCGCCCTGGCGGCACAGCTCGCGCAGCCTGGCCACCCCGGCCGCGTCGGCGTGCAGCGCGGCCAGGCGGGCGGATTCGGTCTCCAGCAGGGCGCGGACCACCAGCAGTTCGTCGGCCTCGGCCTCGGTGGGCACGTGGACGAAGGCGCCGTAGCCGGGGCGGAGGTCCACCCAGCCCTCGGAGTTGAGCAGCTGCAGTGCTTCCCGGACCGGCTGGCGGGACACGCCCAGCATCTCCGCCAGCTCGCTCTCGACCAGGTGCTGGCCCGCCGCGAGGTGCCCGGAGATGATCAGCTCCTGCATCGACTGGTACACCCGCTCGCGCAGGGGCACCGGCCGGTCGATCCGGCGAGCCGCCACGCTTGTCGGCAACTCCGTCGGCTGCATGATGTCTCCCAGGGCTTGGTCCATGGAGTGGCACCGGTGGCTCCGGCGACTCCCCGTAGTTTTTCGTCGACTGCCTACAGCATACAATGCGAATCTTTGTCCGGTTTGGTGAACGCAGTCACACAACGGGTGTTTCCAGTGTGACATGGCTTTCACCTGGGTGCGCCGGACTCCACCGCACGGGGTGACCACCGGCGCGGATTACCGCCGAAAGTGTGGTCATCCCCCTGGGTTTTCAAACTCCGGGCACTGGAGACCGGGTAACCGGAATCGTGCTGAGCAAACCCGGCTGCCGCAGCCTGCGGCACAACGCGGCGGCCCCGAGCGCGAGCGCGCCGGCGAGCAGGAAGATCGTGGGGTAGCCCCAACTCGGGGCCACCAGTGCCACCGCGCCCACCCCGGCCACGCCGCCGAGCGCCTTCGCGCTGTAGATGACCGCGTTGGTCTCCAGGTGCGAGCGCTCGCCGAAGTACTCGCGCGCCAGGCTGGCGAACAGCGGGTAGAAGGCACCGCCGCCGGCCCCGGCCACGATCGCCGCGATCAGCAGCAGGGGCACCGAACCGGAGGCGACCGCACCGGCCAGCACGAGCTGCCCGGCACCCAGGATGGCGACCACCGCGCGGATCGTGCGCACCCGCCCGGCTTCGGCGGAGACGCGGATGGCCAGCGAGCGCCCGACCCCGTTCACGCCGACCAGCAGGCAGGTGCCGATCGCGGCCGCGGTGAGGCCGAGGCCGCGATCGGCCGCCATCACCGCGAGGAAGGCCACGTCGAGCAGGGATACCGCGCTGGCAAGGAAAACGATCACGTACATCAGCGGCAGCGCGCCGGTGCGCAACGCCTGCCGCGAGGAGTACTGGCGGGCGGCGCGGCGCGGGTTGCGGCGGCGGTCCAGTGCCCACTCGCGCGGGTCGAGGTGCGGCGGCCACCAGTTCGGTGGCGGATCGCGGAACAGCAGCGCGGAGGTGGTGATGACCGCCGCGAGCACCACCGCGGTGGCGATCAGCACGGGGGAGAGGGTGCCGGTCCCGCTGCCGAGCGCGAACGCCACCACGAACGGCACGCAGCCGCAGGCGAACGCGCCGGTGGCCAGGCTGGTCGCGGCCGCGGACCGTTCGGGGAACCACTTGGCCACGGTGGAGGAACAGGTGGCGTAGACCAATCCGGCGCCGGTTCCGGAGAGCACGGAATAGCCGAGCACCCCGGCGAGGCCGGAGTCGAAGGCGAGCGCGAGCGGGCCGAGCGGCACCAGCACCGCGCCGGTCAGCATGGCCGCGCGCGGCCCGATGCGACCGCGTTCGCGGAGGTAGGCGGCGGGGAAGCCGGCACCGGCCTGGAACACCGTCCACAGCGCGAGGAGCCCGAAGGCCTGGCCCATGGTCCAGCCGCGGTCGAGCAGGCCGGGCACCAGCAGGCCGAAGGCGTACTGCGGCACGCCGATCGCGGCCATCGCGGCGAGCGCCGGGCCGAGCACCCAGGCGCGCGAGCGGCCGGTGAGCTGCTCGGCGGCGGGCCCGACCCGGTAGGTGCGGCCCAGGTAGCCGAACACGCGGTACGGGCCGGGGGAGCGGGTCCAGAACCCCCGGACTTCCTCCTGCTGCTGCGGTGCGCCAGACGGGCTCATCTTCGCCTCCGACCGAGAACGGCGTTGCCAACATGTTCCATACTGCATACAGTCTACAGGTCTTGAGACGCAGAACACACCCTTTCCCGGCACCTTCCGGCAAGGAGTACAGATGGGTAGTTTTTCGCTCAAACCCGGTACTGACTGGGCCTCGGCCTACGGGCGTTCCTGCGCTCTGGCCCCCGAGGCGTTCTCGCCCGAACGCGTGGCGAACCACTGGGGCGGGCGGTGGACGTGGGACGGCAGGCCCGGTGACGCCACCTCGCCGGTGGACGGCAGCGCCATCCACGGGCCCCCGCGGCTGACCGCGGGCACCGCCACCGACGCGGTGGCCGCCGCGCTCGACGCCCACCTCCGCTGGCGCGAAGTGCCGCTGGCCGAACGCAAGGCGCGGGTCGGCGCGGCGCTGGACTCGCTGACCGAGCACCGCGAACTGCTCGGCCTCCTGCTGGTGTGGGAGATCGGCAAACCGTGGCGGCTGGCGATGGCCGACGTGGACCGCTGCATCGACGGGGTGCGCTGGTACGTCGAGGAAATCGAGCCGATGCTGGAAGGCCGCGTCCCGCTGGACGGCCCGGTCAGCAACATCGCCAGCTGGAACTACCCGATGAGCGTGCTGATGCACGCGATGCTGGTGCAGGCCCTCTCGGGCAACGCGGTGATCGCCAAGACCCCGACCGACGGCGGGCTGTGCTGCCTGACCATGGCGGTGGCGCTGGCGGTGCGCGAGGGGCTGCCGCTGACCCTGCTCAGCGGCAGCGGCGCGGAACTGTCCGGCCCGCTGGTCGGCGGCCCCTCGCTGGGCTGTGTGTCCTTTGTGGGCGGACGGGACGCCGGCGGCCGGATCGCCGCCGCGCTGGCCGATCCCGGCAAGCGGCACGTGCTCGAACAGGAGGGGCTGAACTGCTGGGGCGTGTGGGAGTACGGGGACTGGGACACCCTCGCCGGGCAGATCCGCAAGACCTTCGACTACGCCAAGCAGCGGTGCACGGCCTATCCGCGGTTCGTGGTCCAGCGCGAGCTGTTCGACCGCTTCCTCTCGGTGTACCTGCCCGCCGTGCGCTCGGTGCGCTTCGGCCACCCGCTCGCCGTCGAGGCGCCGGACGACCCGTTGCCGGAACTGGATTTCGGCCCGCTGATCAACGCGGGCAAGGCGAAGGAGCTGGCCGACCAGGTGGAGGAGGCGGTGCGCAACGGCGGGGTGCCGCTGCACCGCGGTGAGGTCGCCGAAGGGCGCTTCCTGCCCGGCCAGGACACCTCCGCCTACCTGGCCCCGGTGTCCATATTGGACCCGCCGCGCTCGTCACCGCTGTTCCACGCCGAGCCGTTCGGCCCGGTCGACACGATCGAGGTGGTGGACACCGAGGCGCAGCTGCTGGCCGCGATGAACGTCAGCAACGGGGCGCTGGTGGCCACCCTGTCCTGCGACGAGGAGACCACCGCGCAACGGCTTTCGGCGCAGGTGCGCGCGTTCAAGGTGGGCGTCAACCGGCCGCGCTCGCGCGGGGACCGGGACGAGCTGTTCGGCGGGCTCGGCGCCTCGTGGCGGGGTGCGTTCGTCGGTGGTGAACTGCTGGTGCGCTCGGTCACCCAGGGCCCGGCCGGTGAGCGGCCCCCGGGCAACTTCCCGCACTACACGCTCCATTCCTAGGCACCGGGCGGGGTCAGCGGGTCGAGGAGGCAGAACTCGTGGCCGTCGGGATCGGCCAGCACCACCCAGCTGACCTCGCCCTGCCCGATGTCGGCGGGGGTCGCGCCGAGCGAGCGGAGGCGGTCGACCTCGGCGCGCTGGTCGCCGTCGGGCATCAGGTCGAAGTGCAGCCGGTACTTCCCGGTCTTCGGCGGCAGCGGCGGACCGCCCCAGGTGAGCTTCGGGCCGCCGTGCGGCGACCGGATCGCGGTCTCCTGGTCCTGGTCCCAGACCAGCGGCCAGCCCAGCGCCGCGCTCCAGAAGTACCCGGCTTCCGGCGAACCGTCACCCGCCAGCGCGCCGACGAAGCCGCAGTCGGCGAGGAACCCGTTGCCCGGCTCGATGACGCAGAACTCGTTGCCCTCGGGATCGGCGAGCACCACGTGTTCCTCTTCGGGGCGCTGGCCGATGTCGATGTGCCTGCCGCCCAGTGCGAGGGCCCTGGCCACGGTCGTCCGCTGGTCGTCGAGGGAGGTGCTGGTCAGGTCGAAGTGCATCTGGTTCTGCGTGGTCTTCGGCTCCCGCGACGGCAGGAACCGCAGCCGGAACCCGGTGTCGTCGCGCGGCAGCAGCGTGGTGCCGTCCCCGGCCGGTTCCCAGTCCAGTAGCCCGGCCCAGAAGCGTGCGAGAGCACGCGGTTCGTGTGCGTCGACGCAGAGCGCGACGAGGTGACAACTCATTGCGTGGAACCCCCGGTCCCGGATTGCCCGAAGTGACAATTCGATCTTTCCACGCCCGGCGCGGTTTTCACCGCCTCTCACGATGACACCGCGCGTCCGGCTCCGGAAGGCTGAGGCGCCTGGCGGCAGGCAGCATGCCGCGGTGAGGGAAGGAAAAAACCCATGGAGTCACCGAAGTCACGGATGAAGCGCGGCATCGCCGCGGTGACCACGCTGGTGGCCGCGGCGGCGCTCACCGCCGGGCTGGCGAGCGGTTCGGCCGCGGGCAGCACCGACGGCACGGAAGCGGTTTCCCTGCGTGCGTTCGGCATCACCAGTGACGGCAGGACGATGGCCACGTTCCTCACGGACAAGCCCGAGGAACTCAACTGGGTCCGCCGGATCAGCGGCCTGGTCGGGGACACCTCCGCCATCGGCATCGACTTCCGCCCGCAGGACGGCAAGTTCTACGCGGTGGGCAACTGGGGCGGCATCTACACCATCACGCTGCCGACCGGGAACTCCGACGTGGTGGTGACGAAGGTTTCCCAGCTGACCATCCAGTTGCACGGCACCACCTTCGGCGTCGACTTCAACCCGGCCGCCGACCGGCTGCGGGTGGTCAGCGACACCGGGCAGAACCTGCGGCACGACCTGAACACCGGCACCACCGTCGCCGACGGCATGCTGAGCACCGGACCCAACACCGCCACGGTCGCCGGGGTGACCGCGGCCGCCTACACCAACAACGACCTCAACGCCACCACCGCCACCACGCTGTTCGACATCAACACGATCAGCGCGAACGTGGCCGTGCAGTCACCGGCCAACAACGGGTTCCTGGCCAACACCGGCGCGCTCGGCACCACCGCGGCGACGAACGCCGGCGCCGACATCTACAGCGACCTGGTCGGCGGCAAGACCGTGACGAACACGGCCTTCGCCACCCTGCTCGTGCCGCCGTACGGTGACGCGACCCTCTACACCTTCGACCCGCTGACCGGACTGGCCACCGCGGTCGGCGTGTTCCCGCTGCTGATCACCGACATCGCGGTGGCACTGGACACGAACACCCACTGATCCCCCGGGGGACCCGGTGCGGTGCTGACCCCCTCGGCGCCCACCGGGGCTCCCGGCGTTTTTCGTGTCTTCAGGAGAGGTGCGGCACCGCCGCCAGCACCAGCGGGTCCACATCGGACGGATTGTCCGCCACCCGGCGCAGCAGGTCCGCGCGCATCCGCGGATCCCAGAACTGCCGGATGTGGTGGGCGATCGCCGCGCCCGCCCGCTCGGCGGGCTGACCGCGGAACTGCAGCGCCATCTCGTTGGCCAGGCGCACCTGCGGGTTCGTCTTCATCGCCTACTCCGCCATCGCCGGGACCGCGGTGCGCAGGGCCACCTGCACCGCGGTCACCTTGTACTCCGGGCAGTTCGTCGCCCAGTCGGAGTTCTCCGTGGTCACCACGTTCGCCCCGGTCACCGGGTGGTGGAAGGTGGTGTAGACCACGCCGACCGGCATCCGGTCGGACAGGATCGCCCGCAACTTCGTCTCGCCCACCCGGCTCGACAGCGCCACCTCGTCCCCGTTGGCGATGCCGCGGACCTCGGCGTCGTGCGGGTGGATCTCCAGCAGGTCCTCCGGGTGCCAGGCCACGTTCTTGGTGCGCCGGGTCTGCGCGCCCACGTTGTACTGGCTCAGGATCCGCCCGGTGGTCAGGATCAGCGGGAACTTGCGGGTGCTGCGCTCCTCGGTCGGCACGTAGGTGGTCGGCACGAACCGGCCCTTCCCGCGCACGAAGCCGTCCACGTGCATGATCGGCGTGCCCTCGGGCGCGGCGTCGTTGCACGGCCACTGCACGCTGCCGAGCTTGTCCAGCTTCTCGAACGACACCCCGGCGAAGGTCGGCGTCACCGCGGCGATCTCGTCCATGATCTCGCTGGTCGCCGCGTAGGACATCGGGTAGTCCATCGCCTCGGCGATCTCGCAGACGATCTCCCACTCGTGCTTGCCGGTCTTCGGGGCCATCACCGGGCGCACCCGGTTGATCCGGCGCTCGGCGTTGGTGAAGGTGCCGTCCTTCTCCAGGAACGAGGTGCCGGGCAGGAACACGTGCGCGAACTTGGCGGTCTCGTTGAGGAACAGGTCCTGCACCACGAGCAGGTCGAGGGCTTCGAGCGCGGCGGTGACGTGCTTGGTGTTCGGGTCGGACTGCGCGATGTCCTCACCCTGGACGAACAACGCGCGGAAGGTGCCGTCGATCGCCGCGTCGAACATGTTCGGGATGCGCAGGCCGGGTTCGGCCAGCAGCGGCCGGTCCCAGAGCGTCTCGAACACCTCGCGGACCGCGTCGTCGGAGACGTGCCGGTACCCGGACAGCTCGTGCGGGAACGAACCCATGTCGCACGAACCCTGCACGTTGTTCTGCCCGCGCAACGGGTTGACCCCGACGCCCTCGCGGCCGATGTTGCCGGTCGCCATGGCCAGGTTCGCCATGCCCATCACCATGGTCGAGCCCTGGCTGTGCTCGGTGACGCCGAGGCCGTAGTAGATCGCGGCGTTGCCGCCGGTGGCGTACAGCCGCGCGGCGGCCCGCAGGTCGGCCGCCGGGACCCCGCTGAGCTCTTCGATCGCCTCCGGGCTGTTCTCCGGCCGGGCGATGAACTCCGCCCAGTCCTCGAAGTCCTCGCAGCGCTCGTCCACAAAGGACTGGTCGACCAGCCCCTCGGTGACCACCACGTGCGCCATCGCGTTGACCACCGCGACGTTCGTGCCCGGCGCGAGTTGCAGGTGGTGCGCCGCCTCGATGTGCGGGGAGCGGACCAGGTCGATCCGGCGGGGGTCGATCACCACCAGCTTCGCGCCCTCGCGCAGCCGCCGCTTCATCCGCGAGGCGAACACCGGGTGCCCGTCGGTCGGGTTCGCGCCGATCACCACGATCACGTCGGAGGCCGCCACCGAGCGGAAGTCCTGCGTGCCCGCCGAGGTGCCGAAGGTCTGCTTGAGCCCGTAGCCGGTGGGGGAGTGGCAGACCCGCGCGCAGGTGTCGACGTTGTTGTTGCCGAACGCGGCGCGCACCATCTTCTGCACCACGTACACCTCTTCGTTGGTGCAGCGGGAGGAGGTGATGCCGCCGATCGCGCCGACGCCGTGGCGCGCCTGCACCTCGCGCATCTTGTCGGCCACGTAGGTGATCGCGGTGTCCCATTCGACCTCGCGCCACTCGTCGGTGATGCTCTCGCGGACCATCGGCTTGAGCTTGCGGTCGGGATGCGTGGCGTAACCGAAGGCGAACCGGCCCTTGACGCAGGAGTGGCCCTCGTTAGCGCCGCCGTCCTTGTGCGGCACCATGCGCACCAGTTCGTCACCGCGCAGTTCGGCCTTGAACGAGCAGCCCACCCCGCAGTAGGCGCAGGTGGTGATCACGCTGCGGGTCGGCATGCCCAGCTCGACCACCGACTTCTCCTGCAGCGTGGCGGTCGGGCAGGCCTGCACGCACGCCCCGCAGGAGACGCACTCGGAGTCCATGAACAACTCGCCGGCGCCCGCGGCCACCTTCGACTCGAAGCCGCGGCCCTCGATAGTCAGCGCGAAGGTGCCCTGGACCTCGCCGCACGCCCGCACGCACCGCGAGCAGGCGATGCACTTGGACGGGGTGAAGTCGAAGTACGGGTTGCTCGTGTCGGCCAGGAGGTCGAGGTGGTTCTCGCCCTCGTAGCCGTAGCGGACCTGGCGCAGGCCGACCACACCGGACATGTCCTGCAGTTCGCAGTCGCCGTTGGCCGAGCAGGTCAGGCAGTCGAGCGGGTGGTCGGAGATGTACAGCTCCATCACGCCCTGGCGCAGCTTCTCCACCCGCGGCGTCTGCGTGCGGACCTTCATGCCCTCGGCGACCGGCGTGGTGCACGAGGCCGGCGTGCCGCGGCGGCCGTCGATCTCGACCAGGCACAGCCGGCACGAGCCGAACGCGTCGAGGCTGTCGGTGGCGCACAGCTTCGGGATGTCGATCCCGGTCATCGCCGCCGCGCGCATCACCGAGGTGCCCTCGGGCACCACCACCGGGTGGCCGTCCACCTCCACCGAAACCGTGGCCGGGCCGGGTACCGCGGGGGTGCCGAGGTCGTGTTCCTTGTACAGCGTCATGACTGGCTCTCCTGCCGCGCGGTGAAGTCGTCCGGGAAGTGGCGGAGCGCGCTGAGCACCGGGTTCGGCGTGAGCCCGCCCATCGCGCACAGCGATCCGTCGGTCATCAGGTCACAGAGGTCGCCGAGCAGCGCCAGGTTCGCGTCGGGGTCCTCACCGGCTCTGATCCGGTCGATGGTCTCCACCCCGCGCACCGAGCCGACCCGGCAGGGCGTGCACTTGCCGCAGGACTCCTCCGCGCAGAACTCCATCGCGAACCGGGCCATCGACGCCATGTCGACGGTGTCGTCGAAGACCACGATGCCGCCGTGCCCGAGCATCGCGTTGACCTCGGTGAACGCCTCGTAGTCGAGCGGCACGTCCAGCTGCGAGGCCGGGAGGTAGGCGCCGAGCGGGCCACCGACCTGGACCGCGCGCACCGGCCTGCCCGAGCGGGTGCCGCCGCCGTAGTCGTTGATCAGCTCGGCCAGCGACATGCCGAACGCGGTCTCGAACACCCCGCCGCGCGCGATGTTGCCCGCCAGCTGGAACACCTGGGTGCCGCGCGAGCGTTCGCGGCCGAGCGCGGCGTAGGCCTCGGCGCCGTCGGCGAGGATCACCGGCACGGACGCGAGCGTGAGCACGTTGTTCACCACGGTCGGCTTGCCGAACAGGCCGGTGATCGCCGGGATCGGCGGTTTCGCCCGCACCATGCCGCGTTTGCCCTCCAGGCTTTCCAGCATGGAGGTCTCCTCGCCGCAGATGTAGGCACCCGCGCCGACGCGCACGAACAGGTCGAAGTGGGTGCCGGTGCCGAGGACGTTCTCGCCGAGCCAGCCGCGCGCGTAGGCGATCTCGATGGCCTGGCGCAGGGTGGCGACCGCGTCCGGGTACTCGGAGCGGAGGTAGACGTAGCCCTCGGTGGCCCCGGTCGCGTACGCGGCGATGGTCATGCCCTCGATCAGGCAGAACGGGTCGCCCTCGATCAGCATGCGGTCGGCGAAGGTGCCGCTGTCGCCCTCGTCGGCGTTGCAGCAAATGAACTTCTGCTCGGCCGGGGCGTCGAGCACGGTCTTCCACTTGATCCCGGCGGGGAACCCGGCACCACCGCGGCCGCGCAGCCCGGATCCGGTCACCGCGGCGACGACCTCCGCCGGGTCCTGTTCGAGCGCCTTCCGGAGTCCGGCGGTGCCGCCGTGCGCGAGGTAGTCGTCGGCGGAAAGCGGATCGGTGAGGCCGACGCGCGCGAAGCAGAGCCGGGTCTGGCCGGTCATCCACGGCAGGTCCTCGACGCGGCCGAGGTTCAGTTCGTGCTCGCCGTCGTCCAGCACGGCGGCGAGCACCTCGCCGGCGCGGCCGGGGGTGACCGGCCCGTAGCCGATCCGGCCCGCTTCGGTGGCCACCTCGACCAGCGGCTCCAGCCAGAGCATGCCGCGGGAACCGTTGCGCACCACGCGGATGTCCTCGCCGAGCGCCTCGGCGTCGCGCGCGATGGCCTCGGCCACCGCGTCGGCGCCGACCGAAACGGCCGCGGAATCCCTGGGGACGTAGATCGTGATGGTCATGCCTTGCCCGCCTCCGCTTCGGCGATGATGCTGTCCAGCGCGGCCTCGTCGAGGTTGCCGTGCAGCCGCCCGTCGACCTGGCCGGCTGGCCCGAGCGCGCAGTTGCCCAGGCAGAAGACCTGCTCCAGGGTCACCGAGCCGTCGGCGGTGGTCTGGCCGACCTTGCTGCCGAGCACCTGCTCGGCGTGCGCGACCAGGCGTTCCGCGCCGACCGACTGGCAGGCCTCCGCGCGGCACAGCTTCACCACGGTGCGCCCGGCCGGTTCGGTGCGGAAGTCGGTGTAGAAGCTGACCACGCCGTGCACGTCGGCGCGGGAGAGGTTCAGCTCCTTGGCCACGAGGGGCAGCAGTGCCTGGTCGACGTAGCCGAACTCGGCCTGCAGCCCGTGCAGTATCGGCAGCAACGCGCCCCGGTCACCGCGGTGTGCGTCGACCACGGCGCGTGCGCGGTCGGCCATGTCGCTCATCTTCCCGCTCCCATCCCGTCCCGGTGCATACGGTATACACTACGGTACTCAGATCGGGCGCGCGGGAAAAGGGGCAGTGCGCTACCAGAGCCGGGTCAGCCCGCGTCAGGCGAGTCAGCCCGGCTCAGTCCGGCCTCGGTCCGGCGTCAGTCCGGGGCAGTCCGGCATCAGCCCGGCTCAGTCCGGCATCGGTCCGGCTCAGTCCGGCATCGGTCCGGCTCAGCCCGGGTCAGCCGGGTCAGCCGGGTCAGCCGGGTCAGCCGGGTCAGCCGGGTCAGCCGGGTCAGC